>NZ_QTLK01000002.1:0-307100 GCF_003602705.1 Bacteroides sp. AM16-13
ATGATGCAAAAATAAGAATTTTAACGCAATCCCCCAAGGTTTCAGACTGAGCCCCGATTTCTTCGATGAAATGGGGGAAAAATAAAATCCTCCACATAAAATGCAGAGGATTAAGTGATCGCGACAGGATTCAAACCTGTAACCGGCTGATCCGTAGTCAGCTACTCTATTCAGTTGAGCTACGCGACCCTATAATTTGTAAGTTTTCAGTGACCGCGACAGGATTCAAACCTGTAACCGGCTGATCCGTAGTCAGCTACTCTATTCAGTTGAGCTACGCGGCCATTTTGTTAATTCAAAAAAGTGATCGCGACAGGATTCAAACCTGTAACCGGCTGATCCGTAGTCAGCTACTCTATTCAGTTGAGCTACGCGACCATTATTTCGTTTTAACGGGTGCAAAGATACGGACTTTTCCCGAACTAGCAAGCTTTTCAACGACTTTTTTTGTAGAAAATTATTCTATGAACCGATAATTGAATAGTTGCCAACCTATACTTAGTCCGACATTCCACTCCCTTTTCGGTGAGCTATAATGATTTACATATGCAGAGATGTCTCCAAAAGGTAATTGACATACAACAGAAATTTCTCCTAAATATTCAAACTTGGAGAAAGCTTTTCCATAATATGCTTTATTCAACGAGTTTTTTTCGATTGGATAAATGGGCATAAAGCCATAAAATTCTCCCCGAAGATGGAACATCTGGTTTAAACGGTAAATAGGCCGAATACCGGCTCCCACAAATTGATTGGCACGAAAGGCTTCGTTGTAGGTCAATTTACTGTGTAGCGTGGGCGAAAACTCTCCAGCCTGCATCATTGTGGCCGTATAGTTCTCGGAAAAGTTTTTAGAGGCATATAATGCCTTCAAATACCACCCTAAAACCCAATGTTCACTCATATTATGATATTTCTCTTTCATGTATGATAATTGTAACCATGAGTGATGGTCTTTATTATTGTTGTTGGTGGTACTTCCTTCGCCTGGGTAGAATCGCTCTTTTCCAACGAAGATCTGGGCAACAAGAGCTTCTCTGTATCCACGTGTAGGGTATTGTTTAGAATTTAGGGTGCTTCCATTAAAGCTGATTGATCCACCGAATAAATCATAGCGACTTTTGTCAAATTTGTCATTTCCAAAGTCAATGACGCTTTTCTGAAAATATTTATCTTCTATTTTCGCAATTCCGACCCCAAACTCTGCTCGCTTGCTCGAAAGGAAAGGTAATCCGACCTGCAATTTTAAGAAACGTTCGTCTTTCTGATTAAAGGCGGGTTTGTTATTTCGCGAGAAAAGTTTGTCTTTCTTGAAATAGTCGAAAGTACTGATTGAGCCTATAAGGCGGTATGAGGTAGGAATGGCAGTGGCGAAGTCAATTTTTGCCATAAACTGCACGTTATTATATACTTTTCCGAGTTGCCCGTCAAGGATAAACTCTTTGGCATAGTAGTTTAAATCCTGATAGCTAAGCCCCAGATAGATCTGATTGGAGTTGGAAGTGGATATATTTCCTCCCAACCGCACAGCAAAATTATTTTCTAATTTCACCTTTAAATGTAGATCGTAGGTATCGTCTTCCGGATTATAAATTGCATGTGGTATAATTTCGGAAATCATTTTATCAGATAACAATCGGAAATAACCTTGTTTTAAATCCTCATAAGTGAATTCTTTGTTGTCTGATTTATGAAATTCTCTTTTAATATATACTTGTTGTTGTGGATTAGCTCCGTCGATGATGATATTTTTAAAGCGTAGCTCCGGAAAATTACTCCGGTATACCATTCTTCTTAAACGTATATTGTCCAGATTTACACGCCGATGGATACGACTTTTGATTGAATCCATCATGCTGATGGTTCGATTATATCCTATATCGTGTAATTCGTCAATGCGTTGAAAATCCATTAGATTGACATTGTCATATTTGAACGTCATTAAAATCCCCATGGAGTCCGGAATGGAATAGTCGGTTTTCTGCATCACCATATTTTCAATTTGACTCATGAGGTCATTTTCTTTGGGTTTAGTGGGATTGGTTGACACGACGCTTCCTATGATGACATCCGGATGAAAATCATCTCTCATGACATCTGTAGGAAAGTTATTATAAATACCTCCGTCATAGGCTAATACATTGTCTATTTCAATAGGTTTAAACATGAATGGGAAGCTCATGGAAGCTCTGACGGCATCTCCTAAATCTCCTTCCTTCATGACTAATTGTTTCTTGTTGTATACATCGGACGCAATGCAGCGGAAAGGAACAAAAAGTTTATCAAAATCTCCCTTACAAGCAGCTGTGGCACGTGCATATAGGTCTACGAAAACGAGATTCATCTGAATCGGATTGACAACACTGGTAGGCAGGAATTGAGGTTTCAAACTTTTCAGTGAGTCTTTGAATGAAAAACGAATATTGAAGAATTCGGGAGTGGGAAGATTCTTTTTGAAGTGATATACATATTTCTCTTCCACTTCTCCGGAATACCATCGTTTAAAGTCTTCCGACTTGAGAAGTTCTACCATGTCGTCAGGAGAGTATCCCATAGCATATAAAGAACCGATAATGGCTCCCATAGAAGTGCCTGCAATGTAATCAATAGGAATGTTGTTTTCTTCCAAAGCGCGAATGATACCGATGTGTGTCATCCCTTTGGCGCCACCACCGCTTAATACAAGTCCTACTTTTTGGGCATGGATAGCCGGAATAATCAGCCATAAAGTAATTAACACTAAAAAAATCTTTCTCATAACCCAAATCAAACAATTGAATTTTTTGTCTATTAAGTGTTCAAATATATACAATACTTTTCAATTAATCGATATTTTACCGATCGTTTTAAATTGAAAAAGAGCATTACAACGTGTATTTAACGTTGAATGCTCTTTCTTGAAGTATGTGTAATGTTTAAAGGGGCGATATTAAATCAATTCTATGCTACGTTTTACGAAGTTATTCAAAGCTTCACCTCTTAGCATATTGTTTTGCAATAAGGCCAAATCGATCAGCTGGCGGATAACTTTATTATTGCTTGCGTAGCCGATAAAGATAGCTTCTTTCTTACTTTTCAGATCATCCCACTTCTTATCCAGATTGTTTAGTTCATCTTTTTCTGATGTGGGAATTTCTTCTTCTTTCTTATCCTTCTGCTTGTCTTTCAACTCGTTGCGTTGTTTGTTGACATTGTCCATTTCAGAAAGTATCGGAGCTACTTCTGCCTGACAAGCACTTTCTTCTTCATTCAATACCTGTTTTATCAACTTATGGTCTGAATTCAGAATTAGATTAAACATATCAGGCATTTCACCATAGAAACTCATTCCGGCCTGAATATTCGCCATTTCCTTCATACGACGCATATATTCGCTTTGAGTAATCATGACTGGAGCTGAATTTTCTCCTAATGCCTGTGTCATGACATTGAATTCAACTTTATCCATTTTAGGCAATTGACTCTTGAAGGCTGTTGTGATTGCATCCTGTTTATTGGCTTCCAACGTTTCACCTTTCTTATCTTCTTTTACAATAAGATTGTCAACGACATCGCTGTCTACACGAGTGAAACGGGATTTTTCAAGTTTTTGTTCCAGCATGCTCACCATAGCTACATCCAACTGGCCATCCATGAGCAGAACATTGTATCCTTTGTTGGTGGCAGCTTCAATATAACTATATTGCTCATCCTTGTTATTTGCATACAGATAGATTAGGTTTCCATCTTTATCTGTCTGATTATCTTTAATAAGAGTCTGATACTCTTCAAATGTGTAATGATTGTCATTTGTATCGGTGAAAAGGGCAAATTTTTGCGCTTTATCATAGAAATCCTCTTGTGTGAGCATTCCGTAATTGATAAATATTTTTAAATCATTCCACTTTTCTTCAAATTGCTTACGGTCATTCTTGAATATAGACTGTAAACGGTCGGAAACCTTCTTTGTGATATAAGTTGAAATCTTCTTCACGTTCGAGTCGCTTTGCAAATACGAACGGGAAACGTTCAACGGAATATCCGGAGAATCGATTACGCCATGTAACAAAGTCAGGAAGTCCGGCACAATACCTTCAACCGAGTCCGTAACATATACCTGGTTGCAATATAACTGAATCTTATTCTTATTTAATTCAATATTGCTCTTTACCTTCGGGAAATAGAGGATACCAGTCAAATGGAATGGATAATCAACATTCAGGTGAATCCAGAATAGTGGTTCATCAGACATTGGATATAACTTACTATAGAATGATTTGTAATCTTCATCCGAAAGTTCGCTAGGTTTACGTGTCCACAAAGGAGTGGTATCATTGATTATATTATCTTCGGCTGTTTCTACCTGTTTGCCGTCTTTCCATTCTTTCTTTTTCCCAAATGCAATGGGAACAGGAAGGAAGCTGCAATATTTCTTCAGAAGCTCGGAAATACGTGCTTCTTCGAGGAATTCTTTGCAGTCATCATCAATGTATAAGATGATGTCTGATCCACGATCAGCTTTTTCAATTTCTTCAATAGTGAATTCAGGGCTGCCATCACAAGTCCATTTTACGGCTTGTGCACCGTCTCTGTATGATTTAGTGATAATTTCCACTTTCTTTGCAACCATAAAAGCAGAGTAGAAGCCAAGTCCGAAATGTCCGATAATGGCATTTGCGTCATTCTTATATTTCTCCAGGAAGTCGTTAGCTCCTGAAAAGGCTATTTGATTGATGTACTTTTCAATTTCCTCTGCAGTCAAACCGATACCACGGTCGGAAATAGTAATGGTATCTTTGCCCAATTCAACGTGAACGGTTAAATCACCCAGTTCACCCTTAAATTCGCCAATAGAAGCAAGCGTATTCAGCTTTTGAGTGGCGTCTACCGCATTAGATACTAACTCGCGCAGAAAAATCTCATGGTCACTGTACAAAAACTTTTTAATGATAGGGAAAATGTTCTCTGTTGTAACCCCAATATTACCTTTTTGCATAATACGTATATTTTTTAGTTTATCTATTGATTAATTTTAATTGATGTTTGTTCAGATAGAGACAAAAAAAATGCCAGACCCGAAGGTCTGACATTATGGCATATTATTTTATTTTCTTATTCAGGAAATAATTTTATTCCGGAGTGACAACTTTCATCTCCAATTCACCTTTTTCTTCATTGAGAGATACCTGAATAGTATCTCCCTCTTTTAAAGAGGAGGAAATAATGAGCTCGGATAAGCCATCCTCCAGATAAGTTTGAATTGCTCGCTTCAAAGGACGGGCGCCATATTGTACGTCATATCCTTTGCCGGCGATAAATTCTTTCGCCTTATCTTCAATAACAAGCTTGTAACCAATAGATTCTATTCTATCATACAATCCTTTCAGCTCTATGTCTATAATCTTTGTTATTGCTTCCAGAGAAAGTTGGTCAAACGTGATTATTTCATCTACACGATTGATAAATTCGGGCGCGAATGATTTATTTAGAGCTTTTTGTATTACGCTTCGCGAGAATTCTTTATCATCCAGGCGGCTTTGTGTCGCAAAACCAACGCCACGTCCAAATTCTTTCAGCTGACGGGTTCCTATATTGGAAGTCATGATAATAACAGTATTTTTGAAATCCACCATTCTGCCATAACTGTCAGTCAGACGACCTTCATCCATAACCTGAAGCAAGATGTTGAACACATCCGGATGTGCTTTTTCTATCTCATCAAGCAATACAATCGAGTATGGTTTACGGCGCACTTTTTCTGTCAGCTGGCCACCTTCTTCATATCCTACGTATCCCGGAGGTGCTCCAACCAGGCGTGAAACAGTGAACTTTTCCATATATTCACTCATATCTATACGAATCAGTGCATCAGCAGAACCAAACATATATTTGGCTAACTCTTTTGCTAAGTGAGTTTTACCAACTCCTGTCGGGCCTAAGAACATAAATGTACCAATTGGCTTATTAGGATCTTTTAGCCCTACACGGCTTCGCAAAATAGCTTTAACCAGTTTTTCTATTGCTGTATCTTGTGCGATGACTTTAGCCTGCAAATCTTCTTTCATACCTGCGAGCTTGATACCTTCAGCCTGTGCCATCCGTTGTACCGGAATGCCTGACATCATTGAGATGACATTGGCAATTTCTTCTGCATCAACAGTTTGCCTGTTTTCCTTCAGATTGGCTTCCCATTCTTTTTTCATTTCATCTAATTGGACAGAAAGCTCTTTTTCTTTATCACGGAAGCTGGCTGCAAGTTCGAAATTCTGCGATTTCACAGCTTCGTTTTTCTTGCTTTTGGCTTCTTCGATCAGTTTTTCTTGTTCTTCTATCTCTTTGGGCACATTGACATTGGTAAGATGTACACGTGAACCGGCTTCGTCTAAAGCGTCAATAGCTTTATCAGGGAAATTACGATCTGTGATATAGCGGTCTGTCAGCTTGACACATGCTTCCAATGCTTCATCCGTATAATACACATTGTGGTGGTCTTCATATTTATCCTTGATATTACGCAAAATCTGCAAAGTTTCGGCAGCGGTAGTCGGTTCTACTATTACTTTTTGGAAACGACGTTCCAAAGCGCCATCTTTCTCAATGTTCTTACGATATTCATCAAGAGTGGTAGCACCGATACATTGTATTTCTCCTCTTGCCAATGCCGGTTTTAGCATATTGGCAGCATCCATAGAACCTGCCGCAGAACCTGCGCCTACAATCGTGTGGATTTCATCAATGAATAATATTACATTCGGATTTTTCTGTAATTCATTGAGAATGGAACGAATACGTTCCTCAAATTGTCCACGATATTTGGTTCCTGCTACAACAGCAGTCATATCAAGAGCAACCACTCGTTTATCAAACAGAATCCGCGAAACCTTTTTCTGAATGATTCTTAATGCAAGACCTTCAACAATCGCTGATTTTCCTACACCAGGCTCACCAATCAAAATCGGATTATTCTTTTTGCGGCGGCTTAAGATCTGCGCTAAACGTTCGATTTCTCTCTCTCTGCCGACAACAGGATCCAAGCGTCCTTCTTCTGCCGCTTTTGTCATGTCAGTACCGAAATTGTCAAGTACCGGCGTGTCATTAGACGGCTTTTTTGAAGCGGTTTGTGCCTGTTGGCGTTCGTCCGAACCACCTCTGCCGGAACGGGGAGAGGACATTTCTTCGTCATCATCATCGTCTTCCGTGAAACCCATACCAGAGTTTATATCTGGCTGCAATGTAGCTTGCTCCAGTACTTTCACATAATTTATATCGTTTGCTTCAAGTACAGAAGCGGCCATATTGTTTTTTTCTCTTAAAATAGCCAATAATACATGTTCTGTATCAGCGATGTTACTTTTCATTCCACGAGCTTCTAAAATACACATTTTTAATATCTTTGCCGCATCATTAGATAACGGTACCTCTGCATCAGGCAATAACATATCATCAGCTTCTGCCTTCAGTTGAGCTTCAATCTGTTGCTTTATTGCAGCTAGATTGGTGTTGAGTTTAGACAATATCTCGATAGCTTTTCCTTCACCGTCACGGAGGATTCCCAGAAGCAGGTGCTCAGGGCCTATATACCTACTTCTCAACCGATTCGCTTCTTCCTTACTATAGACGATAATGTCGGAAACTCTTTGTGAGAATTGATTATTCATACTTTTCCTTTTCTTCTAAGGGTTATTCACTGGCAAATATACGCATTAATCAAGTTTGTATTGCAATATTTGCTTTATTTCTTATATCTACAAATGGCGTGCCATAAAAACGGTGTATTTGCATTATATATATAAGGTATAACAAATATCCAGCTCTTTTTTACCAATGTTATCTATCTTTCCATATTATATTTATCGTTTTTATCTTTTTATTTTCGAATTTTAAAGTTTAATGAATTGTCGTCCCGGTCATGCTAAAACTTTCTTTCTAAAAACTTTCGTATATCGGGGAAAAGTAGTACTTTAGCGTGGTTTTTCACAAACCGTAGAATGTATAATTAATAATCATTTTAAATGCTTGAACAAGACAGAATTATAAAGATTAACATCGAGGAGGAAATGAAGTCATCGTACATTGACTACTCCATGTCGGTCATCGTTTCACGTGCCCTTCCGGATGTTAGAGATGGATTTAAGCCTGTTCACCGTAGAATTTTATACGGAATGATGGAATTGGGCAATACTTCAGACAAACCTTATAAGAAATCAGCCAGAATTGTGGGTGAGGTACTCGGTAAGTACCATCCTCATGGAGATTCTTCTGTTTATTTTGCAATGGTGCGTATGGCTCAGGAATGGGCAATGCGTTATCCTTTGGTAGATGGACAGGGGAACTTTGGTTCTGTAGACGGTGATAGCCCTGCTGCTATGCGTTATACAGAAGCTCGTCTTAATAAGTTGGGTGAAGCAATGATGGATGACCTGTATAAGGAAACCGTCGATTTTGAGCCTAACTTTGATAATACGCTGGTAGAACCTAAAGTTATGCCGACACGTATCCCGAATCTTCTGGTGAACGGAGCATCCGGTATCGCTGTAGGTATGGCTACAAATATGCCTCCTCATAATCTTTCAGAAGTAATTGAAGCATGTGAAGCATATATTGATAATCCGGAAATTACAGTAGAGGAACTGATGGAATTTGTCAAAGCACCAGATTTCCCTACTGGTGGGTTTATATATGGTGTGAGTGGTGTACGCGAGGCATATTTGACTGGACGAGGACGTGTAATTATGCGTGCGAAAGCCGAAATCGAAAGCGGACAGACACATGATAAGATCGTAATAACCGAGATCCCTTATAATGTAAATAAGGCCGAGTTGATTAAGTATATAGCTGATCTTGTAAATGATAAGAAAATAGAAGGTATCTCAAATGCCAACGATGAGTCTGACCGTGACGGTATGCGTATTGTTATTGACATCAAACGTGATGCAAATGCAAGTGTAGTGTTGAACAAACTCTATAAAATGACAGCTTTGCAGACATCTTTTGGCGTAAATAATGTTGCTTTGGTTCATGGACGTCCAAAGACGTTGAATCTGAGAGATTTAATTAAATATTTCATCGAACATAGACACGAAGTTGTTATTCGTCGTACTCAGTTCGATCTTCGTAAAGCGAAAGAACGCGCGCACATTCTTGAAGGTTTGATTATCGCTTCGGATAATATTGATGAAGTAATTCGTATCATTCGTGCAGCAAAAACTCCTAATGACGCTATAGCAGGCTTGATTGAGCGATTCAACCTGACAGAAATTCAGTCTCGCGCAATTGTAGAAATGCGTTTGCGTCAATTGACAGGTCTGATGCAGGATCAGCTTCATGCGGAATACGAAGAAATAATGAAGCAGATAGCTTATTTGGAAAGTATTTTGGCTGATGATGAAGTATGCCGTCAGGTAATGAAAGATGAATTGTTGGAAGTTAAAACGAAATATGGAGATGAACGTCGTTCTGAAATCGTTTATTCTTCAGAAGAGTTCAATCCGGAAGACTTCTATGCAGATGATCAGATGATTATTACAATTTCTCATATGGGTTATATCAAACGTACTCCGTTGACTGAATTCCGTGCACAAAATCGTGGTGGTGTAGGTTCGAAAGGTACGGAGACCCGTGATGAAGACTTTGTAGAACATATTTATCCTGCTACCATGCACAATACGATGATGTTCTTTACACAAAAAGGCAAGTGCTATTGGCTGAAAGTATATGAAATACCTGAGGGAACGAAGAATTCTAAGGGACGTGCTATTCAGAATTTGTTGAATATTGACTCGGACGATAATGTAACTGCATACTTGCGTGTGAAGAGTTTGGAAGATTCTGAGTTTATTAATAGCCATTATGTATTGTTCTGTACTAAGAAAGGGGTAATAAAGAAGACATTACTAGAACAGTATTCTCGTCCTCGTCAGAATGGTGTAAATGCCATAACTATCCGTGAAGATGACAGTGTTATTGAAGTTCGTATGACGAATGGAAACAATGAAATCATCATTGCCAATCGTAATGGACGTGCAATTCGTTTCCATGAAGCAGCAGTTCGTGTAATGGGACGTACAGCAACAGGTGTACGCGGTATTACATTGGATAATGATGGCCAGGATGAAGTAGTAGGAATGATTTGTATCAAAGATTTGAAGACAGAATCTGTGATGGTAGTTTCCGAACAAGGATATGGCAAACGTTCTGAAATAGAAGACTATCGTAAGACGAACCGTGGTGGTAAGGGTGTGAAGACCATGAATATTACCGAAAAAACAGGTAAGTTGGTAACAATCAAGTCAGTAACTGATGAAAATGACTTGATGATTATCAATAAGTCTGGTATCACTATTCGTTTGAAAGTGGCTGATGTTCGTATTATGGGCCGTGCTACTCAAGGTGTCCGTCTGATAAATTTAGAAAAACGTAACGACCAGATTGGTTCGGTATGTAAGGTTATGACAGAAAGTCTTGAAGATGAAATTCCGGCAGAAGAAGCAGAAGGAACAATTGTGAGTGATCCGAATGCTGATGCTCCTGATATTGATGATGTAGCAGACGTAAATGAAAACGAAAGCAACAACGAAATCGAGGAATAGACATAATATTAATAATTAATCAAACAACAATCATGAAAAGAGTATTATTTTCGATGGTTTTATTGATGGCTGTTAGCTTCTCATTCGCACAGATGAAAAATGTGAAAGAAGCAAAGAGTATGGCTAATGACGTAAAACCTAATTTTAAGCAGGCTGAGCAGCTTATTAAAGAAGCTATGAAGAATCCTGAAACGAAGGATCTTGCTGACACATGGGACGTTGCTGGATTTATTCAGAGACGTATCAACGAAGAGCAAATGAAAAATGCTTTTTTGAAAAAACCGTATGATACATTGAAAGTGTATAATAGTATTCTGAAAATGTATGAGTACTATACTAAGTGTGATGAATTAGCGGAAATACCTAATGAAAAGGGAAAAGTTAAAAACAAATACCGGAAAGCAAATGCTTCAAGTATGTTGGCTGAACGTCCTAATTTGATTAATGGTGGTATTCAGTATTTTAACTTGGATAAGAATAAAGAAGCCTTGAAATTCTTTGCAACATATGTTGAATCAGCTTCGTATCCGATGCTAGCTGATAAAGAATTGGCTAAGAATGATACTCTTATCCCACAAATTGCATATTATGCTACATTGGCTGCTGATAGGGTAGGTGATAAAGATGCTATTATTAAATATGCCCCAATGGCTTTATCTGATAAGGACGGAGGTAAATTTGCAATGCAATTGATGGCTGATGCCTATAAAGCTAAAGGTGATACTGCTGCTTGGATTAAATCTTTGGAAGAGGGTATCCTAAAGTTCCCTGGAAATGATTATTTCTTTGCTAATTTGGTTGATTATTATAATAGCTCTAATCAAGCTTCAAAAGCTATGGAGTTTGCTGACAGAATGTTATCTAATGATCCGAACAATAAGTTGTATTTGTATGTAAAAGCATATCTTTATCATAATATGAAAGAGTATGATAATGCAATCGAATACTACAAGAAAGCTATTGCTGCTGATCCGGAATATGCAGAAGCATACTCTAATGTAGGCTTGGTATATTTGATGAAAGCACAGGATTATGCTGATAAAGCAACAACAGATATCAATGATCCTAAATATGCTGAAGCACAGGCTGTAGTTAAGAAATTCTACGAAGAAGCTAAACCATTCTATGAAAAAGCTAGAGCTTTGAAACCTGATCAACAAGATTTATGGTTACAAGGTCTTTATAGAGTTTACTATAACTTGAACATGGGACCTGAATTTGAAGAAATCGATAAACTGATGAAGTAATATCGTTTTCAGGAAAATTATAAGTCTGAAAAATATGGGAAGGTTGCTAGAAATAGTAACCTTCTTTTTTTCGTATAATTCATATTGAGGAGAGATAATCAAAAAATACATATGTATTTTTCTTCAATTGATAAAAATTAAAAAGGAGCAATATAATAACATTGCTCCTTTTTAATTAAACATAATATTGATTATTCCATAATCGTAAATGCCCGTTTTTTGCTTGATCTGATCAGCTATTAATAATAAGTAATGGCGTATCAGAATGAAAAATCATTTTTCTAGCAATACTTGGATTAAATAACCGAGCAAATATATTCCTTTTGTAAGAAGTCAAAGTGATTATATCTATTTGATTATCTTTGATATACTGATCAAGCCCTTTTAGCAAATTATCGTTCATTACTACATCATAATGAATTTCAAGCCCTGGATATTGCTTGTGAAAATATTCTTTTATACCTGCTAGTTTTATTTCATTCCAGGTATCTTTGGAATCAGTAAGATGTATTAAAGATACAGAAAAATGGAATGATTTCCAAGTATTAAAGAATGCTTCGAAAGCAATTAAATCTCTTTGATCAAAATTGGTAATAAAGGCGATCCGTTTTACTTCACTAAACTGTTTAAATGGTGTGTTTTCGGGAATGGCCAGTACAGCTGTGCGGCTTCTATCAATAACTTCAGCAGTTACACTGCCAATCAAATCGATATCTTTCTGATTCTTTCCCCGAGTCCCCATGATGATAACCATAGGACGCTGTTCCTTAGCATATCTTAAGATTTCTTCTTCTGGAATACCTTCACGTAAGATACAGCTATATTTAATATTGGGAAAATCACCCGATGTGACTTTTTCTTTTATCTTTTCTGATAAGGCATTGAGGTCAGAATGAACTTTCTGAATAATCGTTTTTACGGATTCTTCATCTCCAATCTGGTAATTGAAAACATCTCCATATGGTAATGATGAAGCATATATAGGCGTAAAATAGACGTGCAACAAAATGACTTCAGCATTTTCTGTTTTTGCTAGGTTAAATGCAAATTCACACGCTTTCATCGAATAATTAGAGAAGTCAACGGGAATTAAAATCTTATTTGACTTATTTTCTGTTTTGGGCTCCTTCTCTCCCACTATACTTTCAGACAGCCATGTAGAACTTTCTGTTATTTTCAAAGCACGTGGCAGATCGCTTTCCTTTATGCGTAAACGCACCCCCGAAGAAACAACCGGTTGTATTTGATTTACGTTATGAATGTATGTTTCTATACCTTCATTTTCCAAGACATTCTTTAAGATCTGCGCTTTAGTGTATGTCAGAATGGCTAGGGTTACTAATTTGTCTTCCATAAATGTACATTTTATAAGGTGAAAACAAATAAGAAATCCCAATTGTTTGATTCAATTGGGATTCAGTTTGTTATATTTTAAACTTGCACAGATTCGGTAGCCTGTTCTTTTTGCATACTCATATTCAATTCATCTAGGATTTTTAAAGCCCGATCAAGAACGGTCGTATCATCCAACATTACAAGCCCACCATCTGGACCGGGCTCAAGATGTATTCCGACACTTTTTCCCTCCTTGAAATTGTGTCCTCCGAAAAAGTTTCGCACTGTATCTACGTGCAAACCAAGTTCGTCTGCTATTCTATGCATGCTACCGCTAGGCAATGAATCTTTAATTTTACGAAGTTCATTAAACGTTATTGTTCTCATGTCTCATAAATTTAATGGTTAATACTATGTGATTTTTTTATCACGCTATAAACTTAAGCAAAAAAAAAAGATAAAACAAATTATTTGCTTATCTTTTTTTCTTGAATTTATAAAATCTATTAATGACCTTTAT
Source organism: Bacteroides sp. AM16-13 (assembly GCF_003602705.1). Lineage (NCBI taxonomy): Bacteria > Pseudomonadati > Bacteroidota > Bacteroidia > Bacteroidales > Bacteroidaceae > Bacteroides > Bacteroides sp. AM16-13. The sequence goes on from NZ_QTLK01000002.1 coordinate 13,671, forward strand.
ATTACTTCAATAGCGGAAGCTGGTACCCATCCTACTTTTCCATCTTCCAACCGAATTTCTTTCCATTCTTTCATAGAGTTGTCCTTGACGTTTACTTTTCTCCCTTCATGCAGAATAAACAAACTGGTACCACTCTCGCTTGGAGTACTTCGAACTGTTACACTTGGGTTCATTACTATAGCTTCATTTCGATTGACTAAATGTTCTTTTTGTTGTGAAGCAAAAAGATTAGAGCAAATGGTGACAATCAGAAAAACAATTCCTAATATGAAGCCTACTTTCTTTAACACAATCTGTTTAGAGAATATAAAAAAGTAAAGAGCTATAATCAATAGAATAAAGGATACAATACCCCATGTGGCCCATGCATCTACACTCATGCTATTTGTCAGAGATTTGATCCATGAAACAAAGAACACTTCAGGAACAGGCTCAACTTTGTCTATTGTCTTTGCGCGTGCCACTTCAAGATTAGCACGTATATCGCCATTTCCAGGTTGCAATAACAAGGCACGCTCATAATTTAAAACAGCTTTCGCTATCTCTCCTATTTTATAATAACTATTTCCCAGATTGTAATAAACGTCAGCAGCTTCTCCATTTTTTAATAATGCTTCATATATTTGAATAGCTGCTGCATAATCTTCTTTTATATATGCGGAATCGCCTTCAGCTTTTGTGGCATCTTCCAGTGTGTTACTGGAAAATGTGGTGTGTGAAGCGTGGATAGAATCAGCTCCATTGGTTTGTTTAGAATCAATGTTTAACGAATCTTGTGCAAAACAAGTAAGTGACATTGATAATAATATAAAAAATAATATCTTTTTCATGACACAATCTCTTCTGGGTTAATGTTTTATCGAATTCTCCATTTTGCTTATTACTTCTATTGAAGAAGAATAAACTTTATCCATGGCTTGATTTTCATCACCTGGAGCAAACCGGGCAAATTCACAGTCATTCAATGCATTCAGGAATTCTTTGATTAGTTCCTCATTTACTCCATGATTTCTTAGCTTCTCTTCAATATTATCTTTAGATAAACGAGATACCGGAATATTCAGTTTGTCACTTATATATCCCCACAGTGCCTTTAAAACTTCATCATAGAAAGCATCTTTCTTATTTTCTGAGAGTAATTTTCCAGCTAACTTCATACGTTTTGTTGCTACTTTATTGGCTTTCTTCGTACGCATTTTAGCTACGTTCGCATTTTCAGCAGCTTGCTTACGATAAATAATAAAGAAAATAATAAAGGCAAGAGCCGGAATGATATAGAATAGCCAATATGTCATTGAACCATAGAAGAAACTTCCTTTAGGCTGGAGAGTAACTTCGTTTTGTTTGATGTAACGGATGTCCTCACCTAATACTTTCAAATCCTCTTTATTAGTGAAATTAGCAATTACTTGATCTGCATTACCCACACCTTTCTCAACGTTTATTACATATTCTTCTGTTTTCAGCGTTTTATAAGATTTGGAGCGAATATCAAAATAACTGAAAGATACTCCTGGAATCTTATATGTTCCAGCATGTCTCGGAATTGCTAAATATTCGATAACCTTATTACCTGTAAGTCCTTCCCGGGTTAATCTGACTTGATTGTCTACTTTGGGATCGTATACTTCAAAATCATCTGGGAATTTAATTTCTGGATTAGAAATTAACTTCAGGTTACCTGTACCGGATATTACTAGTTTAATAGTAATAGCATCATTGGTTTTCAGTTCCTTGTTGTTGATAGATGAAGAAATATTGAACTCTCCCACTCCACCGGAGAAATCTGCCGGTTTACCTGCAGGAAGCGGATTTACATTTATTGCTATTTTAGGGGTGGAAATTGATTTTTTTATTTCAATGACATTACTTCCTCCATTGAAGAAAGCATCAAAAGGATCATCAGATTGTACAGGTTTACCAACTGTCATCTGGAATTGAGCAGGATCAATATATAGTTTTCCTGATTGTTGCGGGAAGAGAACGAACTGACGATAAACTGTCGTATAGTAATTACGTCCCTGATAATGTTCCGGAGTCCATCTCGCATTTGTAGTCATTTCGATTTCTTGAGAATGGAAACCTTTAAAGTCGGGTAACTTTGCATTATTCAGTTGTAAATTGGATTCTCTGGTGTATATTTTATAGGTCAGGACAAATGCTTCCTGTTCGTACACATTCGTTTTACTGGCACTTGCTGTAATAAACAAGTCTTGGTTAGAGACCCCTGTACCAGATGAGGAATGTGTAGAAGAGCTACTGCTACTATTGCTACTACCTTGATCTTGTGGCAATACTTTAATCCTTACTGAATTTGATACCATTTGATCGCCATCAGCAATAATTGAGGCACCGGGTATTGTGTATTCTCCGGCATTATTTGCCATTAATATATATGTGAATGTAATACTACTAGTAGACGTAACATTACCATTTACTATTTGAGTATTACTTTGTTGTGAACGGCTTGGCCCCATCAACACATCAAAACCTTTGATCGATGGTGCCCGGAAATCTTTCACTTTTTGTGTAGTAACAGTATACGACAGCCTGAACTGGTCACCTACTACCACTGCGTCAGGAGCAGAAGCAGTAAAAGACACTTTATCAGCAAGCATCTGAGTGCTATATGCTATCAATGCCATCAATATAATAATCAGTTTTTTCATTGCTTATGAAATTTATATCATCAACTTTATATTACCAATCTTTTTCTAAGCGACCACCTTGCATAACTTTTTGTTGCTTTTTCACTTTGTCTTGCACATCTTTTTCATCCTGCATTACAGAATTCAGCAATTGTTCAGCATTCTCCTTTGACATCTGATTATCTTGTTTTTTTTCTGACTTCGGTGGTTGCTGCTGATCTTTCTTTTCATCTTGTTTCTGATCTTTCTGCTTGTCTTTATTCTGGTCTTGTTTTTGATCTTGCTTTTGTTGATCTTTATTCTGATCCTGATTTTGGTCTTGATTCTGCTGATTTTGTTGATCTTTCAACATTTTCTGTGCAAGAGCCAAATTGTACCGGGTTTCATGATCGGCAGGATTATTACGCAATGACATTTTATAGGCGTCCACAGCCTTTGCATAATCTTTACCAGCTTGGAAAAGTACTCCCATATTGTGGTAGATATGGGCGAGCTTCATTTTATCCTTTTCAATTTTGCTGGCCGATACGTATTGTTCCATGGCATCCTGAAACTTTTGCTGTTGCGAAAGAGTATTTCCCAAATTGTACATAGATACTGTAGACTTGGGATTTACTTCCAGAGCTTTCCGGTAGTTTACCTCTGCGTCAACAAATACACTATCATTAAACAGACGGTTTCCCTTACGGATATAGTCGCGTTCTGCTTTCTGAGCCGAGACACCGGCTGTCGCTAGCAGAAATACAGCGAATAGAATATATTTACTTTTTAACATACGTATAACTATTTCTTATTAGAAAACAGGTGAATGTTCTTAAATAAAGGATTCTTGCGGTCCAAAATTAAGATTTCTGCCAATAACAATAGTAGAATAACCCATGCAATAGCTTGGAATTGTTCGTTAAACTCTGTATATACTTTTGACTCTACATCAGACTTCGCCATTTTGTTCACTTCTTGATTAATAGCTCTTTGGGCTGAATTAGAGTTGTCTACTCGTACATATATACCTTTTCCTTCCTTAGCAATTTCCTGGCACATAGCTTCATTCAAACGGGTAACAATCACATTACCTTCCCGGTCGCGGCGATAATCATTCGTACCTTCTACCGGAATGGGGGCACCATCAGGCATACCTACTCCCAATACACTTACTTGAATACCTTTTTCTGCAGCGGCTTTGGCGGCTTCCACTGCACCACCCTCATGATTTTCACCGTCAGTAATAACAATAATAGCACGTCCTACCCCTTCTTGCGGAGTGAAACTACGAGCTGCTAAATTGATTGCTTCCCCGATAGCTGTACCCTGTTTAGAAATCAACGAAGGATTGATGGACTCTAAAAACATCTTAGCGGAAATATAGTCGCTTGTAATTGGTAGTTGAGTAAAAGCGTCACCTGCAAATACAATCATACCTACCTTATCATTGTCAAGTTCATCCACTAATCTGGAAATTAATCTTTTTGCTTTTTCCAGACGGCTAGGCTGTACATCTTGGGCTAGCATAGAGTTTGAAATATCCAAAGCTATAATTACCTCTACTCCTTTACGCTTAACCGTTTCCAGCTTAGAACCGAATTGGGGGCGTGCTAATAATACGGAGAACAAGCCAATAGCAACAAAAATAATCCAGAATTTTACATCCGGACGATATTTGGATACATCAGGCATTAATTGAGCCAATAAAGTCGGGTCTCCGAAGCGTCGGATATTCTTTCTTCTCTTGTAGTTGGAATACAAGTAGAAAGCTGCTAAAAAAGGTAATAGCAGCAATAAGTATAAATATGTAGGTTCTCCAAATCGAAACATCTTCTTACTATTTTATGATTGACAAATAACGATTGACAAACATTCTTATGGAATTTTCTTGAGTACCGAATTGCGTAGTAGTACTTCCAACAAGACACAGAGGAAAGCTGCTAAAGCAAACCAATGATACTCTTCGTCTCGTTTACTGTACTCTTTTACGTTCAGTTTCGTCTTTTCCAGTTTATCAATTTCTTCATATACTTCTTTAAGCTTCGAGTTGCTCGTAGCCCGGAAATAGTTACCATCTGTCGTTCCGGCAATCTCTGTCAATGTCTTTTCATCAATTTCTACCGGCATACTTACATATTGCACCGTATTTCCGACTGGATAAGGATAAGGAGCCATTCCATTGGTACCTACTCCGATGGTATATACACGAATACCAAAGCTTTTTGCTATTTCTGCCGCTGTCATAGGCGAAATATCTCCCTTATTATTAGTACCATCCGTCAATAAGATAATAACTTTAGATTTCGCTTTGCTATCTTTTAAGCGAGTCACAGCATTAGCAATACCCATACCAACCGCAGTACCGTCAGTGATAAGGCCGCATTTAATATTATGTATCATATCCAACAATACGGCATGGTCTACAGTCAACGGACATTGAGTGAAAGTTTCTCCTGCAAATAATGTAATACCGATATTATCATTGGGGCGTCCGTTGATAAATTCAGCAGCTACATCTTTGGCAGCTTCAAGTCTGTTTGGCTTTAAGTCTTCAGCCAGCATACTGGTAGAAACGTCAATAGCCAGCATAATATCAATTCCTTCTATTTCACTGTTCTGCCACTTGTTAGTAGTTTGCGGGCGTGCAAGAACCAAGATAACCAACACCAAAGCAATGCAGCGCAGTAGAAATGGAACATGCAACAAATAGTTCTTATAACTTTTAGGTGTATGTGCATATACCCGAGCATCTGAAATTTGAAGGGTTGCTTCACTTTTCTTTTGTTTCAGGATATACCATACAATATATGGTATAAGCAATAATAGCAAAAACAGATATTCAATATTGGCAAAAACCATTTTATTTATGATTTAACAGTTTACTATTTAGTATTAAGTTATACACTCTTTATACAAAAAGATTGTATAACTGCAGACCTATATATATAAAGGTACCAATCAGTGCTGCTGATAACAGTGCAATTCCGCAAATCAGCATAGCTTTAACACGTAAAGAACGTTTCTCAATGATAGTGATTTCCGTTGGTTGCGGTTTCTGGTTTTCCTCTTCCGGTTGTTTTGTCTCATTGATAAAATCGATGGCATTAATTAAATTAGCATCGTTTTCATTCATCTGAGGATCATGTTTGGCAAACTTAACTAAATCAGCGGTCTGGAACAAAAGTTTCAAGTCTGATATAGCCTCTTTATCATTCAACTCCAATAGCTGGTCAATTATTTCAGAAGAAGTCATTTCTAATGCGTTAAATCCGAAACGGTCCTTAATATAGGTGCGAAGTGTATCCGTTAGTTCGGTATAATACTCCTTCGATTGTCCTTTCTGCCATACCTTCTCTGTTTTGATACGTTCTATCTCTTTCATTGCAGCCTGATGTGGCGGCAATTTAGGTTCAACTTTTATTTTACGGATAATAGGTTTATTATCACGTATACGAATAATGAGATAGATCAGTAAACCAAGCAAAGGTAAAGCCAGGAATGAACAAGCAATTAATCCATACCAGTCTTCCCACGCAAAAGGAGCTTTCATCACAGGTTTCTGCCCAAAGAACTGGTCCGGATGTAATGTATCAACCGGCATCGAATATACTTTCAATGCCAGAGCTTTGGATTTATATACTTTATCATCTACGGTAACCGGCATTGGTGGTAGATAATATAGAGCAGAGTCAAAAGAAGTGATAATGTATTCTTGAGTAATCAACATTCGTTGGCGATCATTCAGGAATTGAGTATCCGGTTTGACTGTTTCTATAATTTCCACACCTCTTACTAATGTATCGGTGTAAGCAGGAAAAATAGCACGCTGTTTAGCATCCATGGCTACTTGCAATTGCACTTTCGCCTGTTCGCCAATCAGTATCTGCAATGAATCAATTTTTGCTTCTACCGTGACAGACTGTGCTGCTGCTTTGCCTACAGACAATAGAGCTAATAATGCTATCAGAATAATATTTCTATTCATCTTTGATTCCATTAATTTCGTTTGGCAAATAAATTCAACAATGCCTTTACGTAATCCTGGTCGGTTCTGACAGATACAGCATCCACGTTACTTTTAGTGAAAGTATCGTTAAGTTCAGTCTGCTTTTGTATCCACCAGTCACGATGTGCCCGGCGTACAGCTTTGGAAGAGGTGTCGATCCATTGTTCATGTCCAGTTTCCGCATCTTTGATTCGCATCAGTCCTACTGGGGGAAGATCACTAACCCTCCTGTCGTACACTTGTAATGCTACTACATCATGTTTTCTATTAGCAATGGTCAGTGCATTCTTAAAGCTGTCCTGATCAATAAAGTCTGATAAGATAAATGCGGTGCAACGTCTTTTCATCACGTTTGTCAAATATTCTAAGGCAAGACGAATATTTGTACGACGGCTTTCCGGCTGAAAATCAATCAATTCGCGGATAATATATAAGATATGTTTACGTCCTTTCTTGGGAGGAATAAACTTTTCTATCCGGTCTGAAAAGAAAATCACACCAATTTTATCATTGTTCTGAATAGCAGAGAAAGCAAGCGTGGCAGCGATTTCCGTCACCATATCTTTCTTCAACTGCTTGATCGTACCAAATTCCAAACTTCCGGAAACATCGACCATTAACATAACTGTCAGTTCACGTTCTTCTTCAAACACTTTCACATAAGGTTTATTGAAGCGCGCAGTCACATTCCAGTCTATGTCACGTATATCATCGCCGAACTGATACTCACGGACTTCCGAAAATGACATACCCCTACCCTTGAAAGCCGAATGATATTGGCCTGCAAAGATATTGTTAGACAATCCTCGTGTCTTTATTTCAATTTGGCGAACTTTTTTTAGTATTTCACTTGTTTCCATTTATACAGTAGTTAAGTAGTAAGTAGTTAAGTAGTCATGTATAGATATTAATGACTACTTATTGACTGTATTATAACTACAAATTAGGGCACTTCAACCTTATTCAGAATCTTACTGATGATTTCGTCCGAAGTCATATTATTAGCTTCAGCTTCGTATGTCAATCCAATACGATGGCGGAGAACATCATGTGCTACAGCGCGTACATCTTCCGGAATTACGTAACCGCGACGCTTGATAAATGCATACGTACGAGCAGCCAAAGCCAGATTGATAGATGCACGAGGTGAACCTCCGAATCCGATCATATCTTTCAGTTCCTTGAGGTCATATTTTTCAGGGAAACGGGTTGCAAATACAATATCTACAATATAACGTTCAATCTTCTCATCCAGATACACTTGACGAACAACCTTACGTGCTTCAATAATTTCATCCGCTTTGAGAATAGGCTTCACATTGAACTTCTCACCATTGATATTTTGGCGAATAATCAGTTTTTCTTCTTCCAGCTTCGGATAATCAATGACAACTTTCAGCATGAAACGGTCAACTTGTGCTTCAGGAAGCGGGTAAGTACCTTCTTGTTCGATAGGGTTCTGAGTAGCCAGTACAAGGAAAGGTTCCGGTAATATGAATGTTTCTTTACCAATAGTAACCTGACGTTCCTGCATTGCTTCCAGCAAAGCACTCTGTACTTTGGCAGGAGCACGGTTGATTTCATCAGCTAATACAAAGTTTGCGAAAATTGGTCCCCGCTGCACTTTAAAAGATTCATCTTTCTGACTGTAAACCATTGTACCAATAACGTCGGCAGGCAATAAGTCCGGCGTAAACTGGATACGGCTATACTTCGCATCAATCAGAGAAGCGAGTGTTTTAATAGCCAAAGTTTTCGCCAAACCAGGCACACCTTCCAAAAGAACGTGACCATCGGAAAGTAATCCGATAAGCAGTGATTCAACCAAATGTTTCTGACCAACAATGATTTGGTCCATCCCTGTCGTAAGATTGGTAACGAAAGCACTTTGTCTTTCAATCCGCTCATTTAGCTCGCGGATATCAATTGATTCAGCCATAAATACTTAATATTTTATTATTTAAATCCCTTTTATTTTATGTAAGCCTTTCCTGTGTGTTGTAAGGCTTCTTATTTTGCCTCCAAAAGTACGCCATATAATTAACGATTGCAACTAATTTTTATTAAAAAACAATGCGAAATCTTTAGATTAAGGTACTTTCATACGCTTTTGTACATCCATAACATTTCACCCGATCAATACAGGATTTGCATGATCGGGTGAATGGATTATTGCTATTTATTCTTTTGTAAGTTCCGGTATTTCAATTGTTGTGCCATATGGTACGTTATTGGGGTTCTTAATAACCTTCGGATTGTGCTTCACAATGTATGGCCACATTGCTTTTGTACCATAAAAACGCAAGGAAACCCTAGTCAAAGTTTCTCCTTCTTTGATTGTATATTTCGTTTTGGTTCCTGTAATTTTATAAGATGCTGAATCCAAATAAGCAGATGTAGCGGGTTGCTGTGGGGCTGTCTGGGGTTCTGCTTTGGTAGGAACAGTTTCTTCTTTTTGAGTAACAGGTGGTGTGGGCATAACAACTTTAGGTGCATCAGGAGTTATTTCCTTTATGGTATCCTTCCGTTCAATTGTATCGGAAAGTTGTGTTTCCGGTTGAACGGGTTGAGTTGTCACAGGTGGCATATCCAGCGCATTCTTGTCAGATGAAGAAGAAAATAAATCCGGGTAATAAATAAACAGGATAACACCTCCACATAATAACAAAACGATTACAATAACGGCTATTAAATAAGGTACAGGAGATTTTTCCTTTACTGGAGCTGTTTTTTTAGAAGCCGGTTGGGATACTTGTTCTGATTTGACCGGTTTTATCGTTTCTTTTTTAGCAGGAGGTATTATAGGAGCCACAGGTTGCAGATTTGCTTTCATAAGCTCTTGTTCTATAATTTTCTCGGCAGTGATCTCCTCTTTTTCTTCTATTATAGGTGCTGCTGGTTGTTGTTCTACCATTGCAACTTCCTCCTCCGGGACTTCTTCATCTTCCAGCTGTTCGACTTTTTCTTCGATATCAGTTTCTGTACTGGTCTCTTTAGGCTCTATATGAGAGGATGGCTCAATAGATTCTTCTACCATAGATACATTCTCAACAATAACAGGTTCCTCAATGAAGTCTTCCACAGATGGTTGAGCAGTTATTTGCTCTTCCTGAATCAACTCTTTTTCTGAAAGCTCATCATCAGTGCTTTCATATTCCTCTGTTACAAGGGAGGCCGTATTCTCACCAATCTCATTCAATACAGTTTGTGCTGATGCTTCCTCACCTGCTTCTTCTTCCTCTGTATCTTCTATCGGAGTATCTTCCAAAATTGTATTTTCATTCAATACAACAGTCTCAAAGTGCGCGAAAGGCTTATTTATTGTATCTCTTAGATTCGCATCCGGAGAAAATGAGACTTTTGTATGTCCCTTTATCTGGAAACGTTCTCCTGTGTTGACATTGACACTTTCCCGGCTATCTACATCAATAAGTTTGAAAGTTCCCAATCCTTTGATTTTTACAGTCTTTTCGTTCTCCAAAGCTTGTTCTATCAAGAGAAAAAACTCTTTAACAAACGCTTCGGCGTCTTTCTTGGTCATGCTATGTTTGGCTGCCAATAAGTCAGTAAGGTCTTGAATTGTTAGTCTTTCATTCATAACGGGAAATTATTTATTTAAACTTATCTTTCAATGTATTGCTAGGTCTATAAGATAGCACTAATTTGGGTGGAACCAACATGCGTTGTTTGCTTGCCGGGTTGATTGAAATTCGTTCCGCTTTCTTTTTAACTTCAAAAGAGCCGAATCCTTGAACTGCAATCACATTACCTTCTTCCAATTCTTGTGTCATACTGGACAACAAAGAACCCATCAATTCGGAAGTATCCTTGATTGTGTATCCCAATCTTTCCGCTAGTTCGGATGTAAATTCCTTATTATTCATAGTCATTTATAATCTTTGCATATAAATCAAAATCGTCTGCATTCGTCACTTCTACCTGATAAAACTGTCCGATCTTAAGTTCTCTCTCTGAACGCTTAACCAGCACTTCCGGATCTACTTCCGGTGAATCAAATTCTGTTCGTCCAATATAATAATCTCCTTCCAAACGGTCGATGATAATTTTCATCTGTTTACCGATTTTTTCTGCACTCAATTCAGCCGAAATACCTTGCTGGATATCCATTAATTCATCAAGTCTGGCCTGTTTAACCTCTTGTGGAATAGAGTCTTCGTATGCTTCTGCAGCATAGGTTCCCTCTTCTTCGGAATATGCGAAAGCTCCCATCCGATCAAAACGTACTTTGCGCACAAACTCTTTAAGCTCTTCGAAGTCTTCCTCGGTTTCTCCGGGATGCCCTACCATTAAAGTTGTTCGCAGGTGAATGCCCGGCACTTCTTTACGAAATTGTTCAATCAATCGGTAAGTATCCTCTTTGCTCACTTGCCGACGCATTAATTGCAACATATTGTCACTGATATGCTGAAGAGCAATATCCATATATTTACATACATTATCGCGTTCACGCATAACCCGGAATAAATCCGTTGGGAAATGTGCCGGATAGGCATAATGCAACCGAATCCATTCCACGCCAGGGATATCGGAAATACGTTCAATCAGTTCCGGAAGCATTTGCTTCTTATACCGATCGATTCCATAATAAGTCAATTCCTGTGCGATCACCTGAAATTCTTTCACGCCTTGCGATACCAGGTATCGTACTTCGTCCAAAATTTCCTCCATCGGTTTGGAGATATGGCGTCCTGTAATAATGGGAATGGCACAATAAGAACATTTGCGGTCACACCCTTCTGAAATTTTCAGGTAAGCATAGTGCTGGGGAGTTGTCAATGTCCGTTCGATATATAACTCATCATGATAGACCTTTCCTAAATCTTGTAAAAGCTCCTTCCAATTGAACTTGCCATAAAATTTATCTACTTGCGGAATTTCAACAGCCAATTCCTTCAGATAACGTTCGGAAAGACAACCCATCACGAAAAGTTTCTTTAAATCCCCTTCTTCCTTTCTTTCAGCAAACTCCAGAATCATATTTATGGACTCCTCTTTGGCATCACCAATAAAGCCACACGTATTGATTACTGCAATTTCTCCTTGTGGATTTTCAGTATCATGGGTTACGCTATATCCGACTTCTTCCAGTTGGCGCATTAACTGTTCGGAGTCAACCAAGTTTTTAGAGCATCCTAAAGTGATAATATCTATTCTCTTTCTTTTCATGCGTTCTCTCCAAACAAGGAATCAACGAATTCATTTTTACGGAATACTTGCAGGTCTTCCATACCTTCACCTAACCCGATATATTTAACAGGAATCTTGAATTGATCGGAAATACCAATCACAACACCACCTTTAGCGGTTCCGTCAAGTTTAGTGATAGCCATAGCAGTTACTTCGGTTGCCAGAGTGAATTGTTTGGCTTGTTCGAATGCATTTTGTCCGGTGGAACCGTCCAATACCAATAAAACTTCATCCGGTGCATCGGGCACGACCTTCTTCATCACATTCTTGATTTTGGTCAGCTCGTTCATCAAGCCCACCTTATTATGCAGGCGACCGGCTGTATCGATTATAACCACATCTGCGTTGTTGGCAACGGCAGAACTAAGAGTGTCATAAGCCACAGATGCAGGATCCGCTCCCATTTTCTGTTTGACAACAGGAACCCCTACCCGTTCTCCCCAAATCATTAACTGTTCTACGGCTGCAGCGCGGAAAGTATCGGCTGCTCCCAAATAAACCGATTTGCCTGCTTTTTTGAATTGATAAGCCAGCTTGCCGATAGTTGTAGTCTTCCCTACTCCATTCACTCCCACAACCATAATTACATAAGGTTTCCTTGTGATGGGTACGTCAAAATCAGCTACATCATCCGAGTTGTTTTCGGTAAGTAAAGCTGCTATTTCGTCACGTAATATAAGATTCAGTTCTTGAGTATTCACATACTTATCAGCCGCAGCGCGTTTCTCGATGCGTTTGATAATATTTAAAGTTGTTTCTACACCTACGTCAGATGTGATCAGTACTTCTTCCAGATTATCTAATACTTCATCGTCTACTTTTGACTTACCAGCCACAGCACGAGCAATCTTACTGAATACGCTCTCTTTGGTTTTAGATAATCCTTTATCTAAAGTTTCCTTCTTCTCCTTTGAAAAAAAACTAAAAAATCCCATATTGACACTTGTTTGTATAATACATTTGCTACAAAGATATAACAAAGGATTGGAAAAGTAAAAAAAAGAAGCAATAAAAAATCCCCTCATTGTTCACCAACGAGAGGATTTTGCAGTTATAGCGTATATGCTATTTCGATTATTTTTTGAAAAAGTCTTGTACTTTTTCGTTCGGAACCATTTGTTCATCAAAAACGTATGCTCCAGTTTTCGGAGATTTTACCATTTTGATAACCTTGGTATAAGCACGACCTTCTTTTGAACCTTCGTGCAAACTTGCTACTGTTTTCTTTGCCATGGGTTATACTACTTTTATTATTTAATTTCCTTGTGTACTGTTACTCTCTTCAGAATTGGGTTGTATTTTTTCAACTCAAGTCTTTCTGTAGTATTCTTTCTGTTCTTAGTTGTGATATAACGAGATGTTCCCGGCATTCCACTGTCTTTGTGTTCTGTACATTCCAGAATCACTTGTACTCTGTTACCTTTTGCTTTCTTTGCCATTGTAAGTTTTCTCCTCTACGTTTAGCCGATTACTTTAATGCTTTTCCAATCACAATAACCTTTAGCCACTGCTTCAGTCAGCGCAGCATCCAGTCCTTTTTTGTTGATAATACGCAACCCGTTAGCGCAAAGGCTAAGGCTGATCCAACAATCCTGTTCTACATAATAGAACTTTTTGTTAAACAAGTTCAAATCAAAGGTTCTTTTAGTTCTTCTCTTTGAGTGTGAAACATTGTTGCCAATCATGGCTTTCTTTCCGGTAATTTGACAAATCTTCGACATTTCTATCTTATTTTTATAGTTTTATATCTATACTTATTTCAAACAGGACGCAAAGTAAGCACTTTTATCCGTATAAAACAAGAATTTCTTAAAATAATTCACTTTCAGGCACCTATTTTTTCTTTATTTGAGTAAATCACGGAGCATTAATAGGGCATTATTGCCAGCTCTTTCAATGTTCATGCTTCTTCCGCGGTTTGTTTCTTGCTTGTAAGTATGAATTTCGTTTTTATAACCAGCAGCTATCCAAACAGTTCCCACCGGCTTTTCCGGAGTACCACCTCCAGGGCCTGCTATCCCTGAAGTAGCAACAGCGCAATCTGTTTTTAATGCTTTCATCGCACCTTTTACCATTTCAATCACAGTTTCCTCACTGACAGCTCCATATTGTTCCAAAGTTTCGGAGGAAACGTGCAAAAGCCCCATTTTCACTTCATTAGAGTAGGCCACTATACTTCCATTAAAATATTCAGAACTGCCGGCGATGGAAGTCAACCGTGCGGCAATACTGCCCCCGGTACAACTTTCTGCGGTGGAAACGGTCAATTTCTTCTTTTTTAAAAGCTCACCGACTATAACCTCCAATGATGTATCTTCTTCACTGAAAATATCTTCACCAAGTATTTCCTCTAATTTTAACTTTTCACGTTCAAGAAGAACTTTTACTTCTTCTCTGTTTTGTCCTCGTCCTGTCAGTCTAAGACGAATAATGCCAAGTTTGGGTAGATATGCCAATTTAATGCATTCCGGTAAAGCGTTCTCCCACGATTCTAACTTTTCGGCTAATACAGATTCCGGATAGTGCTGTACGAGAAATGTTTGATGCATAATAACATCCGTTTGAAACCTATCGTGCAGCTTAGGTAACACGCTTTCTGTCATCACAGCAATCATCTCTTGTGGAACGCCCGGCATGGAAACAAGTACCTTGCCATCCCTCTCGAACCAACTGACAGAAGCACTTCCCACAGGGTTATTTATTACCATACAATCTTTCGGGACCATTGCCTGGCTTTTATTGAGTGCATTCATTGGTATTTTTCCTGCCAGTACCCGTTTTACGTTTTCGAATACTTCTTCGTTAAAAACCAGTTCCGTATGGAAGTATTTACATAAGGTCTGTTTGGTAATATCGTCTTTGGTAGGTCCGAGTCCTCCGGTTACTAAAACAATATTCACCCTTTCCATCGCATTATCAATCGCTTCCATGATTTCTTCTTCCCGGTCACGGATTGAAACAATACGAAGAACCTCAATACCTATTTTATTTAATTCCTGCCCCATCCAGGCAGAATTAGTATCGACAACCTGTCCTATCAGCAGTTCATCGCCAATGGTTATTATTTCGGCAAACATACTTCTTAGTTTTATCCTATTATATATAAGGTATACTTATTATAATGTCACACGGGAATAAGCCGGAAGATCAATAGAGCAAAAATCCTTATCCAGGTATTTGAAATATCCGGTAATGGCAATCATTGCTGCATTATCGGTAGTATAACTGAATTTAGGGATGAAAATATTCCAACCATATTTCTCAGCGTGTTCTTGGAAAGCATTGCGTAATCCGTTATTTGCGGAAACTCCTCCGGCTACTGCTATTTCATTAATTTTATATTCTTTGGCAGCTTTCCGTAATTTATCCATCAGAATGTCCACTACAGTAGCTTCCAATGATGCTGCAAGATCCACTTTATGGTGCTCTATAAAATCCGGATCATCTTTTAGCCAGTCGCGTAATGAATATAAAAAGGAAGTTTTCAATCCGCTGAAACTGTAATCTAAACCGGGAATATGCGGTTTGCTAAATGTAAAAGCTTTCGGATTTCCCTGGCGTGCTAATTTGTCAATGATTGGCCCACCCGGATAGCCAAGTCCCATCACTTTAGAACATTTATCAATTGCTTCACCTGCTGCATCGTCAATAGTCTGTCCGAGGATCTCCATATCATTATAGGCTTTTACCAGTATGATTTGTGAATTTCCTCCGGATACCAGCAAGCAAAGAAATGGGAAAGCGGGCTGTCTTTCTTCCTCTCCTTCTGCTTTAATAAAATGTGCTAAAACATGTCCGGTCAAGTGATTAACGTCAATCATTGGAATGTTTAAGGAACGAGCAAATCCTTTTGCAAAGGAGACTCCGACAAGCAAAGACCCCATCAATCCTGGACCACGAGTGAAAGCTACTGCGCTCAACTCTTCTTTGGTGACACCGGCACGTTTTAATGCTTCATGTACTACCGGTACGATGTTTTGTTGGTGTGCCCGTGAAGCCAACTCGGGTACTACTCCACCGTATGCTTCATGTACGACTTGACTTGATACCACATTTGACAGCAAATAACCATCCTTGATTACGGCTGCCGACGTATCGTCACAGGAGGATTCAATTCCTAAAATTATTGCACTCATAAGTATTTAAACTATTAAACGGTGCAAAAGTAATCATAAAACTACGATTCGTAACGAACTATTTTATATTTTTGTTCGCAAAATAAAAGTTATCGCATATCAGAACGCTGAAAAAGACTGTACGCTGGGTAGTTGGTATTGTACTGGGAGTATATATCGGGACTATTGTTTTGCTGAATATACCAAGCATTCAGCAAACAATGAGTGTATTTGTGGCTAAAGAACTTTCCGAAGTTTTAAACACAAAGGTAGTGATTGGTAGAATTAATATCGGTCTATTGAACCGTATTATTATTGATGATGTATTGCTTGACGATCAAAGTGGTCAGGAAATGCTCAAAGTCACTCGTTTATCCGCCAAGTTTGATATTATGCCTTTCTTTAAAGGAAAGATATCTATTAGCAGTGTTCAGCTCTTCGGATTTAATATCGATCTCCGGAAAGAGACTCCGGAGTCTCCTCCTAATTTTAAATTTGTTTTGGATGCTTTTGCTTCCAAAGATACAGTAAAGAGAGAAAGTTCACTTGATTTACGAATTAACTCCATCCTGATTCGTCGTGGAAGGATGTCCTATCATGTGTTATCGGAACAGGAAACACCGGGAAAATTTAACGCCAAGCATATTCAGCTTCAAAATATCATAGCCAATATATCGCTGAAAGCCTTAAGTAAGGACTCTTTGAATTTAGGAATCAAGCGATTGAGCCTTGATGAAAAGGCATCCGGCTTTTCTTTGAAAAAAATGAGTTTGAAACTGGTTGCCAATGACAAGCAGACAAACATTGATAATTTTACTATAGAGTTGCCCGAAACATCTCTTAAGCTGGATACCATTCATTTAGAGTATGATAGTTTGAAAGCTTTTGACCGTTTTACAGAACAAGTGCATTTCTCTTTCCGTACTTTGCCGTCGCAAGTTACTCTAAAAGATATTTCTCCTTTTGTTCCTATCCTATCGCATTTCAAGGAACCGGTAACATTGGATATGGAGGTGAAGGGAACTGTGGACCAGTTGACTTGTTCGCATTTGGAAATTACGGCCGACGACCGCCAGTTTCGTTTGCGAGGGGATGTGTCGCTTCAGGACTTGTCGCGTCCACAAGATGCGTATGTATATGGAACACTTTCCGAGCTTTCGGCCAATACTCGTGGAGTCGGCTTCTTAGTGCGTAATTTGAGTCACAATTATAATGGAGTTCCTCCGCTTCTCGAACGTTTGGGAAATGTAAGTTTTCAGGGAGAGATTTCAGGATACTTTACGGACCTAGTTACTTACGGGCAATTACAAACGAGCCTTGGAAATGTAAAAACCGACTTAAAATTGAGTTCTGACAAGGCTAAAGGACTGTTTGCATATTCCGGTGCTGTCAAAACTGAAGATTTCCAGTTAGGTAAGTTATTGGATAATGAGAAGTTGGAAGAAATCACTTTCAATCTGGATGTACATGGGCGGCACATTACCGGGCAATTGCCAGCTGTGGAATTGAAAGGATTGATCGCTTCGGTAGATTATAGCAGATATAGATATGAAAATATCACATTGGATGGAGAATACAAACAAGGTGGATTTAATGGTAAAGTGGCGTTGGATGACCCTAATGGATCGATTTATCTGAATGGAGATGTAAATGTTACGTCTAAAGTGCCTACTTTTAATTTTCTTGCAGTAGTCAACAAAGTACGTCCACATGATTTGAATCTTACGACTAAATACCCAGATGCGGAGTTCTCTTTAAAACTGAAAGCTAATTTCACAGGTGGATCAGTGGATGAGATGATTGGAGAAATCAATGTGGATAGTTTGGAATTTACAGCTCCGGATAAAGCATATTTTATGCAGAATATGAATATCCGGGCTACCAAACAGAACGGCGAGAACCAACTAAGATTGACTTCTGAATTCCTGAAAGCAAGTATAGAAGGTAAATTCCAGTACCACACATTACCTGCCAGTATTCTGAATATCATGCGGAAGTATGTGCCGTCTTTAATATTACCTCCCAAGAAGCCGATTGAAACACATAACAATTTTCTGTTTGACGTACATATATATAATATGGACATTTTATCTACAATCTTTGATATACCGTTGACAGTGTACACTCATTCCACATTGAAGGGATATTTCAATGATGCCTTACAACGCTTGCGTGTAGAAGGATATTTTCCCCGTCTGCAATATAAAAATAACTTTATTGAGTCGGGCATGATTCTGTGCGAGAATCCTGCAGATCATATTCGTGCACAGGTTCGTTTGACTTCTTTGAAAAAGAAAGGGGCAGTCAATCTATCCTTGGATGCACAAGCTAAAGATGATAATGTCAGTACGACATTGAATTGGGGGAATAATGCTGCAGTGACATATAGCGGGCAATTGGCTGCCGTTGCCAAATTTCTACGTACAAGCGGGGAAAAACCATTGTTGAAAGCGATGGTGGATGTAAAACCTACTGATGTTATTTTAAACGATACTCTTTGGAAGATACATGCTTCACAAGTGGTGGTCGATTCAGGCAGGGTGGATGTGAATAACTTCTACTTTAGCCATCAGGATAGATATGTACGTATTAACGGCCGGCTCTCCGAGAATCCTAAAGATACTGTAAAGGTTGATTTAAAAGATATAAATATGGGATATGTATTTGATATTGCAAGCATATCCGACGATGTGAATTTTGAAGGTGATGCAACGGGAACAGCTTATGCAAGCGGAGTGCTAAAGAAACCTATTATGAATACCCGTTTATATATAAAGAACTTTTCACTTAATCAGGGTCGCTTGGGTGATTTGGATATTTATGGTGAGTGGGATAACGAAAATAGAGGTATCCGGTTGGATGCATCCATTCAGGACATATCCCCTTCTCCGTCACGTGTCACAGGTATTATTTATCCATTGAAACCCGAGAGCGGACTTGATTTAAATATTGAAGCAAATGAATTGAACTTAAAATTCCTCGAACATTATATGAAGTCTATTGCCAATGATATTAAAGGACGTGGGACGGGAAAAGTACATTTCTATGGAAAATTCAAAGGATTGAATTTGGATGGTGCGGTTATGACAGACGCTTCCATGAAGTTTGATATTCTGAACACACATTTTGCTGTAAAAGACACGATTCATCTAGCTCCTACCGGATTGACATTTAATAATATACATATATCCGACATGGAAGGACATTCGGGAAGAATGGACGGATATTTGCATTTCCAGCATTTTAAGAACTTAAACTATCGTTTTGAGATACAGGCAAATAATATGCTTGTGATGAATACGAAGGAATCGGCAGATATGCCTTTCTATGGTACGGTATACGGTACCGGAAATGTATTACTTGCCGGAAATGCCACACAAGGGTTGGACGTAAACGTGGCTATGACAACCAACCGAAATACTACCTTTACTTATATTAATGGCAGTGTAGCATCGGCTACCAGTAATCAGTTTATTAAGTTTGTAGATAAAACCCCCCGTCGTACTATTCAGGATTCTATTCAGGTAATCTCATATTACGAACAAATACAGCAAAAACGTCAGGCAGAAGAAGAGCAGAAAACGGATATCCGTTTGAATATTCTGGTGGATGCAACTCCCGATGCCACCATGCGAATTATCATGGACCCTATTGCTGGAGACTATATCAGCGGAAAAGGTACGGGAAATATTCGAACGGAATTTTATAATAAGGGTGATGTGAAGATGTTTGGTAATTATCGGATTAATCAGGGAGTATATAAATTCAGCTTGCAGGAAGTAATCCGTAAGGACTTTATAATCAAGGATGGAAGCACAATAACGTTCAATGGAGCACCTCTGGATGCTAACATGGATATACAAGCTTCATATACAGTGAATTCTGCTTCCTTGAATGACTTGATACCGGATGCTTCGGCTATTATCCAACAACCCAATGTACGTGTAAATTGTATCATGAATTTAAGTGGTATGCTGGTACGTCCGACTATCAAGCTGGGCATAGAGCTTCCAAATGAAAGGGATGAAATACAAACATTGGTGCGTAACTATATCAGTACGGAAGAACAGATGAATATGCAGATCCTTTACCTGCTGGGTATTGGTAAGTTTTATACGGAAGATGCACGGAATAATAATCAAAATTCGAATGTGATGTCTTCGGTGCTCTCATCTACCCTCTCCGGCCAGTTGAACAATGCACTTTCACAAGTCTTTGAAACAAATAACTGGAATATAGGTACGAATTTGAGTACGGGTGATAAAGGTTGGACGGATATGGAAGTAGAAGGTATTCTATCGGGACAATTATTGAATAATCGTTTATTGATAAACGGAAACTTCGGTTATCGGGATAATCCGATGGCTAATACTAACTTTGTAGGAGACTTTGAAGCAGAATGGTTGATTACCCGTTCGGGAGATATACGCTTAAAGGCTTATAATGAGACGAATGACCGCTATTATACAAAAACAAATCTGACTACACAGGGAGTAGGTATCATGTACAAGAAGGACTTCAATAAATGGAGTGATCTCTATTTTTGGAATAAATGGCGGTTGCGTAATAAGCGCAAACGGGAAGAAGCAGAAAAGGTGAAAACGCATCAAACGGACAGTATCACTGATAAAACAGCCAAATCGGCAGTAAAGAGAAATCATTCGCAACAACAATAAACATATAATAAACGATGACATGATTCCAGGCGGATATGTCATCGTTCATTATATGTGAGAATTATGTAATCAGGAGCATGTGCATCCTTTTTTATGGGATGACAATGCCGTCTTCATTGATATTTACTTCAAGATCTACATTCATTTTTTCCAGTTCAATCCGATAATAGATGGTGCCATCTGCTTTTTCAATACGTTTCGCTTCGTCAAAACGATATTCTCTATATTGATTATTAATCGTATTTTTGACAGCTTCGGGCAGTTCATTTTGACGTACTTCCCATGAAGTAGAATGCCAATCTCCGGTCTGATCGAACAAAACATCTTTTGATATTCCGTTATGAATGATATCCACTTCCGTATATCCGAAATCCCAGTCATTTCTATCATCTTCTACATCTATTTCCATGATTTTGGCATTCGGATATTTTTCATTAATGAAGTTTCTCATTGCTTCAGTCAATTGAACGGGAAGATGACCGGTGTTATCATCATCAGTGTCTACGATACTTTTAATCAGAGTTCCGTCCGCAGAATAATATAAGTCTATCTCCTGGTTCTGATTTTCGACTTCAATTACGAAAATAGTCTCAACGCCTGTCCGCTCCAATTTGTCTACATCATCTTGTTTCCACGAAGCATATTCACTCTTTTCAAAAGAAGTTTTCACAGCTTGCGGTAATGCATTGTAAGGAATGTCCGTTTCCGTCATTTGCCATTTTCCATCTTGGGTAAACCATGCAGATGCTTCATATCCATCATAGAAATCTGCTACATAATATCCGCACTTAGTTTCCCATTTCACATTTGCAGCATTAGGGTATTTAGATGCAAATGCGTTTTGAAGTTCGGTAGGAACAGCAATTGAATTATCGTCGTCGTTATCACAACTTTGTAGGCTCCATGTAACGCAAAGTGCCAGTAAGAGTGTATAAATCTTTAGTTTCATCTTTGTTCTATTTTAAAAGGTTTAGAAGTCAATATCAATCAAATTAAATTTCAAGTCGAATTTCAATTCCGTACGGTTGGACAGTTTTACTTCATAATCTTTTTTATCCCTCTCTATTTTCAGGATTTTAGCATCGGGATAATTGGTCGTTACATATTTTTGAATTGTTGCAGGGATAATAGCTGTAGGTACCGCGCTATATTTGCAATTCACTTCTTCCCAGTTTCCTTTGTTATCAAATTCTACTTTATCGCCATTAGTGAAAATCACTTCATAACTTTTATAGAAGAAATCACTTTCCATTTTGGCTAATGCTACTTTGCTGTCGGCAAAATGCTGTTTGATAAACTGCTGTGCCTGTTGTGGCATTTGAGTTACCTGAATAGGTTTGTCGTCATCTGCACGAGCTACTGTTTGCAAAGTAAAAAAACATACTAATAAGAATACTAACTTTTTCATAATCGTTGTTTTTTAAATATTGGTTTTTACTACTATTATTAATTTCGCATTGCAAAGATGAAAGGAGAATCTGAAAAGATTTGGGAATTTTGAGAATTATCGAAAAAAATCTCATAAAAATATAGTGACGCTATCCTGTTAACATAGCGTCACTATCTATAAAGGATACCGTCACCATCCCATAAGGATAGCGTCACTATAATTTCTTCCTGAAATTAGATTCTTTAGGATTCTTTTAAAACTACTAATATACACATCGTTTATTTTTGCACACACGAATTTGACGATATTCATATTAAATAACCATAAGAACTTTTTTATGACTATGAGAACAAATTATTTTTTATTATTAGCTATTCTATTGGGGGTTATTCCCATGAGTTACACACACGCCAATGATTCAATACCGAAAAGCGTGATTCTGTACACACCTTACACAAAAATCTCCGTATCGCCCGGAGCGTCAATTGATTACAGTATTGATCTTATCAACAACACGGACCAATTGACGAATGCGAATCTTTCTGTCAGCGGATTATCCGCCAGTTGGAAACACGAAATGAAATCCGGTGGCTGGAGTCTTAGCCAGTTGTCGGTACTTCCCAAAGAGAAAAAGACTTTTAATTTAAAAGTCGAAGTTCCATTAAAAGTGAATAAAGGCAATTATCATTTTGTGGTATATGCCGGAAGCGCTAAACTTCCCTTGGATGTGGTGGTTGCTCAAAAAGGAACGTACCAAACCGAATTTACTACTGACCAGCCCAACATGCAGGGAAATTCGAAATCAACCTTCACTTTCAGTGCTACTTTAAAGAATCAGACCGCCGATCAGCAACTATATGCTTTGATGGCTAATGCCCCCAGAGGGTGGAATATCGTTTTTAAACCGAACTACAAACAAGCCACTTCTGCACAAGTAGAGGCAAACAGTACACAAAATGTAAGTATAGATATTACCCCTCCTGCCAATGTAGAAGCCGGTAGCTATAAAATTCCGGTACGTGCTGCTACAGGTACAACTTCTGCCGAATTGGAACTGGAAGTAGTTGTCACCGGTTCTTATCAAATGGAACTGACTACTCCTCGCGGGTTATTAAGCACAGATGTCACAGCTGGTGATGTGAAAAAAATAGAGCTGGAAGTAAGAAACACTGGTTCTTCATTACTGAAAGACATTCAGTTGTCTGCCAATAAACCTGCAGACTGGGAAGTTACTTTTGAACCTTCAAAGGTTGACGCATTAAAAGCTGGAGAGACATCAACGGTAATGGCTACTTTGAAAGCTTCTAAAAAAGCACTGCCCGGGGACTATGTGACTACTATCATGGCTAAAACTCCTGAAGTAAATGCCGACGCGCAGTTCAGAATTGCGGTAAAAACTCCGATGATATGGGGATGGGTAGGTGTGCTTATCATCATTGCTACTATCGGTGTGGTTTACTATCTGTTCCGTAAATATGGAAGGAGGTAAATGATGGGCGAACAAGTGATCGTACTTACCGATTTGACCAAACAATATGGTAATTTCACTGCTGTAGATCATATTCGCCTGAATATCCGGAAAGGGGAAATCTTCGGATTGTTGGGACCGAATGGTGCCGGAAAATCAACTACTATCTTAATGATGCTAGGGTTGACGGAGCCTACTTCGGGAACAGTTGAAATCTGTGGAATAAATTCTACCACTCATCCTATTGAAGTAAAAAGGAGGATAGGTTATTTGCCTGAAGATGTAGGATTTTATGATGATATGACAGGACCGGAGAACTTGATCTATACAGCGCGATTAAATGGTATTCCTGATAAGGAGGCGAAAACCAAAGCTATGGAACTGATGAAGCGGGTAGGCCTTGAAGAACAGTTAACCAAAAAGACCGGAAAATATTCTCGTGGTATGAGACAGCGGTTGGGATTGGCTGATGTGCTTATTAAAAATCCGGAGATTATTATCCTCGATGAACCGACTTCAGGAATTGACCCGGCCGGTGTTCAGGAGTTTATCGAACTGATTCGCTGGTTGAGTAAGGAAGAGGGGTTGACTGTACTTTTCTCTTCCCATCACTTGGATCAGGTACAGAAAGTATGCGACCGGGTTGGTTTGTTTAGTAATGGCCAATTACTTGCGTTGATCGATATGGCAGAACTGAAAGACAAGAAACAGGAATTGTCTGATATTTATAACCATTATTTTGAGGAAGGAGGAGAAAGACATGAATAAAGTCAATCATCCTTTTTGGGTGATCGTCAACAAGGAAATTTCCGACCATGTCAAAAGTTGGCGTTTCATTATATTAATAGGTATTATAGCGCTTACCTGCATGGGATCGCTATATACAGCACTCACAAATATTGGTGAAGCTATCAAGCCTAATGATCCGGACGGCTCGTTTTTATTTTTGAAGTTGTTTACGGTTTCAGATGGGACTCTCCCCTCTTTTGTACTGTTTATTAACTTCTTAGGACCTTTATTGGGAATCGCCTTAGGATTTGACGCAGTCAATTCCGAACAAAATAAAGGAACGTTGAGCCGTATGCTGTCCCAGCCTATTCATCGTGATTGCATTATTAACGCGAAGTTTGTGGCTGCTCTAATTGTAATAGGTATCATGCTGTTTGTATTGGGCTTTTTGGTAATGGGCTGTGGATTGATTGCCATTGGCATTCCTCCTACAGCAGAAGAGTTTTGGCGAATTGTTTTCTTCATCATTACCAGTATCTTTTATGTAGCATTTTGGCTGAATTTAGCTATTTTGTTTTCACTTCGTTTTCGTCAGGCAGCGACTTCTGCATTGGCATCGGTGGCTGTTTGGTTATTCTTTAGCGTATTCTATACCATGATTGTTAATTTGGTGGCAAAAGGTTTAAGCCCGTCACAGATGGCGTCGCCTTATCAGATTATCAGTTATCAAAAGTTTATTTTGGGATTGATGCGTTTGGCACCGAGTGAATTGTTTAATGAAGCTACCACTACATTATTGATGCCTTCTGTTAGAAGTTTGGGACCATTGACTATGGAACAGGTGCAGGGAGCTATTCCCAGTCCGCTCCCGTTGGGACAAAGTCTTTTAGTCGTATGGCCGCAACTGACGGGACTGATTGCAGCAACAGTTATCTGTTTCGCTATCTCTTATATCATGTTTATGAGGAGAGAAATACGATCCCGATAACTGACTCACCATAAAAGACGCAAAGGACACAGAGAAATAAGTTAAATGAATACAGCTGATAGATCGGATGATGATTACCGACAAGTTATTCACTTTTTACTCCGTGTCCTTTGTGTTTTCTGAATAAAAAATTATTGTCTGGAAATCTCGAAGCAGTGCTCTTTCTGTTCGAAGTAATATCTTATACTCAAGTGTTGCAAACGACAGATAGAATCGGCTATTGCTAGTCCCAGACCTGTAGATCCTTCCTTTTTAGTTCCTTGATAGAAACGTTCGAAGATATGTTCCTTATCCAACGGATTTTCTACTCCTGAATTTCGGAAAGTAATACTGTTTTTGGTAACAGTGATCCGGATATGTCCCCCGTCAATGTTATGTACAAATGCATTTTTTAGGAGATTCGTGAGTAAAGCAACAGCCAGAGATTCATTCATTGTCACATTGAAAATGTCCTGTTCATCGATAGTTACTTCTATGTTACGATAGTCGTAAACTTCTTCGTAATCTTGCAGATATTGTTTGAGAAGTCCATTTAGTTCCAATTGCTTGGTATCTGTAAACTGGCCATTGTCAATTTTGGTAAGCAATAGTAGAGATTTGTTTAATTTAGTGATGTATTCTAAAGTCTGGTGAGTTTTCATCAGTTCTTCCAGTTGTTTTTCTGATAACGAATCATCTTCCATCAACATTTCCAATCGGTTACGGCAGATAGCAAGTGGAGTTTGTATCTCATGTGAAGCATTTCCGATAAATTGTTTTTGTTGTTCGAACATCTGCTCCGTACGTTCTACATAACGAATAGCAGCCTCATTTAATTTTCGGAATTCCGTGATTTGGGTTTCGTTACTCAACGGCTTATTCTTTTTTCCTGTTTGATAACCGTCCAGCCAATGAAGAAGCACATAGAGCGGTCGCATATTCCGATAGAACACCCATACGGAAATGATAATAATGCAGAATAACAGAGCTACATACAAAAATATAATCCATACTTGGATGGCATCTCTCAAATCATCTTTTTCAATGCTGGGAGTTGATACTGTCAGTTCGTGGTATCGTCCTTCATCGTCTTTAAAGATAGTAGTAAGAATACGTGCCGGTTCGGTTTCCTCTTTTTCTTCAATATATACCATAGAGTCTTTATATTGAATATCCTCCCGGCTTTCTGCATATTCTTTGCTTACTTCCATCATATAATATTGATTGTTGGAGCCGTTGGTTTTAGAAGGTAGCTCCTCTCCTGCCAATGCCCGGATAATGATGGTTTCCGAATAATCTTCCAGAGCGTCATCCACTTCATCGTTGACTTCATCAATCATCGTAACATAAAAAAAGATAGCCCAGACCGTCAGTATGAAGGTCAAAGCAAGCGTAATACGAAGAATGATGTAATATATTAATTTCATGGACAATATTCTCTTTCTTTTTTTATTCTACTACCATTTTATACCCAAACCCATAGACCGCTTTGATTTCAATGTTTGCACCCGAATCTTTGAGCTTTTTGCGAAGATTCTTAATCTGTGCATAAATGAAGTCAAAATTATCAACCTGGTCAATATGATCTCCCCATACTGATTCGGCCAAAGTGTTTTTATTGATTAATCTTCCGGGACGATTGATAAAATATAACAGGATGTCATACTCTTTTCTATTTAGCTCCACTTCTTGATCGTTGACAAATACACGATATTTATCCGGTTCTATTCGTACATTACCTTGGCGGATATCAATTTCTCCGTCATGCTGATGACGGCGAATCACGCTTTTAATTCGTGCATTTAGTTCAACCAAATGAAATGGCTTCGGTAAATAATCATCCGCTCCCAGTTCCAGTCCCAAAACTTTGTCTTCCAAGGAGTCCTTTGCGGAAATAATAATTACGTTCTCCCGTTTATGGAGAGCTTTCAGCCGTTCAAGAAGATCAAGTCCGCTTCCGTCCGGTAGCATGATGTCCAATAAGATACAATCATAGTCGTAGTCTTCAACTTTGCGTAGAGCAGAATTAAAGTCACTGGCTGTTTCCACAACGTAACGTTCTTTTTCAAGTGAACATTGAATCAGTTCTCTCAAAGAGGGTTCGTCTTCTACAATCAATATCTTCATAACTTTGTCTCCTTTCTTTTTTACAGCTACAAAGAAAAGGGATATTTCTGAAATAAAACTGAAATGGATTGAAAAAAGAGTTTGAAATAACCATTGAATGTCCTATGAACTATTTGGACAGGTCACAAATAATATAATATGGAAGGAAAAAGAAAAGGATGAAAGCGATTGAATCGTTTCCATCCTTTTTATAATTATGTGTGATTTCTATTTAATAAGAACGTGCAAATATCACGCGGCAAGCAGATGGTTTGCCTGTTACCATACATTTACCCGGTTCCTTGTCTCCCGGAACAAATGAATCGAACGGAATACAACGAATGGTTGCTTTGGTTTCTTCCTTAATCTTTTCTTCCGTTTCAGTGGTTCCGTCCCAATGAGCCAGAATAAATCCACCTTCTTCGATTTTTTCTTTAAATTCGTCGTAAGTATCTACTGTTGTAATCTTGGAGTTACGGTAGTCCAATGCTTTCTTGTAGATATTAGCCTGCATTTCTTCCAGCAAGTTTTGAACATACGTTTCAATGCCTTCACAAGTAACTGTTTCTTTTTCCAGTGTATCACGGCGCATCACTTCCATGGTGTTGTTTTCAAGGTCGCGACCACCCATAACCAAACGAACAGGTACACCTTTCAATTCATAGTCGGCGAATTTAAAGCCCGGACGTTTATTATCTGCATTGTCATATTTAACAGAGATACCTAATGCTTTCAGTTTCGCTACAATGCCTTCTACTTTAGCATCGATTTGTTTCAGTTGTTCGTCATTCTTATAGATAGGAACGATCACTACCTGAATAGGAGCCAAATGCGGAGGTAATACCAATCCGTTATCATCCGAGTGAGTCATAATCAATGCACCCATCAAACGGGTAGAAACGCCCCATGAAGTAGCCCAAACATACTCCAACTTGTTTTCTTTATTAACAAATTGAACATCGAATGCCTTTGCAAAGTTTTGTCCCAGGAAGTGGGAGGTACCACTTTGCAACGCTTTTCCATCCTGCATCATGGCTTCAATTGTATAAGTATCAAGTGCACCGGCAAAACGTTCGTTGGCTGATTTTACTCCCTTTACAACAGGAACGGCCATATATTTTTCTGCAAATTCACCATATACATTCAGCATTCTGATTGCTTCTTCTTCTGCTTCCTCACGAGTAGCATGAGCAGTATGGCCTTCTTGCCACAGAAATTCAGCAGTACGCAGGAAAAGGCGTGTGCGCATTTCCCAACGGAAAACGTTAGCCCATTGGTTGCAGAGAATAGGCAGGTCACGATATGACTGAATCCAATTCTTATAAGTATTCCAGATGATTGTTTCTGATGTCGGGCGGATAATTAATTCCTCTTCCAATTTAGCTGCAGGATCTACTACAACTCCTGAACCGTCTTCTGCATTCTTCAAGCGATAATGCGTTACAACGGCACACTCTTTAGCAAAACCTTCTACGTGTTCAGCTTCGCGGCTTAAGAATGATTTCGGGATTAATAACGGGAAGTATGCGTTTACATGTCCTGTTTCTTTGAACATATCATCCAATTGACGTTGCATTTTTTCCCAGATGGCGTATCCGTAAGGCTTAATCACCATACATCCGCGCACAGCAGACTGTTCTGCCAAGTCAGCTTTTACCACCAAATCGTTGTACCACTGTGAGTAGTTTTCACTACGTTTGGTAAGGTCTTTCAGTTCTTTTGCCATTATATTTTTCTATTTAAAGTTTTCTTGAGTGTTAAAACAGGGTGCAAAAATACGAAAAATGCATGAATTGCCCTATTCTTCATGCATTAATTTTCTAAAGTCATGTTTTGTTTCTTTTCCTCTATAATATGTATTTCAATAGAAAAGGGGCTTGGAAATAAAAAAATCAGGCAGTGTATTTAAGTTAACTGTCTGATTTTCAAAAGAGCGGTAAACGAGGCTCGAACTCGCGACCCCCAGCTTGGGAAGCTAGTGCTCTACCAACTGAGCTATTACCGCATATTTACTGTGTTTCCCGACTTAAAAGCCTTATGAAACGGTGATGCAAAGGTAAACATAATTTTTATATCTCAAATAAAATCACAGAAATTTTAATGAAAGAAAAAAGTAATGTCAAAGTTGCTTTTACTCTTTTGTTTTGATGAAAAAAGGACCGGAACTGAAAGAGCGTGAACAAACCTCTCTTTTCATCTGTTAGAATATCTCGAAATCAGATATAACCTAACCAGTATGAAAAAAAATAAGCGACTTTTTATACTATTGACTTTGTATTTCTCCATCAGTCAGATAGATGCACAGACACCATTAAGTTTTGAAGAATCACTGCATCTGCTGAATCAGGGAAATCAGAGTTTGAAAATTGCAGATAAGAGTATTGAGATTGCGAAGGCTGAACGTGATAAACTGAATGCTTTCTGGTATCCCAGTCTTCAGTCTACGGGTGCGTTTGTGCACATGTCGGAGAAGATTGAAGTAAAACAGCCCCTATCGCAGTTTACTGATCCAGCTAAAGACTTTGTACATTCCATTATTCCGGATGATCAGGTCATTTCATCCATACTAGATCAAATTGGAGCCAACACACTGGTGTTTCCCCTGACTCCCAGAAACCTGACTACTGTTGATTTATCAGCCGAGTGGGTGCTCTTTTCCGGTGGTAAACGTTTTCGTGCCACCAATATCGGAAGAACGATGGTCGACTTGGCACGAGAAAGTCGGGCACAGGTATCGGCTAACCAGCAAAACCTATTGGTTGAAAGTTATTATGGGCTTCGGCTGGCACAACAAATAGTGACTGTTCGTGAAGAAACTTATAACGGATTGAAGAAACATTATGAAAATGCCTTGAAATTAGAAGCGGTAGGAATGATTGACAAAGCAGGCAGACTTTTCGCCCAAGTGAATATGGATGAAGCTAAACGAGCATTGGAAGCTGCGCGGAAAGAAGAAACAGTAGTGCAAAGTGCTTTGAAAGTCTTGCTAAATAAAAAGGATACAGATGCTAATATCATTCCTACCTCTCCCCTTTTTATGAATGATTCACTACCACCTAAAATGCTTTTTGATCTTTCTGTAAACAGCGGAAACTATACGCTCAATCAATTACAGTTACAACAACATATTGCCAAACAGGAAGTACGGATTGCTCAAAGCGGATATCTGCCGAATATAGCCCTTTTCGGAAAACAAACCTTGTATTCGCATGGTATTCAGAGTAATTTGTTGCCACGTACCATGATAGGTATTGGTTTTACATGGAATCTCTTTGACGGACTGGATCGGGAGAAGAAAGTACGGCAATCGAAATTGACGGAACAAACACTGGCTTTGGGACAGATGAAGGCTCGCGACGATTTGGCTGTTGGCGTAGATAAACTTTATACGCAGTTGGAAAAGGCACAGGATAATGTAAAAGCTCTAAATGCAACAATTGCTTTAAGCGAAGAACTGGTTCGTATCCGAAAGAAATCTTTCACAGAAGGGATGGCAACCTCTACCGAGGTTATTGATGCTGAAACCATGCTTGCCAGTGTAAGAGTAGCTCGTTTGGCAGCGTATTATGAATATGATGTGGCACTTATAAATCTACTCTCGCTTTGTGGCACACCGGAACAATTTGCAAACTATCAACCTAAACCGTAACAAATAATGAAACCAACTAGTAAAACCCTATCATGGGCTTTTGTTATCATCCTTTTGGCGGTCGGTATTTTTACCGGCTTGGGAGTTATACTAATGCATAAACAACAGCTAGTTCTGCAAGGACAGGCTGAAGCAACAGAAATCCGTATCAGTGGAAAACTTCCCGGTCGTATCGATACTTTCTTCGTTCAGGAAGGCGATTGGGTACACCAAGGAGATACTCTTGTCGTTATTAATAGTCCTGAAGTACATGCCAAGTATCAACAAGTGAATGCATTGGAACAAGTAGCGGTACAGCAAAACAAGAAAATAGATGCCGGAACCCGTCGTCAGATTGTGGCTACTGCATTGCAGTTGTGGAATAAAACGAAGAGTGACCTTACTCTCGCTCAAACAACCTACAACCGTATTCTCACTTTATATAAAGACAGTGTTGTCACTTCTCAAAGGAAGGATGAAGTAGAAGCGATGTATAAAGCGGCTGTAGCAGCCGAGCGCGCTGCCTATGAGCAGTATCAGATGGCTGTAGACGGTGCACAGAAAGAAGATAAAGCATCAGCTGCCAGTATGGTGGATGCTGCACGAAGCACGGTGGATGAAGTTTCGGCTTTGCTGGTCGACTCCCGGTTGACAGCTCCGGAAAACGGACAAATAGCAACGATCTTTCCTAAACGCGGAGAGTTGGTTGCGCCGGGAACTCCCATTATGAACCTGGTGGTTATGGATGATATACATGTCGTTCTTAACGTACGGGAAGATCTGATGCCACAGTTTAAAATGGACGGAACATTCGTTGCAGATGTACCCGCCATCGGTAAAGAAAATATAGAGTTCAAAATCTATTATATAAGTCCGTTAGGCAGTTTTGCTACTTGGAAATCAACCAAGCAGACCGGAAGTTATGACCTACGTACATTTGAGATTCATGCGCGTCCGACTCAAAAAGTGGATGACTTGCGTCCCGGTATGTCCGTGTTATTGACTTTAGACTAATTGACATCAAATAAACCAGAGAATGGATGAATCACAAACATATTCCCCCTTTCGTTCCGTATTATTAAGAGAATGGCAGCGAATGACTTCGCGGCGCCTTTATTTTGGCGTCTGCATTGTTTTGCCGTTGTTCACCCTTTTCTTTATGGCTACGATTTTTGGCAACGGACAGATGGAAAATATTCCTATCGGTATTGTCGATCAGGATAACACTGCTACTTCCCGGACTATTGCCAGGAATATCTCTGCCGTACCGACTTTTAAAGTGACAAAGCATTTTGCAGATGAAGCGGCTGCCCGTGAATCTGTACAAAAGAAAGAGATTTATGGTTATCTTTCCATACCTCCCCAATTTGAGCAAGATGCTATCACCGGAAAGAATGCAACACTCTCCTACTATTATCACTATGCATTATTGTCGGTAGGCGGTGAGTTGATGGCGGCATTCGAAACATCATTAGCTCCGGTGGCTCTTTCCCCTGTGGTGATGCAAGCCGTGGCTCTCGGAGTAGAACAGAATCAGATTACCACCTTTTTATTACCGGTGCAGGCTAATAACCATCCGATATATAATCCAAGTTTGGATTATTCGGTATATTTGAGTCAGCCCTTTTTCTTTGTTTTGTTTCAGGTCTTGATCTTGTTGATTACTGTCTATACGGTCGGTATTGAAATTAAGTTCCGTACAGCAAATGATTGGTTGACGACTGCTAAAGGCAATATAGTAACTGCTGTTTTGGGTAAGTTATTGCCTTATACCATTATATATATATTGATAGGGTGGTTAGCTAATTATGTCATGTTCGGTATCCTGCATATCCCTTTTCAGGGGAGTTGGTGGTTAATGAATATCATGACCGTGCTTTTCATCATTGCGACGCAGGCTTTAGGGCTGTTTTTATTCTCGCTGTTTCCGGCAATTTCACTGGTGATAAGCGTAGTCTCTATGGTAGGTTCTTTGGGAGCTACCTTGTCTGGGGTGACCTTTCCGGTTCCCAATATGTATCCGTTGGTGAGGGATGCTTCCTATTTGTTTCCTGTCCGCCATTTTACGGAGATGATGCAAACCATGCTTTATGGAGGCGGTGGTTTTATCCATCTTTGGCCGTCGGCTGTGATACTCTGTATCTTTCCGTTGCTGGCCCTATTGTTGCTTCCCCATTTAAAACGAGCTATAGAAAGTCATAAGTATGAAAACATTAAGTAAGTTACAACAGTTATCATTCATCATTCGTCGTGAATTTCTAGCTATCAGTACTAGTTATGCAGTTCTGCTTGTGTTGATGGGAGGAATCTTTGTCTACGGATTACTCTACAATTATATGTATGCACCGAATATTGTAACCGATGTTCCTGTTGCCGTAGTCGATAATTCGCATAGTGAATTAAGTCGTGACTTTATCCGTTGGCTGGATGCTACTCCCCAAGCAGAGATTTATAGCCAGGCGATGGACTATCACGAAGCAAAAGAATGGATGAAAGAAGGCAAAGTACAGGGAATACTCTATCTGCCTCATGATTTTGAGAAGCGAGTGTTCCGGGGAGATGAAGCCGTATTTTCTCTTTATGCAACTACGGATGCTTTCCTGTATTTCGAGGCTTTGCAGGGGGCTTCATCGCGTGTCATGCTGGCTATTAATGATAAATACAGGCCTGATGTAGCTGTATTTCTTCCGCCTCAAGGATTGCTTGCCGTAACTATGGCAAAACCGATCAATGTAATAGGAACTGCACTTTATAATTATACAGAAGGCTATGGCTCTTATCTTATTCCCGCAGTTATGATGATTATAATCTTCCAGACTTTATTGATGGTTATTGGTATGGTGACCGGAGAAGAGCACAGCAACAGAGGAATCCGTGCTTACACTCCTTTTGGATATGGCTGGGGAGTTGCCATTCGTATAGTGGCGGGAAAAACATCCGTATACTGTGCTCTTTATGCCATCTTTGCTTTTTTTCTATTAGGCTTGCTCCCCCATTTTTTCAGTATTCCTAATATTGGAAACGGACTATACATTGTATTATTATTGATTCCATACCTGATGGCGACCTCCTTTCTGGGGTTGGCAGCTTCCAGGTATTTTACGGATTCAGAAGCTCCCCTACTCATGATCGCCTTTTTCTCTGTAGGATTAATATTTCTTTCCGGGGTTTCCTATCCGATGGAACTAATGCCTTGGTATTGGAAAGCTGCACATTACATTCTTCCCGCTGCACCAGGCACACTTGCTTTTGTGAAATTGAATTCTATGGGAGCCAGTATGGCGGATATCAGACCGGAATATATAACCCTTTGGATACAAGTATTTATTTATTTTATAATAAGCATATGGGTTTACAAGAAAAAACTGGAAATCTGATCCTATTGGTTAAATTAACGAAACCAAAACATGCGCTAATTGTGACATACAATCAAAGAATACTTTCAGATAAATCAACTTCTATATGCAAATAATCAACTTTGGAAATAAAATTGTTTCCAAATGAATGTTTTCTTAGAGAATTTCTTCTACTTCTTTGCATTTTTCATTGCTTTTGTCTAGTTTCGTTAATTGTTATATTTATATGATTGCTAGAAGTAGTTTAAAAACAACTGTTTATATGAAATACATTATATATATTCTCCTTTTTTTTCCTATTTGGGTTACAGCACAGACATACAAATATATAGGAATAGAAAATGGTTTGAGCAATCGCCGGATATTCAATATTCAGAAAGATACACAAGGGTACATGTGGTTTCTCACCAATGAAGGAATGGATCGTTATAACGGTAAAGATATAAAACACTATAAATTAAATAAAGAAGCTAGTACTTTAGATGCTCCTGTACGTTTGGGATGGTTGTATACAGGTCCACAAATTGGTATATGGGTGATCGGTAAGCAGGGACGGGTTTTTCGATATGAAGCAAACGAAGATGATTTCAGAATGGTATATAAACTACCGGATATTTCTGAAACAATTAGTTGTGGCTATTTGGATCGGAATAATAACATTTGGCTATGTTGTAAGGATTCTATATTACTATATAATATAAATGATGCTCACATTCTTCAATTTTCCAATATACTACATAGTAATATCACAGCGATAGAACAAATAGACGAACAACATTTCTTTATAGCAACAGAGCTAGGCGTTCGATATGTTAAACTGGAGAATGGCATTTTGGAGACTATTCCTGTTAAAACACTGGATTATTTTCATGCGCAAGTAAGTGAATTATATTTTCATAAGCAATTAAAAAGACTATTTATCGGTTCATTTGAAAGAGGAGTTTTTGTGTACGACATGAATACACAGGAGATTATACGACCGGAAGCTGATCTTAGTGACGTAAATATAGCTCGCATCAGCCCGTTGAATGAAACGGAGTTACTGATTGCAACAGAAGGAATGGGAGTATATAAGGTTAATGCAAATACTTGTGAGCTGGAACATTACATTGTTGCTAATTATCAAAGTTATAATGAAATGAATGGGAATAATATCAATGATGTATTTGTGGATGAAGAAAAGCGGATATGGCTTGCTAACTATCCCACAGGGATTACGGTGATTGATAATCGCTATGAGAATTATCATTGGATGAAACACGCTATGGGCAATGTCCAATCATTAATCAATGACCAGGTACAAGCGGTCATTGAAGACCATGAAGGTGATTTGTGGTTTGGAACTAGTAATGGTATTAGTCTTTATAATTCAAAAACAGGTCAGTGGCATTCATTCCTAAGTTCTTTTAATCAGCAACTAAAAGACAAGAATCATATTTTTATTACTCTATGTGAAGTGTCTCCCGGCATTA
Organism: Bacteroides sp. AM16-13; assembly: GCF_003602705.1. Classification (NCBI taxonomy): domain Bacteria; kingdom Pseudomonadati; phylum Bacteroidota; class Bacteroidia; order Bacteroidales; family Bacteroidaceae; genus Bacteroides; species Bacteroides sp. AM16-13. Next base: position 49,422 of record NZ_QTLK01000002.1, read on the forward strand.
TATGGGCAGGAGGATATACTTCCGGTATTTATAAAATAAATAAAAATACTCTATCAGTTGAATACTTCTCTCCTTACCTGCTTTCTCACGTCAATATGCGTCCGGATAAATATATTCGTGATATAGTTAAAGATTCAAGAGGGTATATCTGGTCGGGAGGATATTATAATCTAAAATGTTTTGATTTGGAGACTAACACTACACGTCTATATTCAGGATTGAATTCCATTACGTCCATTGTTGAAAAAGACAAAGATAATATGTGGATTGGGACTGCTATCGGATTGTATTTATTAAATCGAAATACTGGTGAATATCAGTATATTGAAATGGAGGTAGGGATTACTTATATCAATACGCTTTATCAGGCAGATAATGGGTTGTTATATATCGGGACAAATGGTATGGGAGTATTTATCTATCATCCTCAAGATAAAACTTTCGAGCATTACTTTTCTGATAACTCTGCATTAGTTTCAAACAGAATATTTACAATATTGCCGGAAGTAGATGGACGTATAATGATGAGTACGGAGAATGGAATAACCTGTTTTCATACTAAAGAAAAGATATTTCGTAATTGGACCAAAGGAGAAGGATTGCTACCTTCATATTTTAATGCAGCAGCAGGAACGGTGCGTAAAAATAAAAACTTTGTATTCGGTAGTACGGATGGAGCAATTGAACTTCCGGTGAATGTGAAATTTCCGGATTATAAGTTCTCCAGATTGATATTCAGCGATTTCCATCTTTCTTATCAACCTGTTTATCCGGGTGTCAAGGGTTCCCCTTTACAGAAGAGTATTGATGAGACAGATGTATTAGAGCTGGCATATGATGAGAATACGTTTTCATTTGAAGTTTCTACAATCAATTATGATTCTCCCGGAAGTGCACTATACTCATGGAAATTAGAAGGGTTTTATGAAAAATGGACTCAACCGGGAGCAAATAATTTGATTCGTTTCACCAATTTGCCTCCGGGTAAATATACCCTTCATGTGCGTGCAGTATCCAGAGAAGAACATGACATTGTTTTTCAGGAACGTACTATGAAAGTTATCATCACACAGCCTTTTTGGTCGAGTTGGTGGGCTATCCTGTGTTATATCCTGTTGGTAATCGGAGGATCTTATTTCGTTCTGCGGGTGATAAATCTAAGAAAGCAAAAAAATATATCTGATGAAAAAACGCAGTTCTTCATTAATACGGCGCATGATATACGTACTCCATTAACTTTGATAAAAGCACCTTTGGAGGAATTATTGGAAGAAGAGACGCTTACCGACAATGGAATCACTCGTACGAACATTGCATTGAGGAATGTAGAAGTACTTTTACGACTGGTCAGCAATCTGATTAATTTTGAACGGACGGATGTATATTCCTCTAAAATGAGTATTTCCGAGTATGAGTTGAATACCTATATGAATGATATATATGATACATTTGCTTCTTATGCAGCCATCAGGCGCATTGAATATACATACGAGAGTACTTTCAGCTATATGAATGTATCGTTTGATAAGGAGAAGATGGATTCAATTTTGAAGAATATAATATCAAACTCGCTAAAATATACTCCGGAAAATGGCAAGGTCAGCATTTCCGTATCCGATACGAATGATTCATGGAAAGTAATAATCAAGGATACAGGTATAGGTATTCCTGCCAGTGAACAAAGTAAGTTGTTCAAGCTCCATTTCCGTGCCAGCAATGCTATTAACTCTAAAGTGACGGGTAGTGGTATCGGATTAATGCTGGTAGGAAAACTGGTCAGCCTTCATGGAGGTAAAATTAGTGTAGATAGTGTTGAGCATCAAGGTACGACAATCAAAATTGTTTTTCCGAAAAAGAATAAGACTTCTCAAAATATCAGTGACGAAGCACCTTCTAAATTTGAGGCGTTGGCTCCTGTACTGCCCGCTCCGAATGTACCAGCAAAGACAACCGCTACGATAGATAATCCAAATTTACGACGGATTCTTGTTGTAGAAGACAATGATGAGCTACGCTCCTATCTGGTCAGTTCATTATCTTCTATATATAATGTACAAGCTTGCGCTAACGGAAAGGAAGCGTTGATTATTATCAAAGAATATTGGCCGGAACTGGTTCTTTCTGATATCATGATGCCGGAGATGCGGGGAGATGAATTGTGTGTTGCTATCAAAAGTGATATTGAGATTTCACATATTCCTGTGTTGTTGCTCACTGCTTTGGGAGAAGAAAACAATATTCTGGATGGACTGTCGATTGGTGCGGACGAATATCTCATCAAACCTTTCAGTGTGAAAATATTACGGGCGAATATCGCTAATCTGTTGGCAAACCGGGAACTGTTGCGCATGAGATATGCCAATCTGGATATAGAAGCGAAATCAATGGTTCCATCTGCAAACGGTACTAACAGCCTCGATTGGAAGTTTATATCAAGTGTAAAGAAAATCGTGGATGAGAATATAAACAACCCTGAATTTTCCGTTAATGTGCTCTGTGAATCAAGTGGCATGAGCCGTACCAGTTTCTATTGTAAATTGAAAGCATTGACGGGACAGTCTCCGACAGAGTTTATTCGGGTGATGCGTTTGAAACGTGCTACCGAGTTATTGAAAGAGGGTGAATATGCCATTAATGAAATTTCAGACATGGTTGGATTCTCTGAAACTAAATATTTCCGGGAAGTATTCAAAAAATACTATAAGATGAGTCCGAGCAGGTATGCTAAAGGAGGAGGTAATCCCACTGCTGCTGATATGGAAGATGACGACGAAGATTGATAAATAGAAAAATAGATGAATAAGTCCTATTATTATAATATGTTCTCCCCTGCTATAAATATCTTTAGCAGAGGAGAACTTTCTTTTTCAAGACTTAACAAGCTGTATTTTTTCTCATACTTTATTTCGTGTTTCAGTTATCTCTTTCTTACTTCCTACTTCTGATTTTTTCCAGGAAATCGCGGATCAGTGGTAATATTTCTTCTGCTGATTCCACTTCGCTACACATAGTTTCTACTGGACATCCTCCTGTACGGTCGCGGTTCCAGATAAAAGCAACTTCCTGCGCAAAATCGACTTTCACATCTGATTTCCGGAATAGCTCCAAAGCCTTGGTACTGATAATATCCGTATATAATTCTTTTATACCACCCAGAATTATCAGGGCGGCAGCTCCCTTGCCAACCACTTTGTCGGCAATCAAAGCTCCTTTAAGAAACTCCGGTTCCTGTGTTAGCAAATCATATAGATCGGCTACGCCACGTTGAGTGAAAGTGCGGATTTTTCCTCCGTTGGCAATGGTACAGGAATATCCTCCCGTATGTAATAGATTAATTAATTCTTCCATCGTTTCTTTTATAAAGTACCTTGTTTCAATTGTTCTACAAACTGGTCTATCCGGTGCAGTTCTTTCGGAATATCAATGTTTTGCGGGCAATGAGCCACACACTGATTGCAACCGATGCAATGGCTTGCCTGACGAAGTTTAGGCACACTACGGTCATATCCGACAAGAAAAGCGCGTCGGGCTTTCGCATAATTTTCATCCTGTCCGCTTCTGGCGACATTACCTTCATTGACACAACGGTTGTAATGCAACAATACAGCAGGTATATCCAGCCCATACGGACATGGCATACAGTATTTGCAGTCGTTACAAGGGATAGTAGGATATTTCAGCATTAATTGTGCTGTTTCTTCGAGGAATTCTTTTTCTTCATCAGTCAATGGTTCCAAAGGAGAATAAGTGCGAAGATTATCCTGCAGATGCTCCATATAAGTCATGCCGCTTAATACAGTCAGAATATCCGGGAATGAACCGGCAAAACGGAAAGCCCAGGAAGCGACACTGCTTTCCGGACGACGTTGTTTGAGCCGTGCCACCAGATTATCGTTTAACTTGGATAGACGTCCTCCCAAAAGTGGTTCCATAATGATGGCAGGAATCCCCCGTTTGGCCAGTTCGCCATAGAGATATTCCGCATCCGTATTTCGAGTATTGGTCTCTTTGGCATGTTTCCAGTCTACATAGTTGAGCTGTATTTGTACAAAATCCCATTTAAATTCATCGTGTCGTGAGAGCAGATAATCATATACTTCAATATCGCCATGGTAAGAAAATCCGAGATTCCGGATACGTCCGGCTTCACGCTCTTTAACCAGAAAATCAAGTATTCCGTTATCCAGGTATCGTCCTTTAAGGGCTTCCATTCCTCCCATGCCGATGCCGTGGAGCAACATATAATCAATGTAGTCGACTTGTAGCTCCGCAAATGATTTGTGGTACATCTTGAGCGAGGCTTCGCGAGACCACGTATCAGGAGAGAAATTAGACAATTTGGTAGCGATGTAATATTTATCACGGGGATGACGACTTAATGCAATACCTGTTGCCTTTTCGGAAAATCCTTGTACATACGCCGGAGATGTATCGAAATAGTTTACTCCGTGAGCGATTGCATAATCTATCAATCCATTGACGGCATCCTGGTCGATAACTTCACCATTACCATCGGGAGCAGGTTTGAGCGGCCAACGCATACAACCATATCCCAAAAGTGAAACACGGTCACCGGTGGTTGGAGATGTGCGGTAAGTCATTTTATCGGTGGGCACCTCTCCTTCTCCTGTTGCGCTACTTGAAGAAGTAGTCCCCTTTGAAGAGCATCCGTATAGCAACCCGGTCGATGTGGCTGCGCTGATACCTACAATCTTAATGAAATCTCTTCTATTTATATCTTTCTTATTTTTTTCTTCCATAATCTTATACTGATTTAGATCAAATAATTCTGTGCATCTGGTGTCCGCTCACATAAATGGCGCTGAAAGGACGGGACGGACAAAGGTTTTCACACGCTCCGCAACCAATGCATTTTTCTACATTCACTACCGGAATTTTTAGAGAATCCGCTTTGTCAGGATCGGAAGCCACCATTTGTATGGCACCTGTCGGGCAATGGCGGGCACAGTTGCCACACTCCATTCCATCCGTCAAAGGCACACAGTTCTCTTTAATCCATACGGCATGTCCGATCTGAATAGCCGATTTCTCGGCAAGACTGGTCAGATGAATAGCATCTGTCGGGCATACTTCCGCACATTTTGCACATTCGGGACGACAATATCCACGTTCATACGACATTTCCGGTTGCATCAACGTCATCAGATTGTCCGAAGGACGCAACACCTGGTTGGGGCAAACAGATACGCATAATTGGCAGGCAGTGCAATGTTGAGCGAAATTGCGCGCGCTTAATGCACCTGGAGGATAAATCGGATTTTCTCTGTTCGGGATCTTCTTATCCTCAATAGTGGCTAACCCACCGTCCACTTTCTTTTCCTGTGCTTTCAGGACAGAAGTTGTCGCAAAGATAGCCGATGCCGAAAGGAAGCTACGGCGGGCATTATCAATCTGTTCGGTAGTGACAGCCTTTGCTTTCATATCTTCGCTTGTAGCTGTTTCGTTTTTAGGTTTCCGTCGAGTGTATTTAATGGCTCCATGCTTACACTTTCCAATGCAATCCATACAAGCCACACAACGACTATAATCAATTTCATGAGCTTTCGAATTGATACACGATGCTTTGCAATTACGGGCACATAAACCGCAACTATTACATTTGGAAGTATCAATCACCGGTTTGAATATCGCATATTTGGATATAAATCCCAATACAGTACCCACCGGACAGATGGTATTGCAATACGTTCGTCCATTACGCCACGCCAGAATGAAAAGGACAATGAGAGTGACAACGGCAATAATCAGTGTTGAAAGGCTCTTCATCCATACATCTACCTCATAAAAAGCATAACTATCCATTCGTTCGGCAAAGTACGCCAACAGGTTGTTTCCCCATTGCCATACCGGCGCGAAAAGGCTGGAAGCTATCCGTCCATAAGCACTATACGGAGCCAGTAAGATAGCCAAAGAATTCAGCCCTGCAACCATCATGATAATGAACATTCCTAAAACGCCATACCGCAACCATTTCATTGCCGATGAATAGCGGAAACGATTTTTCTTTTGTTTACCGGATATCCACGAAACGATGTCCTGAAACACTCCCAACGGACAGATAACGGAGCAATAGATACGCCCGAACAGGAATGTAAATACAACTAAAAACAATACGACACCTATATTCAAGGCTAATAAAGCCGGCAGAAATTGAATTTTCGCCAACCATCCGAACCATGTGTGCAATGTACCCGTAAAGTCGAGAAAAAGCAGGGTAATAAGCGTAAAGCACACAATGGCGGCTGAAAGTCTGATAGTACGTAGCATAAACTTTTTTAATTTTCAATTTATAGTAGTTATCTCTAAATGTCCAAAACTGTCAGGATTCAACCCAATGTATTTCAACGTTGCAAATTTAATCAGGGAAATTTGTTTTTTAACTATACAGATTACAGAATGTTTTACCAATTTTACTGATAAATAGAAAAGAAACGTTTAACCGTATTAGGTGAAGAGCTATTTTTCTAATGTCACGACCTCTCCGATCTCCGGAATCAATACATTGAGGTAATCTTTATTCTTCATCTCTTCTGCATTCTTCAAAGGCTCGTCCCAACGATGTTTGGCTAACGCATATTTAGAATGATGTACGGTCAGGACTCTCTTCGCTTTTAAGTCTCTGGCTGTCTGCGCCATATATTGGGGCATGAGGTGAATTAAGCTCCACTCTTTGTCGTATTGCCCGTTTTCGAGGATTGCAAGGTCGATATTGGGGAAGCGGTTGCCTATTTCCGCATAATGCGTATCATACCCTCCGTTTCTATAATTAGGAGATTTCATGACTCTCTCCAGCCGTTCCCCGCGAGGAGTTCTGCCGAAGCTGGGTTGATTGATAAAAACAACGACTGACACAGCCAGCAACGCTATTACAGCTAATATACATCCTACAATCATACGTGTTCTGAATTTCTTGAATATGATACGCATATAATTAATGACTAAATTATTTCACGCAGCAAATATACAGGTATTCAGAGAGCCCGTTAGTATATAGATTACAGATTGTTATACCATAATTACTGAAAGCAGTTGTCTGTTGGGTGTCAGTCTATTGTGTGAACAAACCTTTTCTTATTCAGTGCCTTAGAAATAAATTTTGTAGCTGATGTTCGGAATCAATCCCGATCCGTCTTTTTCTTCTACTACGCTTGTTCTTTCATTGTATTCATAGAAATGCATTCCGGTGCGCATACCTACATTCAGTATCTTTAGAGAGAACTCGTGAGACACTCTTTTCTTATTGATCCGGAAGCTGATAGAAACATCGCCGTTAATGGAAGGATTGAAACGTTTGGTGTATGCCTTGCTTTCGTCAAAAACGATGTCGCGTTCTTCCTGGCTTTTTTCTTCATCCACAGGAGTGTAGCGTCCCCCTCCCTGAAAAAACAGGCGTCCGTTTATACTTAATACATTTTGTTTGAGCCTGCCGACCATCCATTCTTTTCCGGCGAGCAAGTTCACTAAATAACTTTTGTCCAGTCTTGTATTTCGCCAGATACGGTCTCCTCCCCTATACTTCGACTTGAATAATGAACCTGTAATCATATAGTAGAAGCCATTTTTCATATACTGCTCCAATGTTATATCTATTCCATAGTTTTTCGCTGTTCCGGTGCTTGTTAGAATCCGGTCTAAATAGAATTCTTCGTAATTAATAATCGAAAAAGAAGAATTCTGTTCCACCGGTATGTGGAACAGGTATTGATAATAGGGTTCTATTTTCAGATGTAGACTTTGATTAATATTCCAGTCATAAGTAAATCCGAAATGATGTGCCTTAGAAAAATCCAGGTATCGGTTTGATTCCTTTTTACCATTGATTACCTGTTCGACAAAATAATAATCGAGCCTTTCCCTATGGCTGTGCAAACCGTAAGCTACCGCTAAAGAATGTGCAGGATTTATTTTCCATTTAAGTGCGACTCTCGGTTCTATCGACCAGTTCTTGTTTAAAGTAAAGTATTGTCCGGTAACTCCCAAACTGGTTGTCAGGTTATTGCTCAAGTTGATTACGGAACTACTATATGCCGAGAGGACTGTACTTTCTCCACTGCCTTTCGATATTTGTTCCATAGGTTTGTTTAATCCCAAATAAGGGCTGACTTTGTAATCAAGATCATATTTAAGTTCCGTAATGGTAATCCCTGTTCTGTTGGTATGCCTCGGACTGAATTTCTTATTCAGATATGAATTGAATACTAAATTCCATCTGCTATTCTGAATATCTGCTACATTAATAATAGCGTCGTCGGTATGTAAGTCCGCCAATGAACGGTCTTTGGAATAGGTAGCGGATAGAGAAGAACGGATATAAGTATTTTCATCCAGTACATATTTGTGCGCTAAGCCACCTGCCAGTTTTTCCAGTTTATTATATCCCGACGACCGGTCTCCCATCGTTTCCCATTCGGAACGTTCCAAAACATCTGCTTTATTTCTGTCTATCAATCCTAATCCCCAGATCGAAAAGGTTCCAGCTTTACGTGTGGGAAAATTTAGTTTGAAGGCTAAATCCTGATATTTCAGGTTGATGTCATTACCCGATGCCAGTGAAGTAGTAGAAAAGCGATAATTCACCAGATAGGAACTTCCCCGTTTTTTATTGATAGGACCTTCCGAAGCTAAATCTATGCCCATGAGTCCGACCTGAAAGGCGTGTTCGTACTTCTGATTGTTACCATTGCGCAAATGCATATCGAAAACACCTGATAGGGCATTACTGTATTCCGCCGGGAAAGCTCCGTTGTAGAAATCGGAGTTGCCGATGACTTGCGTACTCAAAGCGGACAGGAATCCTCCTCCCAAGCCTGATAAATCAGCAAAGTGAGTAGGATTAGGTATTTCAATTCCCTCCAGTCTCCATTGTGTAAATTGCGGGGCATTTCCCCGGATGGCAACCGCATTAGTACCGACATCTCCTGCTACACCTGCAAATGCAGAACTTAACCGTGCAGGATCGTCAAAACCATTGGCAAATCGGGACGCTTCTTCAATACTAATCATACGTCCTCCTGTGATAGCCATTGGGTTGACAGTCCGGTCTTTTTTTATTTCCGGCTTGATAAGTACTTCAGCCAAATCTTGTACATTCTCATCCATAGGAATCTCTACAAATACTTCTTTGGATGAAGTGACAGATACTTCGCTGATGATACTTGGGCGATACCCCATAAAAGATGCCTGAATATTATAACGACCCACCGGGACATTATTAATCCGGAAATTTCCCCGTCCGTCAGTCGAACCTCCCCGTGAGGGATCTTCTGCTATACAGACGGAGGCATATTCTATGGGCGTATTGGTTTTGGAGTCAACAACGATTCCTCTTATGGTTTGAGTCAGTTTTTGTGTATCATTGTTGGCGGGCTTTTGCTTGTTATCCTGCGAAGAAATAATAATATGATATCCTTTTATCTTATATACATATCCGGTTTCCTTCAATAGTTGAGCCATAGCTTTGTCAATGGTTACATTTTTGAATGATAAAGAGTGCTTCTTTTCGATATTCAGGTTCGATTGTTCATAAGCGATGCTATATCCGGTTTGTGTTTCAATTTGTGCAAAAGCCTCTTTTAATGAGATATTTTTATTTTGTATGGTAATCTTTTTATCTTTATTCTGTGCAATAGTTGTAAGAGATAGAAAAGTAAAAAATAAAAAAATGGCGAGCTTACCTGCCCGTTTATTTGTATTTATTCGATTCATTATTCTATATTTGTATGTTGATACTTCATTTTACGTCACTTGTTGAATGAGGGTAGACATTTCAGAACTGGGAAGAGGGTCTCAAGCTGCTTCCCGGTTCTTTTTATTCATAGGCTGTTTCTTTTTATTGTCGGGTTAATACTATTTTCTTTTCATATTGCTGATAATCAAAGCCGATGATATCTTTCAATATATTCAGTATTTCATTCAGACCTTCATCTTTCAGAAACTTAACCGTATATCGTTTGGATGCGGGGATAATTGCTGTATTATCAATAGTGGTGTTATAGTGCCTTTCCAAGGTTCGGAATATTTCTCCGGCGCTGGCATTGGTAAATACTAGTTTTCCCGCCATCCAACAATTTGTATCATTCGTATCTATCACTGATATGTGAATATCTGATGATTTTTTGTCGTATGTAAGCTGCTCATCGGGCTTTAGTATATGGGGAGGTTGAGACCGGACACTCACTTCCACCTTACCGCTAGTCAATGTAGTCGTTATTTTCTCATCATTAGGATAGGCTTTCACATTGAACCTGGTTCCAAGAACTTTCACAGAGAGTTGGGAGGTTTCTACAATAAAAGGACTTACAGTATCTTTTTTGACAGAGAAATAAGCTTCACCGTCAAGCATGACCAAGCGTTTATCTTTGGCAAAAGTTTCCGGGTATAAAATGCTACTTCCCGCGTTCAACCATACTTCCGAACTGTCTGGTAAGATCAGGCGTTTCTGTTCTCCGTAGGCAACGGATACTTCTATCATTTCGTTTTGGGGAGAAAGATAGTAGAACATTCCTCCTGCAAATAAAAACAAAGGAATAATAACGGCGGCAATACGGGCAAATTTCTGATAAGAAACTATGTTGGTCAGATGTTCCTTATTATATCCTGTTCTTAAATTTACCCGTTCCAATGAAGCATAAGTATTTGAATCGGCTTCTACGTCCAATTCATTCCAAAAATCCAGTGAAGCTTTAGCTTTCGCCTGCTGATTTTTATCTTTGATGATCCACTTCTGCACTTTTTCTTCCGTTTCGGATGGAAAACGGGCGGAGAGGAACATTTTGATGATTTTACTGATATTACTTTTCTTCATTTTTGCTGCACTTTACTATATATACAGTTTGGTGGCAAAAAGCTCAATAAGAAAATAGAAGTTTTTTTGAAAAAAACAGGATGAAGACGAAAATGATCCTATAACAATGATACCAAAAAACATGAAATCACCTTCCGTATTTCTTTCAAAGCAAGGCTTAACTGGCTTTCAACATTTCTTTTGGTAGTATTCAGGCGTTCGGCAATCTCGGCATTGGATAGTCCTTCGTTACGGCTCAATGTATAAATCATTCTCCGTTGTTCGGGCATTCCTCCGACAAGTTTGTCAATCAGCATTTCCAGTTCCTTGGCAATAAGGTCTTCTTCGGAAGTAGAGCTATATTCTGTATCTTGGTTGTTGTTCAGATAGGCATCACACACATATTTATGTTTCAGGAAGTTGATGGCTGCATTTCTGGCAATGGTGTGCAAATAAGAATTGAATGATTTGGATGTATCAATGGAATGACGATTGATCCAAAGATTAACAAATAAATCCTCTGTCAGCTCTTCTGCATCGGGCTCCGATTTTATATATCCGTCAATGAATGTTTTGGTTTTGTTGTAGTATGCTATAAAAATAGTCTCAAAGGCCTTGTGATTCCCATCCTGAAAGGCCTCCAGCGTTTTTATATCAATGTTATTACTCATACTATTTCCCAACTTTCATTTCATTAGGACAAAAGAAACAATAATTTATCTTATATGAATGCTCTTTTTTGAAATATTAATGATATTAGGAGGATTTATTTTATTTTAATGGCCGGTAAAGAATACCAAATACATTCAGCAGATAGCCTAACAAACAGACTAAAGGGGCAATACGTATGCGTGTTTCGCTAAATATATCGGGATGATAGGCGGCAAGGGTACTCCCCTCGCCGCTCATCAATATATATCCTGCGATAATCAATATCGAACCGCTTATTAAAATGATGTAATTCCTTCTGCTTAATACAGTTTTCTGTTCTTTCTCTTTTACTATTTTCGTTTTCATCTTTCTTGAGTTTAGTTTTGATAATTCATTAGTTGAGCGAGTCGCATGTATTTCTCTTCAAACTGCTGATTACTCTGTTTATACCTCTCTTTATCCATATCTTTTAGTAATTCATTACACTGATTCCACTGCCAGAACTTATACAGGCAATCCCGTTGAACCATCGCTATCCGGCTATCTCCCAACGAGAAAGCCCAGTCGATATAATCTCTCGATTCTGCTATCAGATCATTCAATAAAGTGATCGCTTTCCCGGTTTCTCCTATGGAGGCATAAGCTGTGGCTATCTCATACGAACCACTCTCGTATACTTGAGGTACATTATACGCCGGAATAGCTTGTTCGGCATACGCCAATACTTTTTGGGCACGGGCATTGTCTCCTTGTTTCACCAGTTCTTTAGCCAGTTGGGCAAAGAGTCTTCGGTGGGAGTAGCAGATGCGCATAGTCGTTTCGTCCAGATAAAGTCCGGGAGTATCTAATCCTCCATATTTATATCTGTTCATCACATTCTCGTAGAATTTCTCCGTATCTATTGCATATCCATTGTCCCCTTCCGCGTCTCCCCATTTTTTATAATTAAACGGGGTAAACCGGAATGCCAATCCTTCCTGGACAAAGTAATCATCAAACTTCAATTTAGTGGCATTTCCCACCGAGATAGCCATGTATAACGGACGTTCCCAGTTGCAGTTAGCCAATATTTCGAGTATGAGCAAATCTACTTTAGTCAGCAGACGTATATCTTTCAGAGAAATAGATAGTTTATCCGGTATCGCATTTTTCAATTCTTCTCCTTTTAAATGACGAATGGCTTTAGGTAGCATCATTCCCGAACGAAGCACTGCATCCTTATCGATGTGAATATTTATCGTATCGGTAGGTATCACATGAAATTCCTGCTTCTCTGCAAATACCCAATGTTTCAAGATGTTCTTTATCTCATACGGATCATCTCCAAAACTGTCACGGGCTTCTTCGGGATGCTTTTGATACAGTTCTTCTATTTGTTTTTTCAACTCCGGACGAACGGCTACATATTCGTTTTTTCCCTCTTGATATTGATTTTGTTTCCAGCTGATCGGTAGTCCGGGAGCATTGTATAGAGGACATTGTTGCTGATAAATATACCAGTCGGTTTGCGCATAACTTAAGTTGCAGATGCGTGCATCTCTGCGTACCTCTTCCGTGTCTTGATTATACCACAAAGGGAACGTATCATTGTCTCCATTACAGAATATGATCGGATTTCCTGTATCGGAAAGCGTCATTAGATAATTAGCCCCAAAGTCACGGCAGGTATATCGGTTGCTCCGGTCGTGATCGTCCCAAGTCTGGCTCGCCATTTGTGCGGGGATGAGCAGGCAAAGCAGCATGAGTAAGCTGACCGGGAGAACTTTAAAGTGCTTCCGACGAAGCATATCACAGCATCCGGCAGCTCCCATCCCGATCCAGATAGCGAAGGCATAGAACGAACCTGCATACGCATAATCCCGTTCGCGAGGTTGTCCGGGAGTCTGATTCAGATAGAGCACAATCGCCAATCCGGTCATAAAGAAAAGGAAAAACAAGACACTGAACTGTTGCTTGCCTTTCTTTCCACGTGCCCATTGCCAATAGATACCAAGTAGTCCTAATAATAACGGCAAACCATAGAAAACATTGTGCCCTTTATTCTGACGCAAAGATTCCGGTAAAAGCTTCTGATCCCCCAAGCGCAGGTTGTCAAGCCAGGAAATTCCTGTAATCCAGTTGCCGTGTTCCGGTTCACCGCTTCCTTGAATATCATTCTGCCGTCCGACAAAATTCCATAGGAAATAACGTACATACATGTAGTTGAGTTGGTATGTAATGAAATAAGTCAGGTTCTCTTTTTGTGTGGGTACATCATTCGTGCTTCCCGACCATCCTTTATAAGAAGCAGCCAAACGATCATTCCACATTCGCGGAAACAACATATTTTGAGTGTAGCACACATTTTCTTTATAGCCGATGATTTTATACTTGCCTTCTTTTCTATCCGGCCGATATATGGCACTGCCTTTTTCTGTTTTCACTTTGTAATAGTCTCCTTCGGGCACATACTCCGGTTCGGAAGCGTAGGTTCTTCCATAAAGTAAAGGGGCACTTTCATACTGTTCGCGATTCAGGTAGCTTTTGAGCGTGAAAATATTATCCGGTGCATTTTCATTAAGCGGTGTATTGGCATTGGCACGAATCAATATGACCGCATAAGTGGTATATCCTATGGTGAGCATGAGCAGGCACCATAAACCGGTATGTACTATGCGTTTTCTGAATCGGTAGATGGTTCCTATCAACAAAGACAGGACTAAAGTCAGAAAAATGATTAATCCTGTTTGGAAAGGAAATCCCAATACATTGACGAAGAATAGCTCGAACCATCCTCCCATATCAGCCATTCCGGGTATATAAACAAAGAGAATCAATACAATAAGAAGACCGGACAGCGCAATCGTTCCGATCACTCCCTTGAGTGATACAGCTTGGTATTTCCGGTAATAGAACACCAATACAATAGCAGGAATACAAAGCAGATTGAGCAGGTGTACTCCGATGGAAAGTCCTATAATATAGGCTATCAGGATAATCCAGCGGTCGCCGGATATTGAATCTGCTTCGTCCTGCCAGCGAAGAATCATCCAAAAAACCAAAGCTGTGAGGAAGGAAGAGAAGGCATATACTTCACCCTCTACCGCACTGAACCAGAATGTATCACTGAAGGTGTAAGCCAAAGCTCCTACAAATCCTGCTCCTAAAATGATAATTACGTCGGTTGTTGATAGCTTCCGTGCATCATCCGTAAGTATGCTTCGCACCAATCGAGTAATACTCCAAAAAAGAAACAAGATGCACCCTGCACTTAACAGTGCATTTAAAAAGTTGACCATGCGCGATACCTGCGAAGCATCGGACGCAAACTGGGTGAATAGATTCCCGACAAGCATATAGAAAGGTGCTCCCGGTGGATGACCAACTTGTAGCTTTTCGGCACATGAAATAAATTCGGGACAATCCCAAAAACTTGCGGTAGGTTCAATAGTCATTCCATACACAAAAGCTGCTATCAGAAAGACAATCCAACCTCCTAAATCGTTTCCTCTTTTAAATAATAAGTAACTCATTGTTCTGTCATTTTTTTGTTTGCAAAGTTACAGAACATGCATATATGATAAGTGTTTTTAGTCGGACAGATACGGACAGGATGATTTTGTAATTTATTGATATTCAGACTTAATAGGAGTCTAAATACAGACAAAAGCAGACAGCATATATATAGGGGAAAATTATTTATTCTGTAATTTCATTGTTTCTTCAATTTTAGCTTATTTCTGCACGGGTTTTCACCACAGAGGACACAGAGGGTACAGAGGTGAATTTTATTCATGACTTACAGTTTTGAGCATAATTGTGATGCGTAATCCTCTACTATAAAGTTGAAAAACGTAAAAACATCTGCCACCTGCAACGAAAAGCGTGTAATGCACTAGTTGATAAATAGTTGGAGCGTTGCAGATACCTGCGGCAGATAGGTTGCAGATACTTTATCTGCAACACAGTATAAACTTTACATAAGCTAATTCTCTAGGAGTGCAAAAGTTTATTTGAATACATAACTTCCTGTTTCCAGGCGGGGAATTGTCGTTTCCTGCATTAGAAACTACAGTTTCCACGGTAGGAAACGAGAGTTTCCAAGGCAGGAAACTACAGTTTCTACGTAAGGATACTGTCGTTTCTCCGTAGAGACACTACAAATTATCCATAGAGCCATCCCAATTATCCCATAGCTTTGCATAAAGGAATCAAGGCTTTTTCTTTGATTATATAACGTGTTGCAGATAAAGTATCTGCAACCTATCTGCCGCAGGTATCTGCAACGCTCCAACTATTTGTCAACTAGTATATTACACGCTTTTCGTTGCAGGTGGCAGATGTTTTATGTTTTTTCAACTTTATAGTAGACAAAACTTTCATTCATTTCTGCACTGAAATAAATTTCTCCGTTAAAGTGGTGAAGCCCCCAATGACTTAACAATATCTTCCAATGATTCTTTCGAGTTTACCAGCATCAGTTTCTCCGTTTTTATTCTGGAAATTCTTCGTGTCAGCGTTTCGGTAGTAAGTTTCATTAAATCAGCAAAATAAGCCGGTTGAACTCCTTCCCGTAGAAAAGCACATACCCTTAAATCTTCTTCTGTGAGTTTTGGACTTATCTCTTTCAATTTAGAGACAAGTCCATAGACATTCTCTTGAAGTCGCAGCAACTCTGTCCAGTCTTTCTCGGAGAAAGAAGGGATTTTAGAAGACAAAACATTCCGTTCCTTAAACTGCCGTACTTTTGAGACAACCGGAGAACTTTCATAGATATGTAACTGAAGAGACTGATACTTCTCTTCGAGATGATTACATTGCAACATCAGCTTATCCGACTCGACATCTTTCTTCAGTATTTCCTCTTTGAAAAGATCCAGTTGGGAAAGTGCGTGCCGGTTTTTCTTCCAGAGTAGTCCAAGCAACAAAGACATCACACCAAACATACCTAAAGCAGAAGACAGAATGACCGAAGAATCACTTTTGTTATCGTTTAACATCAACTGACTGGCGTATGCCTTTCTTTCCATTTCCAGTGCTTCATCAAAGTTACCGTATTTCTGATAATAAAGACTACATCGTTTGCATATTTTTGCCAGATGATCGTATTCCTCTGTTTCTTTGGCAAGTTTGATTGCCTCCTTAAAGTGGATTTCTGCATCCTCTTTCTGTTCCAAATCACTTTCTACACAGGCAAGATAATAATATACTTTAGATTTTTGATATTCATCACCGTGTTTCTCATAATAAGATGCCGCCTGCCTAATCTGCTTATCAGAGGAATGAGGAATGTTTTTATCCTCGTTGAGCTGGGTACACAATAAATTATACTCTGCCAGTTGAGCCTCATTCATTTGGCTTGACTGAATAGTCTCAAGAATAATGGATGCTGTATCAGGGTCCTGCTCCATCAGTTGCGCAGCCTTGTCCAGCCCTTGCTTCACGCTCGTCCCTTCCGGATGACAGGCAGCCAGTGAAAGGAGCATCATATACAATAAAATTCGAAGATTATTCATAACTCTATTTTTGTCTTTGCAAAGGATTGATTGGATTTGCAAATATAAAAAATAATCGGCATTTATGCTTCTATAAGTTACACAAAATATAGTGACGCTATTCTGTTCTTATAGTGACACTATCCTTGCTAAATGGCGTCACTATCCTGACAGGATAGCGTCACTATGTTTTTTTGACAAATATCAAGCCGTTGCGGGCTATTAATTAAGAAGATAAGCCGTATCTTTGTAGCAAACAAGAAAATTATATATCATGATTAAAAACATTGTATTTGATTTTGGAGGAGTGATTGTAGATATTGATCGTGACAAAGCGGTTCAGGCATTTATCAAACTGGGACTGGCAGATGCTGATACCCGGCTGGATAAATATCACCAGACCGGCATCTTTCAAGAACTGGAAGAAGGAAAGCTAAGCGCGGATGAGTTTCAGAAACAACTGGGGGATTTATGTGGTCGTCCATTGACGATGGAGGAAACCAAACAGGCATGGCTGGGCTTTTTCAATGAAGTGAATCTAAATAAACTCGATTATATATTGGAATTGAGAAAGTCTTATCATGTGTATATTCTAAGTAATACCAATCCTTTTGTTATGTCGTGGGCATGCAGCCCCGATTTCTCATCGAAGAAAAAGCCGTTGAATGATTATTGTGACAAACTATATTTGTCTTATCAGGTCGGTCACACGAAACCTGCACCCGAAATTTTCGAATTTATGGTGAATGATTGTAATATCATTCCTTCCGAAACATTATTTGTAGATGACGGCGCTTCAAATATCCATATAGGCAAGAAACTCGGATTTGAAACGTTCCAACCGAAGAATGGTGCGGATTGGCGGGAAGAAATGACTGCTATCTTGGAGAAACGATAATTGAGCAGTTAGTACCATACCGCAAATAAAAAATATGCAACCACAAGTCATACTTATCACCGGAGCATCTTCCGGATTCGGCAAGATTACCGCTCAAATGTTATCGGAACGTGGGCACATCGTTTATGGAACAAGCCGGAAACCTTCCGAAGACATGAATCAAGTAAAGATGCTTGTTGTCGATGTTACCAATTCCTTTTCCGTTTGTCAAGCCGTAGAGAGGATTCTATCGGAGCAGGGACGGATTGATGTATTGATTAATAATGCTGGAATAGGTATCGGCGGCGCATTGGAACTTGCCACTGAAGAAGAAGTGAATATACAAATGAATACAAACTTCTTCGGTGTAGTGAATATGTGTAAAGCTGTTTTGCCATCTATGCGAAAGGCGCGAAAAGGCAAGATTATCAATATCAGTTCTATCGGTGGTGTAATGGGAATCCCCTATCAGGGATTTTATTCTGCTTCGAAATTTGCAGTGGAGGGATATAGCGAAGCATTAGCTTTAGAGGTTCATCCGTTCCATATAAAGGTTTGTGTAGTAGAACCGGGAGATTTCAACACCGGATTTACTGATAACCGGAATATTTCTGAACAGACAAGACTGGATGCCGATTACGGAGAAAGTTTTCTGAAATCATTAGAGATTATAGAAAAAGAAGAACGTAATGGATGCCATCCGCAGAAGTTGGGTGCTGCCATCTGTAAGATAGTGGAACGTACCAATCCTCCTTTTCGGACGAAAGTAGGTCCCTGGATACAGGTATTGTTTGCGAAGAGCAAAAAATGGTTGCCTGATGCAGTGATGCAGTATGCCTTACGGATATTCTACGCAATTAAGTAAACGATACGATATATAAAAGAAACTGTTCCCAAAGTTCCTAAAAGAAAAATCGTCCTTACTACAACCTATCGTAGTAAGGACGATTTTATAAGATCAAGGCTTTTTTGAACGGCCTCTTTTTTTGATTTGAATATCTTCTATGTTTCCGGATTAACCTTTCGGAACCAATTCCAAAAACATAGTAGTAGTCAGCAACACGGCCAGTCCGACGCAAACGCTTATCAACAGCCAATTGATATATTTGGCTTTCGGCTTGGTATCTGCATGAAGATTATTCAGGAAATACTCCCTAAAGAAAAGATACAGGCCGGGGATTGTGGCACTTGCCAACAAGAAATCTTCCGGAATCTGAAAGAAATATGTTTTGGATAATCCGATCAGTGACCAATGGCAAAGGAACAATACCAAAAACATATTGACCTTTTGTGCAAACAGCAATAATAATCCGATAGTAAACACCACTACCGAACAAGGCATGACCGGAGAAGTCATTTCCGGGAATGAGAGACCGCGTGCCAATGAAACCAAAGGGTATATAAAAGGCATTGCCAACAGGACATAAGACAGCAAATCATATTTGTGGGTACGTTCGAAGGTAGTATATCCCGTAATCGCATCCCATATCCAAATGATAGCCATCACACCCCAAAACATAGCCATTACTCCATTATAACTACGCTCTTCACAGTAGATATAATAGTAGACCAGAGAAATCCACGTATACAGACCTATCATATAGAACTTCATCGCCATTTTCACCCACGGACGTGGTCGACCGATAAGCAATCCGGTCAATGCAATGCCAATCAGAATGATAACTATCTGTAACAGCCAGGTAGCTGAATTATAATATGCAATTGTTCTCCAAAAAATCTCCATAAAAGTTCGTTTTAGTGTCTTGTTAATGAAAAGGCTCTATGTGGGAACAGGAACATCGGGAACGTAGCTCCTACCGCCAACATGAAAATCACTGTGCTTGCTATCAGAGTATTAGAGAAGAACATCGACATAAACTTGTCCAGCTTATCCGGATCATTCACATTTTGCAGACACATGATAAGTGAAAATACCATGTTGTATGCAAACTTTCCCGGAATCATAGGAAGTAACGCCGGAATGTACAATACTGTCATCGGGCAATATACCTTTTTCCCTAACCACAAACTACCGAAGCCGATGACTAATCCGGCAAACAACGAACCTGTGGCAATATCCACGCCTAAATAGGTCATCAAACAAAAACGACAGGCGTGTCCCAATGCTGCCAGTATGGCAATCATCTTGAATGCACGCAAAGGAGGATCGGAAATCGCCCCAAATCCTATACCTGCTACTGCTGCAAAAAATCCATCCGTAAGAATGTCAAGTGCTATCATATCAAATTAAACTGTTTTTTACCATTAATAATGTGAAGGAAAGTCCGATAGCGATGCTGACAATCAACAAAGAAGCCTCTGTCAGACGGGCAAATCCTGTTAATACATATCCCTCCACTATATCAATCACGCCATTAATCAAGGGAACCCCAGGCACAAGATAAAGCACGCTGGTTGCCATGGCAATCTCCGAAGTTGTATCGAAAATCAGTGCGGTAGAAGCACACAGGGAAGCAACAAAAGCCGAAACAATAAATACAACATAATGATTGATCTTTTTCGCCTGCATTTGTTGTTTCAGGTAGAATCCTGTAATGGTAGCCGAGAACACGATTCCCATCGAAATTAAATCACCGCCGAATAATTTACAGAAAGAGGCATTGGCAAATCCTACTAATAATAATACGAAAAGAGAGTGTATCCGCGGAGCAGAAATGATCTTCTTGTATTTATCTTTCAATTCTTCCAATGACAAATGATTGTCTACTGCTTCCCAGCTCAATGCGCTTAACTCTGAATTATGTTCAAAACTGATCGGGTGTGCAGGAATGTCTATAACCTCGTTACAAGCTTCGTTTGTTTCTTTGTCTATAATGGTCAGAATGATGTTTCTATGAAATACGCTTAATTTGACATCTAGTCCGAAAGCCTCTCCAATACGCTTTGTGTTGCGTACCACCCGCGAGGTGTGTACTCCGGCCCCCATTAAATGGGCTGAATATTCTGCAATAAATTTACCTATGGATAATAAAGATTCGCCTGTCTTCATGAATATGATATTTTTAAATCGGGCGCAAAAGTACAAAAAAAATAGATACCTTTGCCGCGATTAAAAATAAAAAATGCATGAATAACCAATTTACGCATCCTAAAGAGAGAATACGTTTTGCCATATTGACTTTTTTCTTTGCCCAAGGACTTTGTATGGCAAGTTGGGCCAGCCGAATCCCTGATTTCAAAGACGTTTTTGCCGCAAATTATGCTTTCTACTGGGGACTGATTTTATTTATGATCCCTGTCGGAAAATTTGTCGCGATCCCCTTGGCTGGTTATCTTGTTTCGAAGTTAGGAAGCCGGAGCATGGTACAGGTCAGTATCCTGGGATACGCTTCATCTCTGCTTTGCATCGGGCTGGCTCATGAGGTCTATCTTTTAGGCTTTCTGCTCTTCTGCTTCGGGGTGTGCTGGAATTTGTGTGATATATCATTCAATACACAAGGCATTGAGGTGGAACGTATCTATGGTAAAACCATTATGGCCACTTTTCATGGAGGATGGAGTCTGGGGGCATGTGCAGGAGCACTTATCGGCTTCGTGATGATTTTGGCAGGAGTCTCCCCCATCTGGCATTATACACTGATATTTATTATCATCCTTATAATTGCACTTTCCGGGCGGAAATATTTGCAGGAGAGCACACCGCAGGAAGCGGAAGTTTCTGATACAAAGACGCAGGAAAGAAATACAGCCAAAGCTCCCAATGGTTTTCGCCTGTTATTTCAAAAACCGGAAATGTTGCTTTTGCAGTTAGGACTTGTCGGACTGTTTGCGCTGATTGTAGAAAGCGCAATGTTCGACTGGAGTGCCGTTTATTTCGAATCAGTGGTTCACGTACCTAAATCATTGCAAATCGGTTTTCTTGTATTTATGATTATGATGGCAACGGGCCGTTTCCTGACTAACTATGCTTATCAGCTTTGGGGAAAGAAGAAAGTCCTGCAACTGGCGGGCAGCTTTATCTGCATCGGCTTTTTTGTTTCTGCCCTGTTAGGAGGAGTTTTCGAATCTATGGCCATGAAAGTAATCATCAATTCTTTAGGTTTCATGCTGGTCGGCTTGGGAATATCCTGCATTGTGCCTACTTTGTACAGCTTCGTGGGAGCCAAATCAAAAACACCGGTCAGTATTGCACTTACCATTCTGTCAAGTATCAGTTTTATAGGTTCGTTGATTGCTCCCCTGCTTATCGGTGCCATCTCGCAGGCGTTCGATATCCGTATCGCTTATATGATCATCGGCATATTGGGCGGATGCATCGTATTAATTGTCAGTTTCAGTAGTGCTTTCGATATTCAGGAATCCGGCGATAAACCTGAATAGAACAAATAAAAAACGCAGCCTTTCACAGTGTTTAAAATTAAACCTCCTGTGAAAGGCCGCGTCAATCTTTTAATGCCTTAACTAACCTAACTACTTTATCTTAACTATACTAACCTATCTACAAAATACCCGAAAAATCTTTTATACTACTAATAATCCTATCTTTCAATTCGTTATTTTCAACTATTGAGAAGCCACAGTCTACATTTGCCGGAGCCAATAATACAGCTTTAGCTTCTTCTGCATCTGCCATCTCTTCCGGGTGCTCTCTGAAATAAGTTTCCCATTGGGAAGCTGATTGCGGAGTTACCCCCAGCACATAGTTGATAAAATCATCATCCGTCAAAAAATCCATTACCTTTGAGCACATATCGCATCCTTTTTAAGCGTTTACATAAGTAGGACGGCGTTATCCTGTCTATGTACTCAACCCATTTACCTTTTTACTAAAATTAACTTGCCAGACTACGCAACTTTGTCAATCCGCGATGCATCAAGTTGCGTACAGACTGATAATTCATATTCATAATCTCGCAGATATCTTCGTATTTCTTTTCTTCTATATAATATAATGTAAGCGCTTCACGTTGGCGGGGAGATAATTGATCCAGCAGACGTCTAACCAATGAAAATTCATTCTTGCGTTGCTCTTCTTCCATATAATCATCTTCTACATCTGTAGGAGTGGATATGCTAACTTCTTCTACTGCCGTATCAGTCATATACATACGTCTGCGAAGTTCATCACACAACTTATTCTTTAAGGAGATGAATAAATAAGATCTCAAATTATCGATTGTTCCTAATTCATCTTTCTTTGTATAGAGTTTCACGAAGATGTCATGAATACAATCTTTCAGTAACTCTTTATCAATGGTCAACTTCAATCCGTAATTAAAAAGGACGTTGATGTGCAAGTTATACAGCTGTGAAAAAGCTGCCATGTTTCCCGCTTGAAAAGAAGCGAGCAAAGTGTCGGTTGAATGATTAGTCTGTTCCATCATAGCATTAATTCGATTGATTTGATGTTGCAAAACTAAGCAGTATCGACCGCAACGTTAGGTAAAATCTGGTTTGTGGATTGAAAAAACAAGTATCATGTTTTATAACACTCTTTTACTAGAAATTACCAATAAAAAGCAAAAATCCCGCTGAATGGTCTTCAACGGGATTCTTTGCTTTATAACTTATGGAACCAATAAATGCCTTCTTTCTTATCTGGCATCTTTAGATTGTATAAGCCATTTATTTCCAGTGATTTATTTATCGTTTCAATCTTTCCGGAAGCAGGATGAATGTACTTTAATACATACTTTCCGGACGATAATTGAACAGGAATTTCTGTTCCAGACTTGGAATAAATGATACTTCCAATATCAGATTTTACCATTTTCTTGTACTCATCCGTATTTGTTTCTTCCACTTCCATGGCTGCTGCATCCTTCAGGAACGCTTTATCTGTGCACGGAATTACAGGACATGAACCTCCCGCCATGAATACAGCCCATCCCATAGCCGGATAATTCTGTGCGTAGAATGTCACTGCCTTTTGAGGAAATTTCTGACGATACTCATTGACAGCTTTATATGCTTCTGTGAAAGTCACCTTTCCTACTTTCATCTTACGCATGTGCTGACGTGGCGCCATATTCTTTCCACCTTCCGGCGCAAAGATTCCATCCGTCTTATAATGCCAGTATCGAATATCAATAATATCTACTACGGCAGCGCGTTTAGGATCTGCAAGGATTGCATCCTGTACGTCTTTCGTTGTACTCAATGCCACTTTTGCTTTCTTTCCGTTTTCAGTTTCCCATTCGGCTATCACGTCCAACCAAAATTGTACGAAGTGCAACGGGCCTGTAAATTCGGCGCTTGTCAACTGAATAACATTCGAATTGTCCGCGAAGTTATTCAGGCATTGGCGGATATATTGTCTGTGCAGTTCACGACGGACAGGATGACTGATATCATAGAACATATCCGCTACAAAGATTCGTTTGTCTCCGGCAAATGGAGCAGGTTCAGGAAATCCGGTCTGATTGATGTTATTGCTGCTTCTCCATGGAGAATCTACCCAATGCGCACCGGCTTCCAATATATTGTGCTGGAAATAGTTTTCATGGAACAACAGCAGTCCGTCCTTATTTCCTTTTTCCGCAAATTCTTTTAAGCGGCTCCAGTACCATGCATTAGGGCGTTTCAAATCATATTTGCTCAATCCTTCCCATGCTGTTCCCTGACCGCTACGACCGAATGGCTGTTCATAGAAAGGTCCCCATACATCGCCATCCCGACGGCGAACCCGTTCGTGGTCATCCCGGCGACGATCATACCAAAGACCGTAATTCTGATCGAAAACAAGAATGTTTTTCTGTTTCATAAAGTCGACTACAGAATCAATGCGGTCGGTTAATCCCAATCCTTCGCGTCCCGGCACAAAGCGGGTGATGGCCGGACTTGCCTTTTTCAGATAATTGGTTTTGAGCTTTCCGTTCCACCAAGGGGTGGTATGACTACCTCCAACCAATAGAGCTCCGTCCATCTGAATACGTCCATTGGTTACAGTTACTTCCGGTTGGGTTAATAATTTAGCAGCAGAAAAAGAAGAAGAATTTGAAAGTGCAGCGCTCTTTTTCTCTTTAATATCATCAATTGATTTTACTCCGGTTGATGCCACCGAAGGAGCAAACTTATTATCACCTATCCAATGTTCCAACGTCAACCGTGAATTATATGCTTCTTTAGCGAGTTCCATAGCTACTTCCACTGTAGGACTACTGGTTGCACTTGTATTTCTGGGCAGAATACGTGCACGTTCTGCACATTCTTTGTTTAACCGTTCTTCCAATTGAGCATAAAAAATACTGCGAGGTTGTACATGATTGTTGGATTGTGCCCATTCACCGTCACCGGAGAATTGTGCCCAACAACCGTATGCACGGTTCATCGCATCTTTTGCCGGGGCATAACATTCGATTTCCGCTGCGGTACATTGCCAAAACAAGCTGTTTGCCGTATTCCAACCGGCTCCGTTTTTATCTTGTCCCAAATTCTTGAAAGTCAGGTTATGACCGTCGATATTTACTACGTCAAACAACAGTCCGCACGCCCAGGCATCAATAGAACCACTGAATCCCAAAGATTCATACGAATCACATTGTACAAAAGCGTTGGGACCGGCTGCACAATATCCGGCAGCAAAGTCATGAATACCCTGTTCCGAATAGCAGCGTTGAAATAAAGTTTGTTGTCCCAGCGTATGGAAAGTGCAACGACGCATCCCTCCGATTTCTGAAACGGGTTCTTTCGAGATACAGTCTTCAACGGTAATTTTGGAACCTGTACGCTGAACAATTACAGCACTTCCTGCAAAATGCTTGAAATTAACCAGTCTCACCCAACAGTTTTCCGCATCTTCAATGGAGATACCTGTCCAGCAATGATCCTCGTCTTTAGGATAACGTTTGTCGTAATCAGAAATCAGTGTCATATTTTCTACGCCACAATCGTGAATACGTCCGTTCCATTGATAAGTCAACAGGGAAGAAGTTCCATAGTTAGCATCCAAAGCTACGGTCAGCGGAGCATCCAGTGTTACCTGGTTGCCGTTTACTTCGCAGACTGTTCTGTCCCAAGTCAGATCCATGTCACCTTCTTTCCATCCCAAAGCACTGATACCTCCTCCAAAGATATCACAACCCAAAGAGGCAATCCATTCTTTGCCGGAAGGACGGGTAACCATGACGCGGTCTCCTTTTTTCAGAGAAACACCCGAAGCGACTTCCAATGTTCTCGCGTTTACCGGAACATAGTGGGAAAGCACCTTCAATGTGTCTTGCACATTCAGGTCGTCCACTCCTTCCATGTAGATAAGCGCACCTCTGTCTACGCCCTTTTTCAGCAGTATTGTTTTTTCTTTATCCGTACCCCGCAATACAATTCCGGATGCGGAGATACGAATACTGCCGGACAGGGAAAACTCTCCCTGATCGAGTAATACGGCTCCCCGAAAACCGGAAGCGTCAGGGGCCAGCGAAGCTACATAATCAATGGCACGTTGAATACGCGCAGTATTATCTCCGGCTTTCCAGGGTACAAACACCACATTGCGGACAGAAGGAATATCCTGTTCGGAGGATTTATATCCGCATGTAGAGAAATCGAGAATCCGGTTTCCCCGATCATCATTCAGGTAAGTGATCTGGTCATTCTTAACCTGTAAAGCAAAGGTTTGCGCATAACTTTGCACAAACCCAATGCTCAATAATCCTAAAAGGATTGTTCTTACTTGTATATTCATTACAATAAACTTTAATCTCTTTTCATCCGGTTACAACAGACTTTTCCGTTTAGACAATGTATCGTAATTGTTCTTCAAGTCTGTCCAATCCACTTTCTTTCTGGTGTCTATACCATTGATGTATTTTTCAATATTGGTATATCCGTCACCGTTGCAGTCCATGTTTGCGTCAGCCGGGTCGTTCGGATTCAATCCGTTGGCAATTTCCCAAGCATCCGGCATACCGTCGCCGTCCGAGTCTACTACCGCTTCACCTTTATATTCGGGCAGTCCGCCTACCTGACGAATATCTGTGATGATACCTTGCTTGTAAGAATCAGCCGGTAACCGTCTCTTCACGTAAGGAGAGACAAACTCCGGTGCATCTTTCGCATAAATGGCCTTTCCTGTTTGTACGGTTTTAATGACACGTGCATCTACTGCGTCACGTTTCGGAAAATTAGCTCCTACATTATCTAATACAAAGGTATAAGCTTTTTTGGTATCCATTACAGTTACCGGTGGCATTTTAAAAGCCTCGTCCGATTTAATTAGCGGCAGAAACTTTGCGGCGTCCACCTCTTCTTTAAGTTGTACGCCTCCGTCCCAATTATCTTTTGTAACTTTGGCATTGCCATGGATAATATTTCCATTTACGTATGCTTTTCCGAATGAAAGCGGTCTGTTTTTGTCACGTCCCGCTTCCGGTTTGAGAATACGATAAGAAATCGGTTTACCTATCGGAGTGATCGGACCGGGCTTGAAGTAGTTGTTTATCATATTGTAGAAACTGTTGTGATCGCCTCCGTCTACGGAACGGTTCCACCAGTTGAAAACAACATTATTGACGAAGTTAAAGTCGCCGTCCATACCTACCGAACTATTCCGGCTGATGTTGGAAGCAAAAAGATTACGGCAGAACATACTGTTATGCCCACCGATGGTTGCACCGAAAGCATGATTGTAGGTATCCAATGCTTCAGAGAAAATAGAATTCTGGATGGTAATGTTTACCGTCGGAAGTTTCAGCCCGTGTCCATCTGCCCCTCTGTTGTATACATGACGGTAGATAGACATGTTTTCATCCAATCCCCAACTGGCGGAGCAATGGTCAATCATGATATTTCCAACCGCATTCCCTCCTACTGCATCATCACGGAAAGCTACGTCCTGCGCACCGCGACGGAAGCGCATGTGGCGAATCACGACATCGTGTGTATCGATCAGGAAAGATTGTCCGGTGACGCAGATACCATCTCCGGGAGCTGTTTGTCCGGCAATCGTTACATAAGGGGCACGTACGCTAATCGGGCTTTTCAAACGAATCACTCCCGCTACATTGAATACAATAATACGTGCACCTCCCGTTTCGCAGGCTTCGCGTAATGTTCCGGGACCGGAATCTTCCAGCGAAGTGACCACGATCACTTTACCTCCACGACCACCGGGAGTATACATACCTCCGCCTTCCGCGCCGGGGAAAGCCGGGATATTACTTTTTATCAAATCTTCGGGTTTGGAGGCCCAAGGCTTATAGGGACGACCTTTCTTTGCTTCTTCTAACACTGTCGGCAAAGCTTTTTCCCATGCCGCATCCGATTTCCGTTCAAACTCCGCTTCTTGTTTTGCTCCTCTTGCTTTTACCGAGTCCGGAATTACAGGATACTGGGCTGCCACAGGTAGTACACAGGCAACCAGCATCCACGCTGATAATACTTTCTTAATGTTGTTCATTCTTTCGAATCTTAATTAGGTTTCTAAAAGGACGATTAAGAAAGCATTTTGTAATCGGTTATCTCTCTCCTTTCCGCCATTCATTCATATATTCGCGAGGGGACTGATTATATTTTTTCCGGAAACACTTACTATAATATCCCGAATCCTTGAATCCGACAGCAAAAGCAATTTCGGAAACACTTAAATCCGTATTTTTAATCAGTTCGATAGATTTATTCAAACGAATCTCTTTTACCAGGTCGACGGGTGCCAGGCCGGTAAGACTCTTCAGTTTCTTGAAGAATGCCGAACGGCTCAATCCGATACCGGATGCTATGGTGTCAATGTTAAAGTCACTGTCGTCCATATTTTCTTCAATGACCTGATGTATCTTTTCGAGGAACTGTACGTCTTTCTTTACCAAAAATTGTTCGTAGCTGTCTTCTTCGGTCGTCGTCTGGTTTTCCATTTGCTGACGGATTCGTTCACGGAACAGTTTCCGTTCGGCAAGCAACTGGTCGATACGTGCCAACAGATATTCCTTACTGAAAGGTTTGGTGATGTAGGCGTTCGCCCCTAAAGTGATCGCTTTGGTCTTGGCGCCTTCATCATTCTTCGCAGTCAGGATAATGACAGGGATATGGCTGATTTGGAAATCTTTGCGGATGGATTGCAACATTTCAAGCCCATCCATTTCGGGCATCATCTGATCGGTCACCACAATATCCGGATGATACAGATGTACTTTCTTCAAACCTTCCACTCCGTTATTGGCAATATGGATATTAAACTTGTCTTCCAACTGAAGCTTTATCAACTGGCAAAGGTCTTTGTTATCTTCCACCAACAGAAGGGTCGGTAATGAAGCGTCGATTTCCGGTTCTTCTTCCTCCGTACCGTCTTCGGATATGGCATTTGCAACAGGATCTTGTTCTACCGCAATAGGGGCTGTCTCCGTATCTCCCACATAGAAGTCTACTTCTGACGGGCGGTAATGCTCCTTATCCATCAGGAGTTCTACAATAAACACCGCTCCTTGTCCTTCGGGACTTTCGGCACGAATCTGTCCGTGATGCAGATTGACGATCTCTTTTGAAAGTGCCAATCCGATACCCGTGCCCTGATAATAGGAGTTTTTCGCGTTCTCTCCTTGCGAGAAGCGTTCGAAAATCTCGGTCAGTTTATTTTGTGGAATACCTACTCCGTTATCTTCCACCCGTACGTAACAACGTTTACCGTCGTCTGTCAATCCGGTAGTTATATAAATACTTCCTCCGGAATGAGTGAATTTGAATGCGTTGGATATGATGTTGCGGATAACAATGCTCATTTTTTCCTTGTCCGCCCATACCATAATCGGTTCATCCGGCAACTGGAAAGTAAAACTGATCTCGTTTTCCTCGGAAAGTACCCGGAATTCTTTCTGGAAAGAAGCTATCATCTCATTAAAATCAATTAATGACACATGCAAACGCATCTTGCCGTTCTGAATCTTCCGGAAATCAAGGATCTGATTCACTAATTGCAGCATTTGATTGGTGTTCTTCTCCATCAGATCCACATATTGCAATCCTTTCGGAGAGAGCTTTTCGCGTTCTCTTAGTTCCTGTATCGGACCTTTTATCAATGTCAAAGGAGTGCGCAATTCATGGGAGATATTGGTAAAGAACTTGATTTTCATCTCCGATACCTTCTGCTCGATATAAATATCATTCTTCATTTTGAGCATGAAGAAAGCCAGGCGCAGGCTGAAATAGAGAGCTGCCAAACCTAGAATTACATATATAAGGGTTGCCCACCAGCTCAACCACCACGGTGGAAGGATAGTGATGGCCAGTGTACAGTTGGAAACCAGCTCCGGATTGGCTTCATCTACGGTTTCTACACGGAATGTATAGTCGCCGGGAGGTACGTTGGTGTAAGAAGCGATACGATTCTTTCCGTTATAATGCCATTCTTTTTCATATCCTTCAAGTATATATCGGTAAGATACCCGGTTCTGATTATAGAAATTCAATGCGGCAAATTCAATCGTGAACATGGATTGATTGTAGTTCAGTTCGATTGCTTTGGCGTATGTGATGGATTCTTTCAGGATCGGACATTCGCGAAAACTACGCAGATCGCGGTTGGAAACTTTAAAGTCAACAATACGTGTATCGTAGTTCGTATGCAATGTTTCCAGTTTGTCGGGAGAGAATGTCAGGATTCCCTGTCGGGTACCAATCCACAAATCTCCATTCAAGGTACGGAGGGCACTACCCTCTTCCAGTTCTACGTTCAGGAAACCGTCGTATTTGTCGTAGTTACGAAACTGTTCGGTAGCCTTATTGAAGCAGGACAAGCCAATTTCCGTTGTAAACCACAAGTTGCCGTTTTTATCTTCTACGATGGATTTGACTACATCGTTATTCATTCCTTCGCGTATGCCGTATGATTTGAAGATCGGTTCACGCTTTTCTTTATCATAGCGGACTAATTTATTCAAACCGCCTCCGAATACACTTACCCAGATTTGCGAATCAGTATCTTTGTAGAGTACATAAATATCATTATCCGCTACGTTTGAATTTTCGCTGACCTGGCGGTACGTTTCAAACTGGATCTGTTCGGGGGTAGTGAAATGTCCGTCGAAAGACATCAGGCCATCCATTGTTCCTACCCAAATACGTCCGTCTTCATCTTCCGTCATGGTACGCACCTCCATATAAAGACCGTATGCAGGATATTGTTTCAAGCCATTGTATTTATGGATAAAGGTAATTGCTCCGTTCTCTTCGGAAATTAGATTCAGACCTCCTCCCAGTAATCCTACCCAAATGCGTCCCTGACTGTCCTGATAAGTAAAGTACACATCGTTGTTACTGATAGAATTCGGATTCTTGGGGTCATTGATATAACGGGTAAAACGCAACCCGTGCGGTGAATTCATGTCCGGTTCGGCTTTAACAAGCCCGTTTCCCTTGGTGGAAAACCAAAGATTACCGTCTTTGTCTTCCATAATATGATATACGGCTCCTAACAGATAGTTCTTATCCGAGAAGATTTGTTTCACTTGTCCGTTACGATCCAGGCGATACAGAGCTTGCCAGCGGGTTCCTACCCAAATATCCCCATTTTGCGCCTGGAAGAGAGCACGTATTCCCTGGTTCCAGGAAGTCGATCTTTCGGGCACTACCGGAGATGGAGAAACTTCTGTCAGCAGTTGGAATTGCTTCTTGGGGAAATTAAGCCGGTATACTCCGCTGCTTGTAGATGCCAGCCAAAGGATGCCATCTTTATCCAGCAGAAGATGGAAGAAAAGCTGATTGGGAAGATCGTCGGAGAAAGGCTTCAATTGGTTGATACGGGTCATTTCCAGTTTCTCCCTGTCGAATAGAAGAATTTCTCCTCCCGGAGTCATAAAGAACATGCCCTGTTCGCCGGCATCCTGCATTTCAAAATTGCCGATTGCGTTCTGATTGGGGAATGTAAAGCGGTGATGGCTCCTGTTCAGGGGATCATAATAGGTCAATGCCTGGTTACCCTCCTGAAACCATACCTTATCATATTTATCATAGAATATAATTCCATTGTCCTTTTCGGGGATGGTAAAGGGGAGCTTGGTCAACTGCTTGTAGCCGATATTATACTCGTATGCTCCTTCGTTAGTGGTAATGTACATCAGACCGGATTCCGTTACCAGCAAATTAGAAACCGGCTGTTTAATTTCCGGTATCTCGTAACGGTTGACAACTCCGTTTTGCGGATCAATGCTATAAATATGCCCTTTCTTGTCTCCCAACCATAAGAATTTAGAATTATAGGAGGCACAAGTAAACTGATCCGGGTTAGCAGATACCTTTTTCTGTATAAAGTCGGCAGGTTTGTCTTTAAGCGCTTCCCCTTTCCGTAGGGACAGAATCTGATAATCCATACCGATCCAATTGATAAATTCGGCTGTTTCGCAGAATATGTTGTGTTTCAGACGCATGTCGTACACGTTCACGTTAGGACGCGAATCATGCAATTGTTTCATCGTTATTTTACCTTCCTTGTCGGTGTACGCACGCAAAAGGCTTTTATCTTTTGTCAGCAACAATACGTCGCCGTCTTCGGTCGTCTGAATCTTGATAATCTGAATGTTTTCGGAATATTCTTTCACATCGTCGTAGACGGCATGAAAGCTCTCATGCCGTTTATCGAACAGATAGAGTTTACGGTCGATAGTTTTAATCCACAGAAAACCATTCTTATCTTCTACGATACGCTGAATTTTACGCGGCGGAATATCTGTGGAATAAAAGCCGTCATGATTATCGTAGGAACGGAATTTACTTCCGTCAAAGCTGCATAGTCCATACCAGGTACCGAACCAGATAAATCCGTCTTGTCCTTTTAATGTACAGTTTACGATATTATTAGGCAAACCACGTTCAGCCGTGTAGTGTTCTACAATCATATTTGGATAGGCAAAAGCATACATGCCTATCATGGATAGTAATAGTATTAGAATATTCCGTTTTCTCATTGATGGCTATAATTGGAATTAAACGTACTCAAAGATAGTCTTTTTTTTTGAATAGTGCTTTAGTAACATATAAAAAACAAGTTGGCAGGTCACCCCGCTAATCACTAACCTGCTAATCACTTTATCGTACTATTTTTCAGTTCCAAATTCAGTCTGTTGACGTTCTACTTCATCCAACACCCGTTGGCGTTCTTCTTCTGTCAGTTGCACTTTTCCTTCAGATGATTCTTTGCCCGGGTTTGCATTGAGAGTGGACGGTGTTGTCCTTTGTATTTCATAAGTCTGTTCCTCATAGCAGAAAGGAAGTTCTGCAGGAACGCTTTCCAGTTCAATTTCAGTAGCTGTCGGAGCTTGAGTGCCCTCAAACTGTACGCGGGCTTTCACCTTTATTTTTCCGGCTTTCCGGGTAGAACGAATCAACACCGGAGCGGAGCCGAACTCCACCGTACGGGGATTAGCGCCAATAGTAGCATCTCCGATGATTTCTCCTTCACCTTCTACCGTGAAAACGATATTCTCTTTCGCCAGACGGCGCACATTTCCACTATCATCGGTTACTTCAGCAACTACGACGATAAAGTCGGAGCCATCAGCTATCAGGTTCACTTTTTGAGTATCTATATAAAGACGTAGTTTGGTGGAACGTCGGGAAGGCATTTTCTTTTGAGTGCATACCACTTTTCCGCCGATGATTCCTTCGGCAACCATGTTCACTTTTTGCCAGTTCTTTTGAGTATAGCTATATCCGCGTGCTTCCCAAAAGTCCCAGACATTCTCGAATATAACGGGAGCATTCGGCATGTGCCCTTTGGCATGAACCACCGGTTTCGTCCAGGTTTTCGTTCCATCATAAATAGAAAGGCGGACTGAATCACAGTTTGTGAATACAACTACGTCCTTATCGGAGAACTGTGACATTTCATGAGCAATGAATATCATCGGGCCACATTCTGCCAATGGGTGTTGGAGACTGGCCGGCGACTGGCTGCGAAATACTTCATACGCATATTTTTTCTGACGGAAAGCATCATAAATACCGCCCCAATAAGGGTCCGGATGGTAGCCACGCTGATGGTCGAACGGATGCCATTGGGCACCACCGATAAACAAACCGGTTGTGCGGTACATCTCGTCATAGC
This sequence comes from Bacteroides sp. AM16-13, assembly GCF_003602705.1. NCBI lineage: Bacteria > Pseudomonadati > Bacteroidota > Bacteroidia > Bacteroidales > Bacteroidaceae > Bacteroides > Bacteroides sp. AM16-13. The sequence continues at coordinate 83,216 of NZ_QTLK01000002.1, forward strand.
TCTTTGCCAAGGACATAGCCTGTACCAGTAACGGGCGTTCTCCCCAACTGCGGCTGGCACGGTTATTATTGTTGTGAGCATACCAGTCGTCTACATTCTCCCCGAATTCACGGGTAAAGATACATTGCTCCGGCTTGTCTTCCTTTTCATCATCACCCGGCCAGCCATAAACAACGTCATAATGCTCTTTCACTCCGGCAGAATGGACATCGGCAGCAGCTACCGGACGTCCCGGATAGGGATATTCTTCTTTGGTAATCTCAAGAGCCTTCAAGGCAAAATCGAGCGGATAGCGGGTTTCATTCAAGATGGGTTCCCACATCAGTACGGAAGGGTGATTACGGTCACGACGAATCATTTCGCGGGTATTCTGATGAACCAACTCCCCGAATTTCGGATCTTTGTTCCAGTACTGCCATCCCGGAGTAGCGACAATCACGAACAGGCCGAGCTCGTCACAGGCATCCATAAAGGCAGGATCTTGCGGATAATGGGCTACCCTAATAATGGTACATCCGGCATCACGCAGACGTTTGGCGTCACGCCATTGCTGTGAGTTCGGCAAAGCATTGCCTACGTATGCAAAATCCTGATGGCGATTGGCTCCTACCAGTTGTCCGAAAGGTTTGCCATTCAGCCAGAATCCGTCTTTACCACGGAATTCTGCCAGACGAATACCGACACGGGTAATGCCTCCGTCAATGGATTTATTTCCTTTTTTAATACGTGATTGTACCCTATATAAATAAGGTGTGTCCGGTGACCAAAGAGTAGGATTCTTTACTTCCATCTGTTGACGGATGGATTTTTTCTCTCCCGGCTTTAAAGAAAGTTTTCCTGAACTGCGTTTGATTACTTTTCCATCCGCATCTGTCAAAGTCGTTTCTACAGTGACTGACTCGGAACGGGCGTCGTCATTCTGAACTTCGGTGTTTACATATACCTGCGCACTCTTTTCACTGATCTTATCAAAATGAACGAAGACACCTCCACCGCCAACGATTTGTGAATCAATAGCGTCAGTAATAGCTACCGGAGATTTGGCAATCATCCATACATCACGGTAAATGCCACCATGATAAGCAAAGTCTAATGTATATTGACGTTTTCCGGGAGGATAGGATTTGTCATCACTGTTGTCCGTGAAAACAGCGAGCAGACAGGAGTCTCCGGCTTGTACGCCATTGGCGGTCAAGTCTAAAGTAAAAGGCAGATAACCTCCCAGATGTTCCTGGATGCGTTTACCATTCAGATAAAGAATCTGTTTGCCCATAGCTGCTTCAAAATGAAGCACTACCCGTTTCCCTTTTGTTTCGGCGGGGAGGACAAAGTGCTTACGGTACCAAGCCGGTCCTTGATAATTGCGGCATCCACTTCCTTCGGCCGGCATCAACTCTACGGTATGAGGGGTGGAAACGACATTCCAGGAACGGTCATCGAAGTTTACCGCTTCTGCTCCCCGGACATCGCCTCTGAAAAAGCGCCATCCCGGATTGAAATTATAGACTTGTCGCCCGCTACCGGGAAGCTGGATGAATCCGGCAACCGATGTCTCGGGACGGTAAGTTTCTGTAGCCTGCCCTTTTTCTATCAAGGAAAATAGCAACAGAAAAGCTGATAAGATGATAAATGGTCTTTTATTCATAATTCTTTATTTATATATTTCATTCGTTAAATGGGAATTTAGCAGTTAGGCTGAAAGCCTTACAATTATATATTTATTGGGGTGCCCTGAAAGGGCTTAATTATATAGCGTAGGGCAACGCCCTACGAAAAAGACACACCAGCCACAAGCCCTGAAAGGGCGGAACTGTATACAATTATGCCCTTTCAGGGCGCAAATTCAGATTGTCGTTTTTACGTAGGGCGTTGCCCTACGCTATATAATTAAGCCCTTTCAGGGCACTCCGCAAAATTATCATTTTTCCTTTTCAATCATTATAACAATATCCTTTTTTCTACTTTCCGGTAAAACTTTCAAGTCCGTCACTTTTCCGTTTTTGAGAGTGGCTTCTACTGTTGTTTCGCCCGGAGCATGAAGTTTGAAATGTACGTTCCATTCTTTCGGCCATGCCGGGAAAAGGAGTATTTGTTCTCCATTGGTTTGCAATAGCATTTCCTGAAGTCCTATCATGCCGCTACCTCCCCAGTTGTGATCGGGTGTCCAATCATATCCCGGTCCCCAAAATGCGGGGAAACGATGCGGTCCATTCGATAATTTGGCTAAAGATAGTTTCTTTGCTTCTTCGGTCAGGCCTAAACAGGCAGCCCATATATTATCTTGTTTCCATCCGGTATGCGAACGGAACTTGATGGCATCCGGGTCATAAAAGTAGGTATTACGGGCTATATCCAGATCCTCCTTTCCTACTCCATAAATACGCCATGGAAACACTGGATAAAGTTGTGGCATTTCAACATTATTAATTCGTTCCCAACTTACGGCGGGCGAAATTGTTTGCTTCAAGACCGGAGCAATAGTCGGATTCAACGTATCTTTTATTTCTATGTATCGCAATGGAATCGGAGGTATTGCTTTTAGCATCTCCTCTTTCTCTCCGTATGTTTCTAATACCACTTTCAGGGCGGCGATGGTGCTGCTTGCGTTATTGGTCATTTTATATGTTTCACAAGCAGAACCCGGGAAAAGAATCAGATGTCCGTTGCCATCCAACGCTTTCCGTCCTCGGCGGGAAGCTAGTTGCTGGTAATGTTCGTCGAAGAATGTCAGCGAACTTTCGATCAGAGGTAAATAAGGGGTAATATCAGCATTTGCATAGTTCTTTGTTTCCAATATCATTTGGCAGAATTCAAGAACCGTATCCCATTCATATTCCAGCCAGGCATTATATTCCAATCCTTTGTCGAACCAGTCCGGTCGTTTGAAACCATATTCTGCGGGGTTCGGCAAACCGAAATTTTCGATCTGCTCGCTAAAGCAAGCTCCATCATGTTGCCAATATATACGGCTTCGCAGTTCTGCATTTTTCAACATGCGGTTATAAAAATCAAACTGGGAAGGCATCATATCAAAGTCTCCGCTTTTCAGCATCGGCCAGTATACTAAACGTTGATTCTGTGCAGTCATTGTGCCACCTCCCCATTTCCGGTAGTCGGGAGTGAAAGATTGTTTTTCATCGACATGGCAAGGATCAAAGGTAAATAGTCCGCCATTGAATTTAGTCGGTACGCTGCCATAAGCATTACATCCTAGCATATAGCGGAAAAGGGTGTAGTTTCTAGTTATTTCTTTTGCTTCCCCTTCTGCTTCGATAAAACTGCGTTGCCAAAAGGAATTCCACCACGAACGGGTCTGTTTTTTATCCTGTATGATAATCTTCGATGAAACTTTACCTTTGGGGGCTATTCTTTGCAAAGCAGTTTGTAGTCCCTGCTCCCATTCTTCTATTGTTTCTGTCTGGTCTGTATGTAACACAATACAGATATGTTCTTTCCGGGCTGCTTTGGAAGAACGAAACTTCCAGGCACGATAGTCTGTGCCGGCATATACATCATCCGCAGTGCCTGCAAATTCTAAGTTTTTGCCAAAAAGAGTTCCTCCGAAAGTCAAGTTTTTCAAAGGATTCATCATTTGAGATTTGACTTCGTTCATTCCTTGTTGAGCTACAACTACATCAAAAACGGTCTGTTCGGGATTGCGATGATAAAACAGAAGTTGGTTCCTCTTTATTGAAGTCCTATTTGTTTCAGCCTTTCCTGTTGAATCAGTAATTTTGTCTAAAGAAATAAAGTCGGCCTCCGTCACAGTACCTTTCGGGGGAGCCCATTTGTAGGAACACTGTTGCCCCTCTCCTTTTCTGACAGGTCGTTCCTGATAGCGCCAATTTTCATAAAAGACTTCAGTCTGCAACGGTTGTGCATTTGTTACCTCTACATGTATAATCGGATGAAAAACATCTACCCAAAATTGTATCTGTGTGTTTCCTGCCGTGATTTCTACATATCCGTCTTTCAGCTTCAACTCCTGACGAAAATCTTTAGCGTCTTTGAAAGGATTGGGTGATAGGCGGAGACGTACACGCCCTTGCTTTAACTGGCAGTTGTTTTCGTCGAATGTACCGCTACGGCTCACATAGAACATAACATCACCGTCTTCTACCCATATATTCATCCCAATATCTCCACCACCGCAAGGCATAGATTCAGAAGAATTACGACTGGGAGTATTCCAAATGACATTGGCATGCTGACTCCAAAGAGCCGACACGCCAACAAACAGTATGGTTATAATCAGATAAAATCTCTTCATATATTTTTCATATTTTACCTTGTCTATTTGCGATTACCAATCATCCGAACGAAAAGACCCTAAAGGCAATCCGTCGCAATATACATCTCCTTCCACATAGTTTTCAAAACAATATCGTACAGCTACCGGGTGCGGCACTTTATCGCTTTTCACTAGCATCTTACTACGTTCTATCCATGCTTTGGCCGGGTAAAAAACTTTATCTTCGCCGGCTACCTGAAAGTTTTTCGATTCGAAACAGTTCTTGCCGCTAATCCACATATTGGCACGTTCGAAGCTGACAACTACGGTGTCGTTCTTTATTTCAATGCTTTTATAATAAGGACTTTCGCCATTCACGCCTTCCACTCCATACGTTTTAGTTAAAGCCAGAAGAGCCAGGCGTTCGCCTGCAACCTGTTTCTTTGCGGGATGAATACCTTTTTCCATTCCTGCATCCAGTAATACAGCCATACCGCTGTTAGCTACACGATGTTCTACTTTTGCCTGTGCCTCCCGGAGATATGCCGAATTTATCACTTCCTTTCCTTTTTCGGTAATAATCCCGTAATCATACGGAGCTATCTGGCAATAATAGAAAGGAAAATCTCCCTGTTTCCATTCGGCACGCCAACCGTTAATCAATCGGGTAAACATATCAGCATACGTATGGGCACGATTCCAGTTATCTTCACCCTGATACCAAATCACTCCTTTCATGGTCATACCGATTAACGGATGTAACATACCGTTATAAAGCACGGTCGGAGTACGGTTTTTAGATTTTATGTCGGCTTCCGTTTGAGGAATCTTCGCTTCCGGAAAGGCTTTCAGCCAGTCTGCCGTCATCCATGCTTCACAGGCGGAACCACCCCAGGCTGCTACAACTAATCCGACCGGAACATCTAATATTTCATTTACCAGTCTCCCGAAATAATAGGCTGTTGCACTGAAATCACGGACACTAACCGGATTGGCTTCTTTCCAGGAACCGATAACGTCATTCTGCGGAGTGAATGTAGAAGTACGTTTCACCGTAAACAGACGGATTTGTGGATTCTTGCTGTGAAGAATGTCCATATTGGCATTTTTTACCGGTTGGTTTTTGAATCCTTTCATCGGCATTTCCATATTACTTTGTCCGGAACAAAGCCAAAGTTCGCCTATCAGAATATTATTCAGTGTCTTTTTGGTTCCATCATCAAAGGTCACAGTATAAGGACCTCCCGCTTCGGGAGTAGCTACTGTCAGTTTCCATGCCCCATTTTTATCTGCTGTTGCTGCATATTGTTTTCCATTCCAACTAGTGGTCACTGTTACTTTTTTATAAGGAGTCGCCGTCCCCCAAAGGTTTGCATTGGTCTGTTGCTGCATCACCATGCCATCAGAAAAAATAGCCGGTAGCTTTACTTCTGCGTGTGTTGACAGGCAGGCAGCAAGCAGAAAACCTGCCAACATTGTACCTGTTTTAATAATTGAACTTTTCATACTTTAGCTATATTATAATGAATTGGGCACGGATTACATGGATTGCGCTGTTACTTTATGTAATACGATTCTCATAAACCGTGTAATCCGCGTAATCCGTGCCTTAAAAATCTATTTTATTCTGTGGTAGAAAAACTCAAAGGTCCGAGTAATCCTGCCGGAAGCAGCGTTTTCTCTGCCCTGCGATATTTTGCATTAGTCCAAATGCCATCAAACGGCGCTTTTCCTTCATCAGCTCCTGCCAGTGCATTCGCCCATGTATTTGTAACCTCTATTTCAAGCTCATTAATTCCTTTTTTCAAGGCACCTGTAATATCTGCACGATAAGGAGCTGTCCAGATTGTGCCACAATCTACGCCATTCACACGAACAGTTGCCAAATTATAAACTGTTCCCAGATTCAGATAAATCTGTTGGTCTTTATTCGGTTTATTTTTCCAGCGAAAAGTGGTTTTATAGGTCGCTGTCCCCGAATAATAACGTATCTGTTCGTCCGATTCTTGGCTCCAGTCGAAAAGTTCTTTTCGTGTGAGCGTTTTTTTGTTAGCTGCAAAAGTTATAGTATATTCCTTTGCCTCCAAAGCTATGTTTAAAGGGGCTTTGGCGGTGTCTTTTTTCTCCTTTTGCAGTTGGAGAGAGGACTCTCCATAGCCTTCATCTACTCCCTCCGCAGGATATACGATGAATACGGACTCGTTAGGAGCCAATGTGAGAGTAACTTCCGTCCGGTTTCCGTTGATACGATAGGAAGGATGAATATTCATCTCACCCGTCACCGGATTCCAACATTCCGGTTTCTTACCGTTGATACGCATACTTGCAGTAAACGTGCGTGTTTCGTCCTTTTGGTTGGCTACGAAATAGAGTTCGCCAAGTTCGCCACGACGATGCGTCCAGGCAATATCTTCCGGCACGATCATGTCACGTTCCAAGCCATACACGGAAAAATCTTCTTCTGTATAAGGTAAAGAAGGTACCAAAATGCCAGCTTCTTTTAGTTCATTGATTTTTTTCTGCACTTCCGATGACAATACAGGTTCGGGATTCATTGGACGCGAAAGAGGCAGTACTAACACTTTATAACTTGCTCCACCCGGCAACGTTATTCGTCCGTTTTCTGCTTTCGCCAAACGAAGGATTGCATCTTTATTAAAACTATCGTATGCATATCCACGAAGCGGATTCACCCATTTCTCCGGATCAGCCATGTTAGCTGAATGGGTAACACCTACCGGGCGTACACGTAAAGGCTGTCCCTCATTGGCCAGACGGATGCGTTCACTTTCCACTCGTTCTGCACCGAAGATTCCCGGCAGAGAAGGAACCAATCGTTCCGGTAATATCGAACGCCTCGGCACTTCTTCACCTGTAAAGACTGCGATGTCTGTTACCGGATGCCCATATTGCAATAACGACTGGCAACGGGTAGCATATTCGGAAAAGGCTTTTGCGCCTTTATCCCACCAGGTCTGATCCCGTTGGAAGAAAAGTCCGATGCCATCCAATGTCATGCCGGGCTTGCGGTCCAGCCAGGGATTATGTACATATACATGGTAGAAAAGGCGATTGATTCCTAATGCGTAATTACGATCCAACAAGGCTTTCAACATTCCGGGGTATTCATCCCACGTGCCACGCACTTCGGTGAATCCTTCAGCCTGAATAATATTCTTTCCGTAGATATGCGCTCCGCTAATAGCGTCGAGCATATCATTCGGTTTGTCATGTGTAGGACTGTTCAACCAAAATTCGCCCATCGGAAGATCTACTTTTTGATAATGTAGTAGACCATCGCTTACCATCGTCGGAGCTACACATTCTGCCGAGAACTGGCAATCATATTCTTTCGCACAGTCCGCCAATACCTGATAGAACACATCTACGATGAGTTCTGCTATGGTAGTACGTACGTCTCGCAGAATCTTTTCACTTTGTTCGACACTTTCCATCGGAATACCTGCCAATAGAGGTAGATAAGGCATCAAATCGTAGCCACGACGTTTCTGAAATTCAATAGCGAAACGTTTATTCCAGTTTTGGCTGCCACATTCCCAACTGTCGACATGCATATATTTCAGTACACGACGAGCTATTTCGGGATTGGTCTTTACAAATGCCTGTGCATACCAGTTATCGAATTGCTTCCGTACCGTTTTCGGGTTAAACTTATCACATTCCAATCCTTTTCCACCTCCCGCTGTCGCATTGGTATGCCCGGTAGCTGTATGTCCCATGCGAAGTAATTTCCATTTTCCTTTGGGGAGAGTGGCGGTCAATGTTTTTCCATTCGAATGACCGGTATATTGCTTTGTTAGATTGATGACTTGTGAAAGTGAATAGCAATCCTGTTTCCCGACTTCCTCTTCTTTAGTCGCTTGAGCAACACGCCATACCAGTCCGGCTTTTCCTTCCCATTGGTTCAGACGGGCTTCCCGGTGCAGGCGTAATTCTTTTATTTTCAGATTGGGCTTCCATTTGGCAGCATCCATATCTTCACTTCCCGGTTCGCTCCCTTCAGGAGTCCAGTAGAAACGGAAGAAACGGGCAGTAGTCGGAGGAATACTATGAGTTGAATTCTCATCCGTATTCTGCCATCCCTGACGGGCAGGGACCAACTGCTTAACCAAACGATAATTCACTCCGTCGTCACTAGCCATTACTTTCAAGCGATGTGCCTGATAATTATTACCATTTAAAACGATTTCGATGTTCCGGCAAGTAAAAGGTTGCCCGTATTCATACTGGATATAGCAGGGATATGATGAACGGATCACTCCTGCCGCATCCATATTTACCGTTTGAGCGGCTTTTACATTTCCTGTCGTAGCTAGGTTGACACAGGTGATTTTTGCCTGCATCTCGTCCGCTGCGTCTTCTACTGGCAAAGCGAATAATGCAATATCTTCATAATAATTTTCATAGGCTTCCGGTTGTGGCAAGCGAATAGCCATCAGCTTTCCTCCGTTTACAATCGTATCGCTCCAAACCACTTTCTGCATAGATTCTTCGGGAGTAATCCAGGGGCCTCCCGCCAATGCGAAACCATCACAAATGTGCATCCCCAATTTCAGCCCCAAACGATCTGCTTCTTCCATGCTGAAACGTACCATCTCCCACCATTCGGGAGTTAGCTGCTGCGCCTTGCCATCGTATTGGGCACCTTCATGAATACCTTTAATCGGCATCAGATAAGTACCTCCTAATCCGGCATGTTTCATTGCCTCCAAGTCGGCTGTAATCCCTTCTTTAGACACGGCACCATACATCCAATACCAAAAGGTCCAGGGTTTTGCTTCGTCAGAAGGGTTTAAGAATTGATCGCGAAGTGAGCGTGTTTGCTGTGCATCGGCAGGGCATACGGCTGTCCATGCTAATAGAGAAAGTGCAAATATTCGTTGTTTCAGTCGGCTTTTCATTCCAGTCTATATTTTTACTTATAGATAAGACGAAAAACATTCTGTTTTGTACTCACTATATTTTCCTGATTCAAATTAAATTAAGCTACTTAATTTGTCAGATAGAATTGAAACGATAGTTTATCTATCTCTTCTGTAATAGTTCTTCAAACACTTCAAATACCCTTGAATATGAAGTGTGCGGATTGTTTATATCAATGGAGATGTTTCTTTTATTCTTTTTTCGCGTGCCATACTTATCGTTTTTTAGGAATAAAAATACCGCCCAGCGTTGGTTTGGCGCCAAATTTCCCTGCATTATATGCATTGAGAAACGAAACGCCATTGCGGATATTGAAGTCATCAAGTGAAAACAGGTCTGTTGAACCATCATCCTTTTTTTCTGTAAACCAGACTACATCTTTACGTAAATCCTCGGTGTCTAATGATTGGAGATTATGCGTACTGAAAATCAGCTGCGAATAAGTCGAATTAACCAAAAATAAGTTGATGAAATGGGCAAATAAATCCGGATGCAGCGAATTCTCAAGTTCATCAACAGGTATGATAGCATTTCTTTCAAGTAATATATTCAGAATAGTTCCCAAACCATAATAGCGCATTGTTCCTGCTGATTCAAGTATATCAGGCAGGTAATGAACAGAAGATGTTCCATTGGCTACAATCGTATGTTCAAATATCAAATCCGTATCTTTTTTATTTTTCTCATTTTGTTGAACATCAAAACCGGATATATTAAAATCTGCACGGTGCAGTAAATCTAATAAAAAGGATTTATTCTCCTTCTCTGCTTCCATTTCTCCTGTTGTCCATGTTTTCAAATCCGTTTGGGGCAAGAGTATAGGCAACCACTGCTTCAGGAAATAGTTATAGACACGTTCTAATTCAGGAAACATAAAGTTAGCTGTAGCATAAGCTGAAACAACACTCATATTACTAAGTGTATTTACCTGCAACTTTTCCTGCTCGGCCACATTGAGTTTGACTTTGCTTCCTAATCGGATATGAGTGATTCCATTAATGGTCTCTCGGGAGAATATTTCGGCTGGTTGCTTACCGGGATAATATTTAAGTGTTTCTTTTAGAACAGCACTATTATCTACTTCAAGATAATAGATATGCTTCATATTGTTTACAAAAAAAGTCAATTCAAATACTCCACATTCTTTCTTTGTCGTATCATCCAAGAGAAACGGAGTAAACCCGATAGGCTGCATTTTGTTTATCTTAGGAGAAATGGCTATTTTTCGTATGAAGTCAAGTGCCAGCAATACGTTAGTCTTTCCTGAAGCATTAGCTCCATAGAGGATACCGAGTTTTAATACTTTCGTATCGTTGATAGTGGTACAGTAATATTCTTCTGAAACCTTATCTGCAGAGGCTTCAAAACTTAATATCTGCCAATCCTTAGCTGATCTGAAATTTTTAAATTTAAATTCTAAAATCATACTTCAATATATTAAAAATGCGACTATTTTGCAAATATAGCATTTTAAACTGTTTATTCCACATTTTAATCTATTCTTTTTTAGCTATAAAAAAGGTGCACCTCCTTTCCTACTCTTGGAAGAAGGTGCACCACACAAACAAAACAAACAATAGACGACCTTCACAGGCAGTATTTCATATATAACTCAACTAATTATTAATCAATTTTATTTTTAACGTAAATTCTCTCCCTGTATTCAGACGGAGTCATACCGGTATGTTCACGAAAGAATCTTGTCATAACAGAGTTCGACTGGAAGTTCGTGCGTGAGGCCACTTCTTTTATTTCAAGGTCAGAATCCCGTAAAAGTGCCTTTATTTCAAGAATGGAATATTCTATAATCCAGTCTTTTGCCGAACGGCCGCTCATATCGGTAATTACCATTGTAAGATGCTTGGCGGACACACACATCTTTTTCGCATAAAACGCAACATCCCGGCTTGCGGTATGAAATTCGATCACCAAACAAAAAAAGTCGAATAAAAGTTTTTCTTTGCGGGTATATTTTACTAATTCGGCCGCCTTCGGATTTCTTTTATAAGCTACATATATATCCCAATAGAAAACGCGCAACAGTTGCATGATAGATTCCCGTCTGAATAAGTTGCAGGGCAAATTGATACGGTAAATCAGTATATGGCAAAAATGAATGAAGCGTTGACATTCTTCATCGTATAGCGGAATACTGAAGTTCTTTCGCATATAGAAAAAGAAATCAAGGGTCGGTGTGCATACTCCGCTTATCGTATCCATAAACAGGCTTTTGGACACTTTTAGAAATGTCATTGAAAAGTCATCACTAACCTCCGTGACAGAAGCCAGCTGAAAAGGAAAAATGACTACCAAATCATTGGGAACAATCCGTTGCTTATTTCCAAAAACATTAAAAAGCGCACTTCCTCCCGTACATATCCCATTTATCCCTTCTTCAAGATATGTAGGATTTTCATCAAGAGGTAAATCGTCTATTTTAGTATAGACATTGAACTCTTCTGTTTCCAATATATTATCGAATACTTTATCCTGCTTATATGGCTGGTTCTTTTCCATGGACTGCTATTTATCAATTATGTTGTTTGTCGTTATTTTTATCATACGAACGTCAGTCGTGCCATTTCGATTGAGCAAACTGTACAACCAAAGATATGGGAAAGATGTATAAAAAACTTTCTTTATCTTTCATCAAAATCATCAGTGCCAGGAAATATTCACCTTCATTAATATCAGGAACTGTCATATAGACCTTATCGTCCGAATATTTATGGATATCTTCACATTCTATCAACATTCTGTCATTTACGGAAGAGACAAGATATAGATTGGTACTTTCCCATGTCAGCATATCCAGATTGTGACCGGTAATAACAATGGGAGCTTCCGGTGTAATGATCCCATTACATCTTTCATTTGAAGGATCATATATTTCTTTGATGACAGGAAACGGCGCTCCTTCAATCATTAATATTTCTGCTTTTATCGTTTTCATTTTGTATGATAATAAGTTTGTATATAAACTAATGATAAATTTTGTTCGTAACTCATTATTGGGGAATATCCCGGATACAGCGGAGATAATAGGACTTCTGCGTTTTATCGTTATAACCTGCATATATCCAATATCCTGTTATATGATCATCAGGATAGAATCGCATTGACCATACACCTTTAGAATATCCTCCTTGCTCGGTTGCAGACCAGTAATAAGTAGGGTCTTTTGGTAAAAAAGCGAATGGTTGAAAATCGGTTATTTCTAGAGTCTCTTCCATTTTTTTATAAAAAAGCAAAATCAATGCACATTCCCCACGCGTAGGTACCCGCCAGGTTCCAGGTTCATCCAGACCATCTTTCCCGCGATATGCGGCACATCCCTTGGTAACTGCAAAACTGGGAGTCGAATAAACGTTGGTGTTGGCACTAGTAAGATATCCGTTTGCCGTAGCCCAATCCATCGTTTGTGCTTTTGCTGCTCCTTCTTTATTTACAATATCAGGCGAAACGAGAAAATAACCTGACACCTTCCAGTCACCTCCTCCTTCTTTTTGCCTCTCTGTATGCCGTGTCGTTCGGTATACAAAGACATTATTACCGCTTTCATCTTTTTCCTCTTGGGGCTTATTATCTGAATCGTATTTATATAACTGAATATAACTGCGGAAGTTTGTATTTTTGCTCCGGTCCTCCACCTTGTATTTCACCATTCCTTTATAATTGATTGCCGCATATTTATTCCCTCTTAAATCTGTATATATTTCTGTCGATTGAGAATGTACTCTTAGTGGAATAAAAAACAAGATACAAAATTTCATGACTGTTAATCTAAATATATTCATTCTTCTTTTCAATTTATACTGTTAAATTCTTATGGTCAATATGGAGCATCAAAAGGAGAAGTCACATCCCTGACACATCTATCTGAACCGGAGTCTCTGTCTGGACTCCAAAAATTACCGCTGGAAGCTGCTATGAAATAACAATAGGGTGGTGATATAAACTCCGTCGTTGAGGTCCCACCTCCAAGTCCCGGTAAAGCAGCCACGCAAATTCCTAACAACTGGTTTGACGCGGGAAGATACCATTTGAACTCTTTCTCATCAATTATCCCGTCCCCGTTCTCATCTCTGTTTCTGTCATAACACGCCCTTGCGCTAAAAGTACTGGCAGGGTATTGATATTGATATAATAACACATGTCCGGATGCATCTTTCTGTGGAATCGGGACATACTTGTCAATCCAATTTTGATTGTAAGTATTTTCCGCTAAATGCCGGGTCGCCGTTTTACCATTATCCATATTGTCTGTTCCATAGGATAATTCTGCCGTTTTGATGCGTGCATAGCCAGTTCTGGTAGTTCCCGGCTTCACATCTGCCAATAACCAGGATGTAGATCGCAAAGACATTCTAGTGTATACTAACCCCATAGTGTAATTTCCATCCCCGTTTCTCTCTCCTCCTAAACGTCCAAGGTAAATTGCCGCCCGCTGGTCTAAACGAAATATATGTGAAGTTTGAAGTGCTTCCCCCGCATCGCCATTGGTTGTGGTAGTTATTTTAATATACAAGGATCGTTTTCCCTCCGTAGCATCTGCACCGGGATCAAGAAAGTTCCCCTCTCCGTCATCAATATATTCATCATTATATAGATAAAACTTCAATTGGGTAGGGAGTATAGTGCTAGCCTTGATATATGTACCCAAAGGTTCTTTAGCATTGTTATACGCATCTGTGTAATTGGAAGAAGAAGACAGGCGGAGCCAACTCGGTGTGGGATGTTGGGTACAGCTTTCATCTGTATATACACCCACTTCCACCATCCGTCCTTGAGTTTGGACAACTATCGGCCGGACCTCATAAGCTGCATCCAGATCATATTTCTCACTAGAAGTATTGTATTTATTATCGAATTTGCCTCCGCTGACACTCACGTTCTTACTGGCGTGAAACTCCACATACTGGCTGACAGTGTATGCCCTGATTCGTTCATCGTTTTTTGCCGAGTTTATGTCCGCATTAATGGTGGTACGCAAATTATAAAAATGGTTGGGTTTCACATCGAAGTTATTTGTATTATTATTTCCGATATACATTTGGTAAATTGCATACTCACCCGTTGCCGATGTTGAGGTAGAATATGCCCATGCCTCTATCTGCATACCCAATATGGGGGCACTGCCCGATGAAACTCCATTGACCACTTTGTAGTAGCGTTGGCTTTCACTTGCTATGCTTGCTACTGTCCCTTGACAATTCTGCGCAACATACCACGTTGCGGAATAGAAACCATTGGGATCGGGTTCATCAAATTCATCTATCTCAAACGTGACATAAGTATCCTTATCGGTATTCTTTTCGGGATTGGTGAGCCGCACTTTGCTGTTGACATTCAGTAATTTAAGACCCTGCAATTTGTAATTTTCCACTTCGAGTTTATAACGGAACGTAATGCGTGCCATCAACTTCTTTATTGCAATACCTCCCACAAAGCCGGCCGGTTTGTTATATTCTACCAAACCATGGTCACCTCCGTCGATGTCCATAACAGTGATACCCGACACTTCTCCGGCAAGCGGCACTTCATCATCTGCGGTGATAAGTGATTGGGTATGCCCTTCTACATTAATTAGATAATCAAAGCTCCATTTTTTGAGTTCATCAAGAGTTCTCACTCCACTCATGTCATAGTCAAGTTTGGGGCCTAAGACTAACAGGTATAAGGTTTGATTCTCTGCTACTACAAGGGGGACATCTATTGTCAACATATCATTTATAGCAGTCGCCGTATCACTCAACTTATGGGGATTACCATTCATGGAACCATCCTCATTAAACTGGAAAAGCCAGAGATTGTGTAATTTTGTCGTGCCATCGGAAACTCTGGTAGTTGCCGCACGTTGTTCTCGCTCCAATACGACTGTGAAGGATGAATCAGAGCTGTTTTCATTTCTCAAGAATGGCTTAACAGTAGTATATTCACTTGTCGATGTTGGTTCTTCGATAGGCGGAAGACTGACATTCAAACTAACCATAACCACTTTTCCTGTAGCATTTCCCGGACCGAACTCATTCAGGCCGTCTTTTGTACACCCTGTAAATGCCAGTGAAAACAAAACAATGCAAACTGCCCGAAAATACGTCTTATCATTGTTTTTTATTCTCATATTATATCTGCTTATCATCATATTTTTCATCCTTTTTCTTATTTGGTACCTTTCTGATCAATAGACAGACTGCTAATGGCAATACCTACTCCGGTCTCTCTCTCTAAAACGATATAAACCGTAATGCCGATAAGACTCGGATTTTTGTTTGCCGGGATTGTTATTGAGACAGGATAGCTATATGTATTCGATGCAGTCTCTACTTTATCACTGACACTTATTTGTTCGCCACTGTAAACAACTTGTACATACAAATTTCCCGCAGGTATGGGGACATCTGTAGGAGTAAGCTTGATATTTAGATTATAAGTGCCTCCCTCTTGAGGTAAAACGTCCAAAGTGCTTAATTCGGAACTGGCACGTAACTGATACCCGGCTTGTGAAATTGTGAGTAGTGTACTCTTTGTCTGTCCGTCCAATCCGATACCTTCCACCCTTACCCTAAACGAACGGGATGAAGTACTTTCTTTGCGTTTGACATATATAGGGATATTTTGGGTATTGCTGCCGTGTGTCGTATGTACGGCATCATTTCCGGATTCAAACGAGAAATCATCGGTAGTTGCCGTTCCCACATTCGTTCCTGAAGTGACAAGTGTAGCCGTCCAGTAAGGAATATTCGAATCAATACCAAAATAAGCTGTTTTACCGCTTTCCGTTCCCTGATAATCAGGGCTGATGATAATGCCTACTCGCATATAGCTTTCCGGTATTTCGTTGCGGACGCAACGAACCATATATCCGTTTCGTCTGTCCTTATCGGCTCGAAGGTTTGCAGTCACCGTCGGAGTACCTGAAAAATCAAAGAAAGAGGCGTTGTTGCTCCAGTAACATCCGGTAGTACCGTCTCCACGTGACGCACCGGATTCATCCCTGTATCGGTTGTGAGGGAATAACAGCCAATGGTACGAAAGGTATCCGTACGAACTTACTTCATTATTTGATGCCGCTATAATATGATTATATTCTTCAGGTGTAGCCATATGCCACTGCCCATTGTCTACGATTCCCATATCCCTGATTTGGGTTTCGGAAAGACCGGCGAGTTTGCATGGATCTCCCAAGCCCTGTTTGACTTGTTCAGGGGTGTTGCCTGCGGAGATTTCACCGCCAGCCAGGTAAGGGACATTACTCCATCCTGTAATAGTTAAGGGATCGTATGAACTGGGATACCAAAGTACATCGTTCAATGCTTCGGCAGTGGTAGGTGGAACGAAATTTGTACCATCTTCAGTATCAGGGTCACTGTACACGGCTATCAGGCTGCCGTATTTGAACAAGACATCCTTATATCCTGTCTCCGAATGGTATGCTTTCAGTATACCCGAATAAACACTAAAATCATTCCAAATATTCACATTTCTGGATGTATCAGCTACCGCGTCATAGTCTGCCGCCTTATCACTTACAATGACCAGCCCGTCGATAGGTTTCCAGTTGATGGTAATATCATGTTCCTCCATTGCCACTATTTCCGCATATAGCCCCATTGCACCCATACCGGTAATGGTGGCGTATATCTGATAATGGTTGTTTCGTGTCAGATTATGGTTCTTAGGGGGATTCTGACCGATATTCAGCAGATAGATACAGTTCAATACCTGCGTACTTCCGTTTTTAAGCACGCATTGCGCGTCGATTTTAAGATAAGTTGCGTGTGATGCATTTTGAGGGTCGGACAATATATGTTCGGGAATATAAGTAGCGGGAGTTGTTATAAAATCCACCCCGTCTTGTATGGTGTAGTTATCTCCATTTATTGTATATGTACCATTATTATCGAGTTCGCCTGTCCCCGGGATAGTAAGGTCATCCGACCAAATATCTTTCGTATATACCTGCCCTTCTCCTATAGGAGTGGCGACCGGCATACGACATACTTTAACATTCAGTTTGGTTACTTTAAAATCCTCATCCTCATTAGCGATATTTTTAATTGCCGTAAAGCTGATGCGGGATACCATACGGTTTACCTTAACCGGCAGTTCCGTCATTTTAATATCATTAATTGTTACTGTGGCGTTTTTTCCGTCGCTGCGGGATTCCACATAGGCACGTGCCACATTTCCATACATGGGCGGAGGAGCAACGATACCTATGGCAGAGAATGTCACTTTTTCTATTTCATTTTCCAATGTAATGGTAGCGAGCTTTTCGGTAAGCTCCGGTGTTTCATTGCAGATGATGTAAATGTTGTTATATCCCCGTGCTGCCCTTATAGAAGCGGTGTATATGCCATCGATTATGGAAGCATCAGAAACGTCGTTGTATACCAGTTCGTTCTTGTCATTAAACACAATTGCACGTACAGATTTTATGACTTCATCTTCGTCGGTGGTAGTATTGCGCGTCCCCATTTTAATACTCATCGGTATCTTTTCTCCTTCGTAAATACGTGCGCCTGTTACTTCGTTCTCTTTTGTACAAGAGTAAGCAAACAGGGTAAACATTGTCAAAAGCAGGACATTTGCCGAAAGTTTTATGTTGATAGTTATATTCATCCTTAATCGTGCCATAATTCCGTTTAAAAAAACAACTTACATATCTGTTGGTTGGAACCAGTAGGTCCAATTATTGATGGTTATACTCAATGCAATGTAGCCATTCTCTTCCTTATCTCCGATGCGAATGTTGATATCCCATTCGTATCTGCGGTCGAGGTATTCTTGTTCGCCCATCATTTCCGGTTTACTCATCAACAGGTAGTCAATAAGGTTTATGGTTGTTTTTCCTCCGATGTCTATTGTTTTTCCTGACGCTTTTTCGGTGATAGAAAAAGTCATATCAGCATCCTTAATAAATCTAAGAGTATGAAGGCGAGTTTGTAGGGCGGTCTTACTGTCTTCCTCTTCAACTGAACAAGGATGGTAAATTATATTTTTGCTACTCTCACCTACATTATTTTTATAGTCATAAAAATTGTTTGCAGTTATTAGTTGTATATCATATTTTGAAGCATCCACCGGATTATTTCCTCGCGTAATGCCTATCGTTATATCATTAGTATTGCGCACCAAGCTGACGTTTTCCGTATTGCTGATATTTTCCGAAGAAAACATTAATAGAGGACCGCTATGCCATAATGCATCAAGATGGTTGTTGCTTATGTTGTTTTCCGGCTCATATTTCAGCGTTAATTTATTTATCGGATCACCTGCGGTCATTGCCGGAAGTAGATAGAATTTATCCGTTTTTCCAGCCCATACAACAGCTGTACAGCCTTTCAAGCGATAGGGTATCAGCATACGATAGTCCGGGCTTTTTAGCGAATGACCATTATCAGTAAGTGTCTGTATATATTTTCCTTGCGTATCGAACACGAAAACCTTTACTTCTTCCACCTGTTCGGCGAACCAGTCTTTATTTGCCATGTTATAGTCATATCGGAATTTTAGAAAGAGGTCACATTGATCGAGGTCGTCATGAAAGACATCGCAACCGTTAATCCCTGCCACTATAAAAGCGGCAAGGATTATTTTGTATTTCTTTATGTGTCTTTTAATTCCCATTTATCAATGCAAATCAACACCTTGTGTCCAGTAAGTCCATGGATTGATAGTGATTTTTACAGAAAGGTAAGCATCTGCTTCGTCATCATCAGTATCCGGAGGCGTAGGATTGTCGGGATCAGGATCAGACGGATCGGGAATCCACGGTGTTCCGGGGCCGCTCACGCTCTGAAGGTCCAGGTGATACCAGTTGTTGCGCACTACTCCGTATCGGCCTAAAGCCATCTTTTCGATTACACTCTGGTCGTGACGGATCAGGACATCGTAATAGCAAACAGATTCATGATAGTAACGCACGGCACAAAAACGTCCGATGATACCAGTTTTCGCAGTAAGTCCGCTCGCTTGAAGGTTTGTAATAAAATTGTCTATAGTGCTTTGATCGGCATCTCCAGCCACGAGCTTTGCTTTCTTTAAGAATATAGGCAAGTCTGTTTTTAGTCCGCCACTACCAGTTTTTGTGTATTCTTCTTTAAGCTGGTCTAATGTATAATAGTTTCCTTTCCAAGAGAAATAACTACTATTTGGGGTCAAACCATTAGGAGTGTACGTAGCCTTTACTACCACCTTGGTAGTGAATCCTAATTGCTGTGCATTAGCGTCCATGGTGTTTTCAAGACAGTAGCAGCTCGTTCCTTTATCTCGTTTAATTTCAGGTATAGGGTCAGTATCACTGTCTATATTTTTTAGATAATTGAAAGCTGCATCCATATTAGTTTCCATAGTACTATTATCACTAATATCAGGTTGTTCGCTCTTTAAATAGTTCTTATCCCGACGATAAACCGCTCCAGTCGTGGCATTATCGTAAGTGATAAGTTCACTATACAGTTTCACACTCTTATTGGTAACGCTTAATTCCCAACCGCCGAAAGTAAATGTAGCACCATCAGGTTTGGTAGTAAAAATGTCCTTAACTGCAAGCTCTACTTTTGCACTCAATCGGTCTACAGAGATTTCTGTAGGGCTGTTCTGTGCGTCTGTTTTTGCTTGGTCGATGGCCTCACTGGTATATGCAGTCGGCTTATGTACCGTTACTTTCGTTAATGCCCCTTCTATGCCAGTGCCTTTACCTGCGCTCGCCATCATAAAATTCTCATCGGTAGCGATGTTGGCAATAACTGCCTCAATAGCAGTGTTAATTACAGACCAAGGTTTGCCTTTTACAGCATCTGCAGTTAAATTCCATCCCTTGTTCCCGTCGGCGTAAGGATTGATAACCACAAATACTTTTTTTGTTTTCTCTGGTACTAATTTTGCCTCACTAACCGCAGCTTCCGGGGTCCCTGCCCCGCCTGCATCTGCTCCTCCGCTATTCCCCACGGTCAAACCATCAAAACCAACCACATCAAGGCACACATCATCCTCGTCAAATAATAAAACTTTGACGGTCCCTGCTTTACTTTCCCCAGAACTTCCCGGTTTGGTATCTACTGCTCTTGAAGTAGCTGTGTGACTTTGCAGCGAAAGCGACAGATACGCTTTGCCATCCAGTTCACCACCCGGAATATTCCCTTCCCGGGCATCTTCACTACTACAGCCGGCAAATATAAAAACTGCCAATGTAGATAATAGAAAACTTCTTGTTTTCATCATTGTTAAATGTTTAAATGTTGTAAATAAAAAGATAATTATAATATATAAAAAATCAATAATCCAGTTTACTCATCAATTCGATATTCTCTTCTTTTTTGGTTAATTCCTCCAGATTGAGATTTGCTTGTTTCAATCCGGATTCAGCAGCTTTATTTAAATGTAGCTTTGCTTGTTCATAGTCACCTCTTAGCAGATGTAATACTCCCACGGCATTTTCGTATTCCGGTGTGGAAGTCTCTGCTCTCTTTAAGTATTTTTCTGCCAAAAGAGTGTCTTTACGTGAAAGTGCAGCCGAAGCGGCATTCAGATTGGCAATCTTATCATCAGGAAAGACGCTAACGGCTGTTTCAAATAATTCGATAAACTCTGGTGAACCATTTTTGTAAGTTAGAGCAACCAAATAAATTTCATTCAGACTCAAATTTTGTGGCCGACTATGAATCAGCACTTTTGCTTGTTCTATATTAAAATTCTGAACATCGTACTCTATTTTACAGATTGCTTTACGCAGATGTGGGTAATACTCACGCAACATAAACCGATAAGGATTGCCATGTTTATATAACATCAACGATTTCTTGCGACTGGTATTCGTTCGGTAGTTTATTTCAACTGGTATGTGATCTATAATATGGAGAATTCCATCCTTTTCTGCCATGTCAGACCTTGCAACCATTTTACGTAGTCCTTCCCAGTTTTCGCCACCATATTCCACCTTGTATAATTCTTTAGAGAAAGGGAAACGAGGGAGAAGGTAATTAACAAGTGCCTTTGCACGTCCTTCGGAAAGCTGTTTGTTAAAAAGGACAGAACCCTCCGGTGAAGCATAACCAATGACTGATATTCCACGAATGGTAATGGCTGTATCATTTTTCACTTCGGCAAGCATGGAGGATATCTTTTTTAGTTCAATCGGATTATTCATATAGTCCGGTTTAATGTCGGTTTTTGATACGACAAAGTCCAGAAATGCTTCACATGACATCTCACGACTTTTGACTGGTTCAACTTTTGGCTGTACGTAACTAATATGTGGAGTGATTTGATAAGGGACGGGAAGTTTCTCCAAAGTAACAGCACCAAAAAGAGGAATAGCTGATAGTAACCTGCCTGGCCTGCAACAGCCCATCACTTCTTTCCTTACATTCAAATATGCATCCTTCATCCATGGCTCGAATGGAATTATCAACGAGTACCGAATCTGTTCTTTTCCAGTCATTCCATACCCTTTTAATATGGAGTATGGAGCTTCTGACTGGTAAAAAGCACGTTCCTGCGTATTCATCAAAGCAAGTTTACGTTTCAGATTCTGATAGTTCTTACGACCTTTAATGGATATTTCCGGCAATTCCATCTGATGGTTTGCAGCAATCAATACTGGTATCAGTTCTATAGAATGATTGGAGCTGACTTGTATATTATCAAAGTTGTAAAGTATTTGAATATGTAATGAATCTCCCGCTTGCTGTAGTTCAAGAGCTGTTGGCTGTATAATTCCTGTATACCATTTCTTGGGATTTTCTTCTCCGTATGATAAAGAAGAAATGGTCAGGAATATGATTAACAGGTATAGGAATGATCTTAATTTTGTCATGGTTGTATTATTTTATAAGAAATATAAGTGAGATTGCAGCTTTAGTTGGTCCAAAATAATTGCGGTTTTCTGTTCCGACCTTTTCACCACAAGTCTTACACCGGAACTTGTCATAATGTAGCCGCACATATCCTGCACCTATATTTGCTTCAAGGCTCCAACGATTACTAAGAAGGAAGTGATAACCATACGAGATGCCTCCTCCTGCTCCCCATCCTTCATATCGGTAATGGCTGGAATTATCCCCGAATAAAAGTGGCAAGTGATGACCGGCTATGTTATATTGTGTTCCTATTATGTGTATCCCCCAAAAATGTCCGCTAAATCTTTCACATGTCCAATAACGATATTCCATTGTACCGAGCCAGTGCACCAGTTTTTTATTTGAAGATGCTTTATTGGGTGTAAACCAGTTAAGTCCGGCGCCAAGTTCTATTGTAGTGCGTGGAGAAAGTCCCCACTCTACTCCCAAGTTAGGAGTACCTGAATATGCACCGTAGAACAGGTTTGTTTTTACTGCTACCTTTTGGGCCGAACATTTTAAAATGCTTCCCCAACATATCAAAAGTAGAATTGCTATATATTGTATTTTCATCAGATGCGTATATTGAATATTTTGCTTTTGCTTGCGTTAATAAATGATTATCGGATGCGAAATTACAAAATAAATATATATTAAAGTAAAACGTTCTGAAATTGCACATGGATTCCGAAGTTTCGTCCAAAATAGTTCTATAAATCACTAAAATGAGGGTTAGATAACTATAAAAAGGACTTATCGGATAAACATTGTTAAATTATTATCCAACTTATTCAATTATCTTTTGTGACATACTAAACGTTTATACACGCGCAAAACAAACGATGTGTAAGGGTGGTTATTTATATTTACATATTACTTATGGTACCTCAACTATGCGTTTTGAAAGATCAGAATATTACAGCTAGTTTTGTTCCCGGATTTTAAGGAACCATCCGTTGCTTTAAAAGGAACAAGGCGTTCCTCGGTGAGAAACAGGTCGTTCCTTTAAAAGGAACGGCTCCTTGGTTTTAAACCAAAAAACAGTATCTATAATACACTGTATATCAATTTATTATAAAAAGAAGAATTCCGTCCCGATAACCATGGGAATATTCTCAATAAACCAAACGGAATTCACAGTCCAAGGGGCTGTATATACATATTTTTTTATTACAAACTTAAAAAAAAATCCCATGGTTACAGTTACAATTAATATCAAGCCATATTTGGCTGGATATATGTATGTCCGATATCGACAAAGTTTAGAACCCGATCCAGAAAACCAGTCTCATTCTTCCTCTCCTTCTTCTTCCAAACGACTTATCCCTATCCATCTCTCCCACATTACTCCAGTTTATCACTTCCTTCATCAACTATCTGTCCCTCATCCGCAAAATACTTCATGGAAAGAAATTGGAAATATTTGCTTTGTACTGCCCAAACCGCGTAATGGGAAGAATCCGGAAGTCTATAACTATATCGGAAACGATAGTGCATTGATTATAGAAAAGGAAATAGAAACGGAGATGAAAGCGGAATTATATTCCTTTCTATTGGATAATAAGTTTAATAAAGGAGTGATGTTTAAAAAGTCAATAGAACAATTCGTAGAGCACTACGAAATGGTAGGACTGGTACAGGAAGAAACGCTGATGAGGGCATTTCAAAGATGGAGGAAATTGGTGAAAGAAGAAAAAGCTATAATGAAAGTATATTGATTTTGATTTAATATTCTATAAGGAAATGCGATATACTATACCAATTACATCTCTTACTATCGTGCTGATATAGGATGGGATATTTTTTTCTTTAAAAGCGGGAATGTATGTTATTAGACATAAAATAATATAATTTGCCTAATACATATCCTTATATCATAAAATAAACAGTATATTTGTGATAAAATCTCGAATAAAGCAATTAAGATATGATTATTCAATTCACAATAGGAAATTTTCTATCTTTCAAAGAACAGTCTACATTGTCATTAGTAGCATCAGCTTTGAAAGAAATACAGGTTCCGGCTGAAGATATAATCTTTAATGTAGGGACTTCCGGATTATCATTAATGAAGAGCGCGGTAGTCTATGGTGCTAATGCATCAGGTAAATCTAATTTTATAAAGGCACTGGAGTTCTTTAAGTGGTATGTGATAAATTCATCGAAGGATATTCAAGCAGGCGAACGTGTTAATATAGAAAGTTTCCGGTTAAACTCACTTACTGCGAACGAACCAAGTTATTTTGAAGCAATATTCTGTGATGAAGATAACCAATATCGTTATGGATTTGAAGCTGATAATTCATTGGTACATTCGGAATGGCTTTATCAAAAAGCCAATAAAAAGAGAGCTAAGGAAATTGAATTATTCTATCGGGAAAAAGATAATTTTGATATTCATACTAAGTTTGTCGTTGGTAAAGAACTTGCAGGTAAACGAATGGTAAGGGCAAATGCATTATTGCTTTCTGTTGCGGCACAATTCAATGATCCGACAGCAGTAGAGATAATGAAATGGTTGAATGATACCACTATTATTTCAGGTTCTAACGATGAAAAAATATGGAATACAGTAACTATCCAACTGGATGATATCAAAATGAAACAGAGAATTGTAGAGTTTTCCCGTTATGCTGATTTAGGTATTGAAAATATTGAAAAAATTGATAATGCTATTGTGAGTACACATACGCAATATGACGAGGAAGGTCATGAAGTCAAAACTATAACTTTCCCATTCAGGAAAAATGAATCGGAAGGTACAATAAAGTATTTTTCTCTGGCATACCCTATCATTGATGCTTTGGATAATGGAAAGCGTCTTATAATAGATGAATTTGACTCTAAAATGCATCCTCTTCTTACATGTAGAATTATTGCCTTGTTTAATTCAAAAGAAACAAATCCCCAAAATGCTCAATTAATTTTCACTACTCACGATACAAATTTGTTGAGTGCTAATATATTCCGGCGGGATCAGGTTTGGTTTACACAAAAAGACCGCTATGGTGCAACCGAACTTTATTCATTGGCAGAGTATAAAGTACGTAATGATGCTTCGTTTGAAAAAGATTATTTATCAGGAAAGTATGGAGCAATCCCAATTGTTGGAGATTTAACCCGTTTGTTTAATACCCAAGAAAATTAAACCATGACGGCTACAAAAAGGAAAAATATAAATCCGCGTATCGAAAGAAAGATAACCCGTATCAGTAGTGTACGTGAGGTGAAACAAACATTTCTGATTATTTGCGAAGGAGTTAATACCGAACCTGATTATTTCAACGCTTTTCGTTTGACTTCTGCCAATGTGAAGGCACTTGGTCAAGGTATGGGAACATTGGCATTAGTACACAAGGCTATCCATATAAAAGAGCAGGAAAAGCTAAAGGGACGAACATATAATCAGAATTGGGTGGTCTTTGATAAAGATGATTTTCCTGAAAATGATTTTAACTCTGCAATCCTATTGGCGCAACAAAATGGTTTTGAAGTGGCTTATAGTAACCAAGCTTTTGAATTTTGGTTTTTACTGCATTTTAATCTATACCAAGGGGCGTTGCATCGTTCCAGATATGAAAAAATGTTGGGCGCTTTGCTCGGATTTGCTTATACAAAGAAATCGGGTGTAAGTTCTAAAATGTTTAATACTTTGTTTTCTAAACAAGAACAAGCCATTAATCACGCTAAAACTATCATGAGACAATTTAATGGGAATAATCCGGCACAACAAGAATCTTCTACTACTGTTCATTTGTTGGTAAAAGAGTTGAATAAGTTCCTATAATATAAAACTTTTCATTGTTATCGAATTAAAATCAGTATTTTACATATAAACCTTTGTGGCTCTATAAAATCTGTTAGACAGAAAAATAAAAATGTGGAATGCGACTTTAATATTCCATAAGGAAACGTGATATACTATACCAATTAATTGGAAGAAAGAAGGAACTTTTCTATCTTTGCTAATATTAATCTTTTTCGCTAATGGATTAAGATAAGAAAGGAGAAAATAATATGACCCTTAAAGAAAAACAATTAGAGTTTATTATCTATTGTATAGAGAATACAGCCGAACGGTTAGGACGTTATAGTGCGGATGTATATAATAAACTAAAAGAATTAGGTGCTATAGACGGCTATATAAATACTTTTTATGATACTTTGCATACCCAAGGCAAAGCCTACATAGTAGATTCTTTATTAGAATATATCTATCATCGTGATCCACAATGGTTACCGAAAGATTATCGTCCTTTTCAAGTTTCGACACAGCAAAAAGGAGATAAGTCATGTTAACTGTTTATCATGGTTCTACTTACCGTGTAGAACAACCATTAGCTGGAGTATGCCGACCAAATCTTGATTTCGGAGTGGGCTTTTATCTTACTGATTTAAAGGATCAGGCTATTCGTTGGGCTCTTCGCACAGCTGATATTCGCCATGAAAATAGTGTATGGCTCAATATTTATTCATTGGATATAGATGCCTGCCGTAACTCTTCTTTTCATTATTTGCACTTTACCACTTACGATGCACATTGGCTGGATTTTGTTGTAGCATGTCGACAAGGGAATGTTATATGGCAGGATTATGACATAATAGAAGGCGGTATAGCAGATGACCGTGTGATACGTACTATTGACCTTTATATGCGTGGTGATTACACTCGTGAAGAAGCATTGTCACGTTTGATTCATCAAGAGCCTAATAATCAAATTTGTATTACGAACCAAAAAGTAGTTGACGAACACTTACATTTTGTGGATGCTATACTTTTACCTATCCCATCTCTCTCAAAAGAAATCCCCAATGCAGATATTGTAATGCAAGGCAAATATTACAGCATTGTAGAACTTCTTGCTACCCGTCTGCATATTTCCAGTCTACAGGCACTTGATATATTTTATAATAGCGAAAGCTACCAGCGCATTGTCCACCGACTTGGAGATCTATATCTCATGAGCGATGCATATATTGTAGATGAATTGATGAGGGAGCTACAAAAAAGACAAGGTTGATATTAGCCTTGTCTTTTATCCCTATTACTAAGCTGTTCGAGAAGTCTTCTTCCGATGAAGTAGTCAGGCCATCCATCCGGATCGGTGACAGTACTCATATTGTGAATGGCAAAGAAGACATTAAGAAGTTAGCGAAAATTTATAATATGAGTGAACATCTACTAACTTTTTCTTGTTTTTTTCTATAAAAAAGAACTACTTTAGGTATTATACCAGTATTAATGACTACATTTGCCAATAGTTATTCTTTTATATGAGGGATATAACTTTAATTTTTTAATGAGCATGGCACATTTAATTGTAACAGATTTTGGGGCTATAAAATCCGCAAATATAGAAATAAAGAAATATAATTTCTTTATTGGACATACTTCTAGTGGAAAAAGTACTATTGCAAAACTTCTTGCAATATTTAACAATTCGATTTTTTGGACTATTAAAGAAGGAGATTTCAATAGTTTCTTAAGGTTATTGGATAAATATAATATTAATTTTGAATTTACGTCTACAACCATTATTCGTTATAGCAATGAAAAATACTATTGGGAAATAGGCTTAAATAAATTTCACAGTAACTACGAGGATGCTGATTTGATGGAAATGGCTAATACTTCAAAGTCATATGATTTTATTTTAAAATTTATAGAACGAAAAGAAAATAACTTTGCATACAAAGAATTTATCAAAAGTCTTAAAAACCTCTTAGATTTAAAAGACAGCGCAATGGTAGAGTTAATAAAACCTGCCTTAGTTGGACTCCTTTATGAAGAATGTATACCAGTATATATTCCAGCTGAAAGATTGTTGATTTCAACATTTTCTAATAGCATATTTTCTTTACTTCAAGCAGGAGCTAGTATTCCCGATTGCATAAAGGATTTTGGTAGCTTATACGAAAAAGCAAGAATTCAGTATAAAAATATTGATATAAACATTCTTGACATTAAAGTGTCATTCAATAACAATGGTGACACAGTATATCTAATGAATGAAAACAAAGAAGTAAAACTATCTCAAACTTCTAGTGGAATTCAATCAATTATTCCGTTGTGGATTGTATTTAACCAATATGTTGAAAGCAAGAAAAAACAGATATTAGTAATAGAAGAACCTGAATTAAATTTATTTCCTTCTACTCAACACTTCCTTATTGATTGGATCATGAGAAAGATGAGAAAATCAAATGGAAGTATTGTAATTACGACACATAGTCCATATGTGTTATCAGTAGTAGATAATTTAATTTTAGCACAAGAAATATTAAAGAAAAGCAATAAAAAGAAGTTGGTGCTATCTAAAATTAAAGAACTCATTCCATCAATGGCGCTAATTGATTTTGATGATGTATCATCCTACTTTTTTCATTCAGATGGAACTGTTAAAGATATAAGAGATACTGACATAAAATCTTTGGGAGCTGAATACATAGATACGGCTTCTGACAAATTAGGATATATTTTTGACGAACTATGCAATATTGAAAGAAATGAGTTGTAAATGTTTTAATAGAAGATTCGTATTCAAGAATACAGATTCTTTTGATCATAAATATGTTAATTCAAAGTGTAAATGCACTTCTCGTTTTACGATTTGTGAAAATAAAAGTAAGTTCACTATTGCATCTAAAGATATTTCCGAAGTTGATAAAATAAAAATTGACGGTTATTTTGATAGTTCATCAGAGCATAGAAAGTGTGATTACTTATTTGTATACACATCACCCCCTAGTTGTGTTTATATTTTTGTAGAACTAAAAGGAACGGATATTGCACACGCTGTAACACAAATCGGCAATACAGTGAACTTATTCTACAATCAAGGATATCTAAAAGATAAAAAAGTTATAGGAGCTATTGTTAGTTCACGACATCCATCCAATGACGGTACGTATCGTAAAGCAAAACAAACCCTAGAAAAATCACTTTCATCAAAAATAAAAAGCTTTCGTATAGAAAAGAAGAATAAAGAAATGACATACGATCCTATTAATGATAAAGTTATTTAAGGGCATCTTCAATTCGAGATACAAATTGTGGATTGCTGGGGCGTGCTGTAGTTCCGAAATCTACAATTTGCCCTTTTCTATTAATCAACAGATAATAGGGCATTCTATCTATTTTCCATTGTTTGCGAATTTTCTGTAAGTTATCTTTTCCAAAATAATCAGATGCATAAATACATTCAATTCCCCGGTTTTTCAATGAATATTCATTCAGACATTCTTCCCATTCTTCCTTGGGTTCACTTACACATATGGAATATATGACCAGGTCTTTGGTGGAATACTTACTCCGCAATTGTTTCAAAGGTTCCATTTCTGCCAGGCATGGTGGACACCACCTAGCCCAAAAATCGAAATAGATCACTTTTCCGTGATACTTCTCAAGTATATTATAGATGGGTTCCATGTAAGGCATAGATGTTTTTAGCTTTGAGTTTTCGTGAAACTCACCATATAATAAATTGTTGGAAACTGGTTGCGGATTTTCCAGGTAAGATTTAGTCTGATTATATATCTGCATCACTTGTGCACGCAAATGTGGCATTTTTACGATTGAATCAAACTGTGTATGCCTCGTTGTTAAAGCAAGTGTATCATTTGTATTCAAAGAGCCAACTGCCATTTTGGTATATATATACTGGTTCAGTTCATTCTCTCCTACTGCCGACATAATCTCTTCTACAGATGGATTTTTCCTATCTTTGTAAGTTATTCCATAAGCTATATAGCGCTCTACCTCATCGGCAATATCATATAAACGTGCCGAAAGAATCCCTTTATTATAAAGTTTATTGATTGCAGGCAGAAGTTTATGATACCGATCCATTTCTTTTCTTGTTTTAAACTGGCATTGGTTACCATAGGATAACAAAGCGTAATAATAGTCCTGTTTCAGTAACTCTTCAGTAAATAACGTAACATCTTCCATTGGTTTATACTTCGTCAGATACTCGTTTCTCCGCTCCAAACGAAAGTCATATTCCTTCTTTAATTCAGCCTCAAAATCCTTAATATTCAAATTCGGGTTTATACTATAATTCTGTATG
This sequence comes from Bacteroides sp. AM16-13, assembly GCF_003602705.1. NCBI lineage: Bacteria > Pseudomonadati > Bacteroidota > Bacteroidia > Bacteroidales > Bacteroidaceae > Bacteroides > Bacteroides sp. AM16-13. Next base: position 113,305 of record NZ_QTLK01000002.1, read on the forward strand.
TAATAGTAGGCGCTTTCTGTGAATGCAAGTATTTCTTGATTCAGTTTTTCTGCATCACCTGTTACTTTGGGATGAAAAAGATCTTTGAAGTCTATTTCCACATGTATGCTATCTCCCGGGTGGATATACAAATGTTCTGCATAATTGCGAATGGAAACTTCTCTTAATTTTGCATAAACCGGAAAGCGGAATGAAAATGAGCCATCTTCTTGTATGGGGGTACGATATTGATTTTCCATTTTCCAAAAAAATGGAATAATGAGAGTTAATTCCTTTTCTTGAGGATAAAAGTCCCGGTTCAACACTTTTCCTGTGATAACAGCTTCTTTAATATATTCTTTTGCTAACGGATAACTTTCTTCTGTCTGTACAGATGATTCGAATTGAGATTTTGCCCGGTCTTTTTGCCCGCATCCGGCTAATAACAAAGAGGTTATTATCAGAAAGGAATAATAGTGTTTCATCGTGCCTGAATATTAGAAAGTTCGCAAATCTAAATAAATAAGAGTTCTTGCCTCCAAATATAGAAAATTTATTTTACGGAAAAAAATTTGTAGCCATTTTCATTCTCAAACTTCAGAAGATTAAATAAAAAAAGGTACCCAACGCAATGTGGATACCTTTATATGATTCATTTACATAAACCGGAAAATGACTCGTCCGGTTTGTGGACCATTTACCCATTTCGGTTGTGAAGAGGGACCACACAAATCGGTGGAGTTTACTTTATTACGTACCGGAGGAATCACGTTCAGGACAGAGATTCCGCTTTCGGGAAGAGTATAAAGCAAACGGTCGCGGCCATCACGAGGCTGATATACTCCGATATATGCGTCGGGAGTTTCGTTTGTCAGGCTGATAGTGCCTTCTTTCGTTTGGATATTCATCCAGGAAACATCACCAAAGTATCCTTTGAATTCGGGATATGTGAAAGTCTCACCCGGAATAGGATCGTTATAGTCGTTTTCCCAAACATCGTATTGTGTTCCGTGAATACGGTTTTGCCATACACGGTAAGGTCCGGCACCCAGCCAGCGTTTGCTGATTACCTGATCTTCAGGATAGTCGAAACGAATACCCATCAAGTCTACGACACCGGAGAAATTATAGGTGTAATCCAAAGCCAGTTCCCCACTCGGGTTAATTGTCCATTGGGTCTTATCCAGGTTGCCCAGTTTATAATTGGCGGTAACAACCAGATTACCTCCGTCTTCTTTCACATCCAGTTTCGTAAATACGGCAGCATCGGGGAATTCGCTGTATGTGCGGTCTTTTTCTTTTGCTTTCTCATCATCATGGTTATAGAACTGATCCAATGAGCGGTCTGCACGACGGGCTCCGATGAAACGGGGGCCATTGGCGAAACTAATCTTACGGTTATCTACAGATACTCCTTTTAGTTGTCCGTCTTTCTTTGAGAAGATAAACGTACGCTTATTCGCTTTCACAGTAAGCTCATTTTCTGTCTCTGTATAAGCAGGACGACTGGACAAGGGAGAAAGCTGTTCTGTCTGCTGATTCAGTTGGTTGACCGGGAAAGTCCAGCGCCAAAGTTCATGGCCATATGGATCGATTGCTGTCAGGAAGAGGGCGTCTGCATTGGGGAGGATATTTGTTTTTATATCCAAAATGCCTGCCGAATGAGCAACCACGTCACTGCCTTGCACTTCACCCTCTTTCAACACTTGAATAGCAGCATTGGAAGCATCTGTTGCCAGCGGGAATTTTACTTGCTTCCAAAGGAAACGGCAAGTATTCAGATTCAGATAATCGTAACGGTTTTCTACGGAGAATTTGCCATCAAATTGCTTGTTGATAGAAGTATTCATGATTTGCACCGGACTCCATAACTGCTTGATAGTGTAGTAGCTACCTTCCTTTTCGTGATGTGGTCCTACAATACCGTCTGCTCCAAAGTTTCCTTGGTTATCAATGAATCCGTCCATATCCACACGCTTCACACCTTCGTCTGCCAATACCCAAAGGAATCCACCGATACAACGGGGATGCTTGCGCATCATTTCCCAATAATCATATAATCCGGCACCATGGCCGCCATCGTATAAACCATGCAAGAATTCCGTAGGCATAAAGATTTCCGGTAAGCGCATGTAGTTCTGGCTTTCTCCGTAAGAGCGGTAATGCATGGTTTCAAAACCGGAGAAATTGCCTTGCGGGTGAATAACCGGACGTTTCTGCGGATCGTATTTATGAAACTCTCCATCCAGTTCGGTATTCCATCCTTTTTCATTACCATTACTCCACCAAATAATAGACGGATGATTCACGTCACGTTCTATCATTCCTTCAATCAGACGTACTCCGGTGGGGGTATCATACTTGCCATGCCAGCCTCCCAATTCATCCATCACATAAAGTCCGAGAGAATCACAGGCTTCCAAAAATTCCGGGTCAGCCGGATAGTGGCTCAAACGGACAGAATTCATGTTCATGCCTTTCATCAAAAGAACGTCTTCGATATTCTTCTCTTTACTCAACGTACGACCACTTTCAGGACGGAAACTATGGCGATTGACACCACGTACATTGATACGTACTCCGTTTATATAAAGTCCGTCGCTTTCGCGTACTTCAATCGTGCGGAAACCAAAATTTTCTGTTTCACTATGCAAAACCTTACCGGCCTTATCCAATAGAGAGAATTGCGCTTTATAAAGATTCGGAGTTTCCGCTGTCCATAATGCGGGGTTAGATACATTCAGTTGCAGGGAAGTCCAGTCGCCTCCTGCTTTTACGGGTACGGTGGTTTCCGTTATCTTTTTCCCTTTTTTATCTAAAATCTGTGTACGGATGCTCATTCCGTCATTAGAGATATTTGTGTAGCAGTTGGCACGGAAAGTTCCATCCATCTTTGCGTCAATGGCAATGTGCCGCAGGTTTACGGCTGGTTTCACCTCCAGGAACACCGGACGGAAGATACCGCCAAAATTCCAATAATCAGCACGACGTTCGGCAAGGTTCACACTGGCATTTTCACTTTCTTTGGCAACAGTGACTTCCAGTAAATTCTTTTTGCCATATTTCAGGAAATCCGTGACGTTGTATGAAAAACGATAGAAGGCTCCCTGATGTTTGGAACCAACTTTGCGTCCGTTCACTTTTACTTCCGTGTCTGTCATCGAAGCTTCGAATACAAGATTGACCTGTTTGCCGCGAAACTTTTCCGGAACTTCAAATTCGTACTTATACATACCTTTTTCATCGGCAACACCTTTAGGAAATGGCTTTCCATAGAAAGTGATTCCATACTGATAAGTGCCGAAGCCTTGCAATTCCCAACAGGAAGGTACGCCGATTTTCGTCCATTTGCCGGAATTGCGTCCGTCGGTACAAAAGAAGTCCCATTCAACCATATCGTCGCATCCGTGACCGGAGAGATATTGCCTTTCCGTTTGTGGAAGGTTTTGAGCAGCCAGGGTAGTTGCCAACGCTAAGGTCGATAATAAAGTGGTTACTTTTTTCATTGTTACTTTTATTATTGTGTTAGTTATTTATTGCTATTATTGTTTACTACTGATACGGAGATGCAACGTATGTTCTTTTTTCTCTATGGCATATTTCTTCAATACACCCGGTCCGCAACTACTGTTTCCTAATCCAAGTACGGCAGCATCCATACTAAGAATAACTTCTGCACGTGGTTTTAAATCGCAATCGTGAGTTTCTTCATAGATGTCTTGTACGGTGTAATGCAGGGCAGATGCAGAAAATGCGTTTTCTACCGCGTCAACACGAATGCCTTTATTCTGTTTGTCGGTCAAGGTAAGATAATGCACTTCCTCTTTGTTTCCACTGTCCTGCGGACGTGGATAATGTACGTATTGGTCTGCAACGCTTCCTTTCCAAAGCCCTATCATAGCAGATGTTTTGCGGTCAGGATAGTTATCCTGTGGTCCTCTGCCATACCAGGTAAATGTATCATAAGCAGGCGCCAGACAGAATGCGATTCCTAAACGGGGAATTTCAGGAAGAACTCCTTGTGGCAAGAAAGTTGTTTTCAGATCAATCGTTCCATCTGAAAAGACCGTATAGACAGAAGTCGTCACCACTTTTCCTTCTTTATATAAATTACTTGTTTGAATCCGGACAATGACCGCCCCGTCTGCACGTTTTTCATGGCGGAAAGATTCCAGATTTATCTGCGGATGATCCATTCCATGCAATTTCCAGTCTTTAGCCAACCAGTTTCCGAAGCTCTTGTCATTATCTGTCGGAGCACGGAAAACTTGAGTGACAGGCTGAACCGGAAAATCATCGGAGTGAGCCAGCATTTCCTTGCCCTTATATATAAGGGAAGTCATACTTCCGTTCACTTTCTTTTCCCACTGAACAGAAAAACTGCGCCCACTAATCAATAAAGATTTATCATCCTCTTTCACCTGAAGTGCTCCTTTATTAATCAGATCGGTAGAGGCTAAATCTCCTTTCTGCAAGCAGAATTGTTCCCAGGCCACTTCATGTCCTGCCTTTGCCCAAAGAGCATCCGATTTCAAAACAATGCTTACTTTCAGCTGGTAATCGGAAAGAGTTTTCTCCGTTTTTTTATTGGTCTTACTAACTTTCTCATTTTTATTACTCAAAGAATAAATATCTTTTAATGATCGGAAAGCCGGCAAATCAATCGTTTTACTTTCGCCTGGAGTTATTTCCGGCAATGTTATTTCTCCCCGTTCTTTCTCCTTACCATCCACTGATAATGTCCACAGGCAACGATAAAGTGATAAATCAATATGATGATTCCGGTTGGTTACTCTCAACTCTCCATTCTCAACTCTCAACTCAACCGGTGCATATACCTTCTTTACCTCCCAATATTTAGGCGTAGTTTCACGGTCACTCATCAGCAATCCATTAAAGCAGAAAGCTTTTAAATTCGGCTTATCGCCAAAATCACCGCCGTAAGCCACCATGGTACGGCCATCGGGTAATGTCTTGTAGATTCCCTGATCTACCCAATCCCATATAAAACCACCTAGCATACGGGGATTGCTATATATCTCATCCCAATATTCCTTGAAATTTCCTAATGCATTCCCCATGGAATGTGCATATTCACTCGTCATCACCGGACGGTCGTCATTGGTACGTTCCGCAATTTCCAGCAACCGTTCCCAACGTGCATTTTCAGCGCGTTCCTTGTCTTCTCCCTCTGCAATGCCGGGATTTAAGTATTCCTGTTTCACCCGGGTATAAAAGCGGCTGATAACATCGACCGTCTTCGGGTCAGGATTTCCGTCCACTCCCTGCGCCCCCTCATAGTGTACAGGACGAGTGGGATCGAAATCATGCAGCCATGCCGAAATAGCAGCGAAGTTCGGTCCGTAACCGCTTTCGTTTCCCATGCTCCACATTACAATACATGGATAATTCTTATCACGTTCCGCCATACGGACCGCACGGTCCATAAATGCTGCATGCCAGTCGGGGGTACTTGCGAGTGTTCCACGCAATCCGTGTTCTTCTAGATCCGCTTCGTCCATCACGTACAATCCCAAGCTGTCGCATAGCTCGTACCAACGGCTTACATTCGGGTAATGACTGGTGCGCACAGCATTTATATTTGCCTGCTTCATTAAAAGAATATCCTGAAGCATTCGTTCTTCGCTCATGACACGTGCCGTCCGTGGATCATGTTCGTGGCGGTTCACTCCACGAAAACGAACCGGATTACCGTTCACTAACAGTTGTCCTTTTTTGATTTCTACAGAGCGGAAACCTACGGCCTGTTCTATCTGTTCTACGACTTTTCCTTCTCCATTTTGGAGAGTTAAGTGTAATTTATAAAGATAGGGTGTTTCTGCCGTCCATCTTTCCGGCGATTTTATAATGGCTGACAAACGTCCCATCTTACGCGGGCCACGCTGCGGATACCATTCATTCATCCGGCTTGCTTTATGCTCCAAATCAAGCATATCTTCCACATCACCTTTCAATGTGGCAACTTCTTTGCCTGAAGCATCCTTTAATACTCCCTGTAAGACATACCCTTTTCCGGTCATCCCTCGATATACACTGAATTGCGGATCAATCTGCAAAATAAAGTCTTCATGATCACCAGCAGACGCAGGAAGAGTGCGTACCGCATAATCACGGACATGAATATCCGGCGTATGTATCAGATGAATACTACGATGAATACCACCAAAACGCCAGAAATCCTGATCTTCCAGATAAGAACCGTCACTATATCGGTAGACTTCCAGTGAAATTTGATTTTCTCCGGATTTCAGATACTTCGTGACATTAAATTCACTCGGTTCCATACTGCCTTGGCTATACCCTACCCGTTTGCCATTGATCCAAACATAAAAGGCGCTCATTACGCCCTCAAACCGTAGAAAAGTCTGTCCATTCGCTTCCCATCCGGCCGGCAAGACAAAGGTACGACGATATTGCCCTACCGGGTTTCGTTCTTTATACGTGGTATAGTCAGTTTTCGGTTCTCCCATCACCCGTGGAGGATCTATTTTAAACGGATAGCCTGCTGAAACATAGATAGGCGTGCCATATCCGTTCACTTCCCAATTGGCGGGAACAGGAAAATCCGTCCAATCTTTATCATTAAAATTTGTCTGATAGAAATTCATGACTCTTTCATTGGGAACGGGAGTCCAACGGAATTTCCAGGTTCCGTCTAAAGAGATTGAACCGTCTCCTTTCTGTACAGAGAAAGGGGTAAAAGCGGCTCTTGCCGGTTCACGATTGATCTGGAGAACATGATGATTCTCCCAATCATGCATTGTTTGTGCCTGTGTAGGACTTACAAACAATGCGCCAAGCAGTAAAGTATATATTTTCATTCGTTCTTTTTTCTTCATATCAAGTAGACGGACGAAAGGGCATTTTGTACCCCTTTCTTTTATTGGAAAAGATGAAAGTTTCATTCTATTAATATTTGAATATCGAATATTAAAATAAGAATATTGTATTAACATTAAATATCTTGCAATTTAAAATAACCGTATAAGTCGCTCAAAAAGAGCTGTAAATATGTTATAATCTTCACAGAAATGGTTTTCTTTGTTATAAGATATGTCTCATATATCTTATATTCAGTACAAAACAATAAAAGAAATGGAAGATTACAAACAGACACTCTATAACGATGAATTATTAAACATTTTACCCGACGGAGTGATTATATTTGATACAAATGGAGAAGTTATACAACTCAATCAGCAGGCTTTTGCAGAACTGCATGTTCATCCGTCGGTCAATGATATGCTTCCCTTTCCTACCAATCGTTTATTTAAACTGCTAAATAAAAAGGAAGATATACTTTCGACTATTCTGGAAAAGATTCGTCAGGGAGAAAATACGTATTCATTACCTGAACATACCTTCATGCAAGAACAGGTTGATTACACACAATTTCCCATAAGAGGAGAATTTGCAACGATCAGGGATAGAACTAATTTAAACAAGATCTTATTCTTTTTCCGCAATATTACAGTAGAGCTTACACAGGAATATATTCTGAATACTGCTTTGCAAAGAACCAGAATCTATCCATGGTATTATGATATAAGTCGGAGTGAATTTACTCTTGACGATCGTTATTTTGAACATTTAGGTATTCCGGCAGGAGAAAATAATACTTTGACAATGGAGGAATATGTGAATATGATTCATCCGGACGATCGGCAACCTATGGCTGATGCCTTTGTTGTACAACTTAGTGGTAATACAACTTTTGACAAAACAGTTCCATTCCGTTTGCGCCGGGGGGATGGTACTTGGGAATGGTTTGAAGGGCAGTCAACTTATATTGCAAACATATCCGGCCATCCCTATCGGTTAGTGGGAATCTGCTTGAGTATTCAGGAATATAAAGACATAGAAAACACCTTAATCGAGGCACGTAAAAAAGCAGAAGAAAGCGATCGTCTTAAAATGGCGTTTTTAGCCAATATGAGTCATGAAATCCGTACGCCGCTGAATGCAATCGTCGGCTTTTCTGATGTTATAGGTTCCACTTATGATGAGTTAAGTGAAGAGGAACGTGCCGATTTCGTGCGACTAATCAGCATCAATAGCGAACATTTAGTACGATTGATTGACGACATACTTGATTTGTCCAAGATTGAATCAAATACGATTAAATTTACTTTCTCCAACTGTTCCCTTAACTCTTTAATGATGGACATAGAGAAAGAACAGGCAATGAAACCTATTTCCGAAATTGAAATAAAGTCATTATTACCGGATGAAGATGTTTATATCAACACAGATATTACACGCCTGAAACAAGTAATATGCAATTTCATTAATAATGCCCGGAAATTCACCCAAAAAGGATATATTCATTTTGGGTATACGCTTGATAACAGAAATGCGGATTCAGTACAAATATTTGTAGAAGATACCGGTTCGGGAATTCCGCAAGAATGTTTGAATGAAATCTTTGATCGTTTTTACAAAGTAGATACTTTTAAACAGGGAACCGGTTTAGGACTTTCTATCTGTAAAACGATTGTAGAACACCTGCAAGGAGATATCTCCGTTAAATCAGAGATTGGGAAAGGTAGTTGTTTTACCGTTACATTACCATTTGATAGAAAAACAGAAGATTAGCGTCCTCTATATTCTTGAGGGGTAATACCAGTATGCTGCTTAAAAAACTTATTAAAGAAGGAGATATTATTAAACCCTAAAGATAGAGCTATATTTTTTACAGGTTCATCGGTCGACTTTAAACGGGATTTAGCTTCCATCAAAATGACAGAAGCAATCACCTCTAATGGAGTATTTCCTGCCGCCTTTTTAATTGTAGAACAGAAATGGGGCAGGCTAAGTCCTAACTCATCAGCATAGAAAGATGTTCCGTGATGGATTGTATAATGTTTCATGACTAATTTTAAAAACTCCTGATAAATCTCATACTTTCTTGATTGAGAAGACAAATACCAATTATTCTGTAACTTATATATTTCTGTAGCCCCTTGGATAAACATGGTAAGAACAGCTTTTACTATCTCCTTATTTTCGCGCGTCCTAAGTGAAGCGTATGAAAGAATAGATGATTCATAAAACATTTTATAACTACAGGCCTGAAGTGGAGATAAAGCAACTATCGGATTCTCCATAATTACCGGAAGAAGGTGCTGGGTAGCTTTCATCAAATTTATACTTTCTATAAAATGAGATGAAAAGCCTGCATAATAAATCTGGATATCGGATGAGAATGTGTGCACCTCTAATATGCAATTAGGCGGCAAAGTTATTAAATCATTTTCACTAATATGATGGGTATTGGTATTGATCGTCACCTCCATAGTGCCTTTTATACAAAGAATAAATAAGCCGGATTCAATCTTACATGGAAAATTCTTATAGCTCTTCAGTAAATCTTTTGCGAATCCCTCTCCTACAATATAATCAACCGGCAAATCATACTTTGGTATATTACTTTCCATTATTGCTCTTTTTGTTTGTCCTCAAAGATAGAGATTATTTAATTCCTATCTTTTAAATAATTAAAATCGGAACATTGAATCATAAAAAAATAACATCTTTATTCTATTTCTAAGAAAATGATCCGAATATAAAGAAACGGGATGCGGAAAGTTTACCTTCTCCGTATCCCGTTTCTATTGAAATCAATTGATAGAAAGATTTATTGAATATCCAGTGCGTCAAAAGCAATTCCGTCCATATTTTCTGCCGAAAGTAATACTTTGTAATGTCCGGCATTGATAAAGGTTCCCGTAGTAGTGCTCATCATCTTCCATTTATCCGGTGTCTCCGGGAAGTTCAATACGTCCTCTTTCAATACTACTCCTTTTGAATCAATGAATTTCATCAAGACAGGTATTGGCTTTCCGGTAGTGTTCATATATTTAAAGCGAAGGGCGTACACTTGCGCCAATCCGGTAGAAACATTCCATTCAATGCTGTTGCCTTTTCCTTTACCAAAAAACACTCCCATCTGTTTGCGATGTTCTTTCTTTTGGTATTTGCCTTTCAGTACAGCGGTTTCCGCTTCGTATGATATACTGACACGAGCATTTTTGTCTTCCGGAAGTAGCTCTTTCGGAGTCTTTTCCATCACTTCTTTATCCGCCTTTTCCCAACTCCAGCCGGACGCAGGGAATACCGTCGGTTTCAGTTCCTGATCTGTGCTGGCAATAGCAATGCCCGAAATCAACGCTTGTCCTGCTTTCACTTCCGGGAAATGAATTTTCAACATTCCACCTTTCACTGTGGCATATACTATCTTCTTACAAACTCCGTCGTGACCGCTTTCAGCCCAAATATCCAAGTCGTCTAGTACAACAGAATCATTCACGGCAACATCGAATATGCGCAGTCCTTCACAGTCGGTAGAAGCGCTTCCACCTGTACCATGCCAAGGCTCTGTGAAATACAGTTCAATACGATATGTTCCGTCTGCTACAGGGAAACGATATTCCAGCTGATGACGTCCGAAGCGGAAATGTTGGAATAACGTCCAGTCACGAGTGCCACGAATCGGATCATTGGTGGTACGTTGACTGGCAAGATAAGGATTCAGATCCTTGAAATTCTCTGCCCATGAACGGGAATAATTCGTATTGTCCTGCAACCAGAGCTGTCCGAAGCTATCTGTATAATCATCCCCTCCACAGTTGAGACGATACAGATAATTATATCCTGCTTCTCCTTTCAAGATCTTTTTATCATCCTGATAAAGAAGTTCGAAGTTAGGGGCTTGCTCCAAGCCATTCAATAGGATCAGGTCTTCTGCTACCGGTTTACCTTTATAATATCCTACTGCACGAAGCACGTTATAACGAATATCCCGGTTTTCCCACATAAAATGAGTGCCTGTTCCGTTGTTCTTTTTACGTCCGAGGGAGGTTGCCTTTTCATTTGTCAGATCGTTGTATAGCAATACAGAATCACAATTGCTGTAAGCCTCGATAGTGGCACGGCGACGTCCCTTTTCAAAGCGGTTGGCCCATGTATGTGATACCAGGTAAACCATCGGGTCTTTTGCAGCCGGAACATAGTTGGCGCGATACATATAATATACGTCCAACGGTTCTTCCCACGGAGTAACCAATCCTTTATAATTGAACGGACCTACTTTATCTATCTTGCGATACGCTTCATCCGGTTGGCGGCGTCCGGGATTGTCATGACTGCTGTATATCCATTGGAATTGTCCGCAAACACTATCTTTAGCCTGTTCTGCCAAACGGATTTTAGTTTCCATCAACTGACACATACGGTCTTCACTCCACACTCCGTTCACCTGGAAATCTCCCGGCTCCGTATGTAGGTCGATGCTTCTCCACGCTCCATATTCTCCGTTCAACAATTGGTTTGCTTGAGAGAGCTCACGACCGTATTTCGTCACATCTCCTCCATACGTACCACTCCAATTTTGAATCACATTCCAGTCTGTACCCTCACCGCCATTACAGGTTGTTATGACACGCATTGTCTTTGCAGTCGGATCCATCTCCCGAATAATATCACTGCACTCCTGTGCAAACTCACGAGGCAAAGTGCTTTCATTCTGCAATCCCCACATCACCACTGACGGAGAATTACGACGTTCTTTCACCCATTGACGAAGCAACTTTTTAAAGTTCTCACGAAACTCCGGAGTGTCATACCACACGTGGGCGGAAAATTGTGTCCAAAACAAGATTCCCTCTTCATCCCAGTATTTTTGATAATCGAGATGATGGGGCTGATGAGCATCCCGGAACGCATTGAAACCGGCTGCACGTATCTGTTTTACCCTTGCGGCAACCTGTTCATTACTGAACGCATGGCTTTGTCCGAACTGATGCTCATACTCACATACTCCATTGATAAACACCGGCTTTCCATTCAGGTAAAAACGTCCGTCTCCATCGTTTCGTTTTACCGGCCAGCTAATGGTACGAATACCGAAGGGTGTCGAAATTTCATCCGTTGTCTTCGTATCGCGCTTAATCATGCTAGCCAATTTATAGAGATATGGATTTTCTGTATTCCACAAGACAGGATTCTCAACAGGAGCCTGCTGGCGAATCACTTTCATTTCTCCCGGAGCTAAAGTTACTTTTTCAACCAAACGGAAAACTTGTTTTCCATCGGCATTGCTTAGTTTATTGACTAACTCTACCGTTTCTGTTGTTTTACTATAATTCTTAACCTCTGTTTCTACAAATACGTTAGCAGCCTTTTCGTCATTCCAAATATGTACACCGAAAGGTTCTATGCGAATCTCATCCGTTACTTCCAATACCACAGGACGGAAGATACCTAACGGTTGGGAACCCTCACTGAATCCCCATTCCGATGAACATCCTCCACATACCCAAGGCATATCGGCAATCATTTCAGGATGCTCGGCTTTCACTTCCAGGCGATTTACTCCCTGTTTCAATTCATCTGTGACATCCAAAGTCAACGTAGTGCGCCCTATGGGATGACGACCGAAGTCCTTTCCGTTCACTGTAATGGTGGCGTATGTACCCACTCCTTCAAAGCGAAGGAAATATTTTTTAAGTTGAGAGTTGTTGAGGATGAAGTCTTTTTTGTAAAGAACGGTTCCGTGAAGATTGCCGTGAGTCAATTGACGATACCCATAATAATCATCCCAGTTATGAGGTATATTCACAGTCTTTTCACTCTCAACTCTCAACTTTCCATTCTCAACTCTCCAAGTTTTCCAGCCTTCATTTAATTCAATAATTTGCCGGCGGTTCTTGATTTCCGGTTTCGGGAAACGGACAGCCGAACGTCCCATCGGCTTACTGGTAGCAATGGCAATGCCACGTTGCTCTGCGTTGTTTACCGCACAATAGAAATGATAAACCACTCCGTCATGTTTCACCACATAGCTCTTATGAGCAAACAGTTCATCGTAGTTCTTGGAGGGGATAATCAGGTCGGCCCCTTTCCAGTCGGTCCAGTTCACTAAATCATAGCTGGCGGCAAATGTATTGAATGCTTTATATTTACGCGAAGGTTCAAAAGCAGAGAAATAAAACATCACATACACATCTCCCATCTTTTGGATATGCGCATCTCCTGTAATGGTTCCATCAGCTTCATGCGCAAAGACCGGATTTCCGGAGTAGCGTTTCCATGTTTTCATATCTTTGGAAAGCGCAATGCCGACACGTTCGCCCTTTAAATTCGTTTCCGGATGATGCCCGCCCGCGTTGTAATACATCACAAACGGAGCTCCCAATGTTTTATCTTTATCCCAATAAACGGTACTCTTATATTGAGTCAGTTTTTCCCACCATTGGGCATCTTTATCATGGATGCTCAAAATCGGTTTGTCCAGAGATTCCCATTCATGTGCCGTAGAAATATCTCCTTTCGTCCATGCCAGTCCGACATAAAGCGGAGCTTTTACAGCTTCGTAGCCCGTTCCTTCACCACCGATATAAGTCATCCAATGGCGACCTTTATAAGTCTGAAGCTCATAGCTTCCACCCCATTCCATATCCGGCAATGCAGGAAATCCGCCACGCTGATTGCAGTCCCATTTTCCATCCCGATAAGAAAGAACCCGTCCCAAAGTGCGCCATTCGAGCAAATTATCACTTTCTGCTATCCAGGTTTCATAACCACGACCATCGGTTCCACCTTTACCGTTGTAAACCACATAAGTCATCAGCCACTTGTCTCCCTGGCGAAAAACGGTAGGACAATCAATCTTATGATAATTGTCTGCCGGGGCAACTGCGAGCCCGTACTTGTATGGTGTCTTTACTTCCTCGTAAATCTGCTCCATTCGTTCCTGCGGAACTTCCCTTTGCGCATACAGAGAGAAAGTGGTGGCTATACTAAAAACTGCCAGCAATAACTTCTTCATGATACTTTTTCTAATCGTTTAATACTTAAATAGTGCATAACCACTAAATGATAATTTTGCGGAGTGCCCTGAAAGGGCTTAATTATATAGCGTAGGGCGTTGCCCTACGCTATATAATTAAGCCCTTTCAGGGCACCCCAATAAATATATAATTGTAAGGCTTTCAGCCTAACTGCAAAATTCTCATTTAACTGCAAAATTCCCATTTTAACCGATAAATTCCCATTAATAAAACAACCAATCCATTGTCTCTTCATCCCCGGCAAGCCCGGCATTACGAACTTTCGTTTCCGCAGCCGTGAATCCTAACACTTGCAGATAACCTTTGGGTAACATCAATGTATGCTTTCCAGCCGGAAAACTATATGCATGCACATTTGCCAAAGGCATTCCGTTGATACGGACAGCATTCGTCAACACGGGTTCCGCCTGACCGTAATCATTGGCTGATGCATCAATTTCCAGTTTCGGAGCTTTTGCATACTTTTTCTGGTCGTCTTTGAAATAAGCGACTAACAATTTCACCGGAGCATCCGTTTCGAAAGTGATGCTTGTGCCTTTCTCTCTCTGCTCATTTCCATTGAAACGGAGCGCCTTCATTCCTTTCAATTCCGGAGCTACTGCTTCTATCTTACCTGGGACATCCACAAATAAAGAAATACCCTCATCCACTTTCACTGTCGGATAATTAGAGATCAGTTTCACGTTTGCAGGAGTCCAGGCAGCAATCTCGATAGTTTCAGTCACCGCATTTCCATTCTGTTTTTCTTTCAACAAAGCGAGGTTGGCTTTGAAATTTTCCAATTCCTTCTCATAGTGTACCAGCAATTCTTTCCAAGTCTTATTCTTTCCATCATCTCCACCAATAGGAATACGACGTTGGGCAGTCTGCATACTGTTGGCATACAAGTAATGTTCGTTCGTCAGTTCCACCAATTTGCGATAGTGTTCCAAGCTTTGTTCCATCAAAGGAATAGCTTCTTCAAGATTCTTAATCTCTTTTCCCCATTGATAATCCAATACCAGTTTGGCAGCTTTCACTTTCAGGTTGAACGCATACGCAAATTCACGATAACAATGCATATCATTCTGCAAACGTGCAAATTCATCCTTATTTGAAGAGACGGAACCTGCTGCTTTATCAATAGCCGCTACTGCTTTATCTCCATGTTCTATTACTTGAGCAACAATATCCAAAGGCATTTCACCTACATGAGGTTGCTTTTTCCATTCTTTTTCTACATACTCTATCAGCTTCTCTCCTTCCGGTCCGCAACTTTCATAGAATCCCGGATAGATCGTATATTTGTACGGATTGACAAGCTGACTCATAAACATACCCAGCAATAACGTTTGGCGATTTCCTTCTGTGATACCGAAACGACGCAATAACTTCGGAGCAATCTCACCGCTTTCTTCATAAGCTACACGGATATTGCTTGCATTTTCGTCAGATGTTCCGTAGAATTTGCCTAACTGATGGTTCCAGTAACCCATTTCATCTGTACGGTCGCGATGGCAGTTCCACGCATAGCGTCCCCAGGTCTGATACCAGATCCAATCACGATCCAACTGGAATTCACGTTCATTGTTCGGTAGTTTGTCAGCCGTATAAGGCCAGTCCCAATATGAAGCCTGCGGATAAAGGTGCAACGCATTGGCACCGTGTACATTGTGCATGGCAGTGACCGCCTTTTGTACGAAATCCGGAGACCCCCAGCGGAACGGTTCCAAATTTGCCAGGATATGTACGTTACTGATATGAATGGAACCCAACGAACTCAAATCCGTATGAATTTTCGACCAGGGGCCACGAGGTTCGTAGGTAGTCAACGATTCACCATTATACTTATGCATCGTATAAAGATTCTTATAGAGCGGCAAGGCAGCGTCCATCACCAGTTTGCAGTCCGTGTCGTGTGCACGCAACAAAAGAGGCGGTTCATCCGTACGTCCCAATGCCTGTAATCCGTCTTTCACTCCCGGAATAATTGTTTTAGTAAACCATTCCACATCGTCCTCCACTGTACACATCGCTTCACCCAGACAAACAAGTAATCCTACATTGGGATATTTTTCAATGAAAGCGGCAATACTCTTGCGTGTATAATCGGCAATCAGAGGAGTAATAGGACGGTTACGATCCTGTGTTTTCAGTCCGTAATGTTCAGCAAAAGGTTTGGAAAGAATGATATTATAAAACATCTGTATGACAAAGATACCGCGTTTGTCCGCTTCTTCCGTGAGGAAAGAGAACATTTCTTCGTTCATTTTGAAAGTTTCTTCATCTACTTCCAGCGCAAACGGATAATCTTCCAGTTTCACCAATGACGCAAACGGATGGCCATTCCAAAGGTACAGTGAATTCATGCGGTTGGCAACCAGCATATCCAAGTATTTAATCCACTGTTCCTTATCATAAAACCAGGGGAAACTTTCCGGCGTATACGGATATTCGTATACACCATGCCCCGGCAGGTAGGTCATTTTCTGTAATCCTACACATGCACCACGCAATACCATTTCAGGACCGTCTTTCAGTTCCTCCGGGAAGTTCAACTTACCATCCGAATCATTCACACGGTCAATCAGTTCACGGCATCCGTAAATGACACCACTCCCATCCCTGCCGGACACTCTGGTCAGATTGCCCGTCGTCGAAATATGAAAACCTTCTTTCTTGAGCGTCGTGTCATTTACTTCCGTCAAGAGAATCGTTTTGATTTCGGGATCGGAGAATGTCGTGTCTCCCTGTTGCATCATTACCTGATAACCGGCTTTATCCAAGGTAGTCTGTAACTGCTCCGCACCAAACAAAACACGATTTGACGCATCCGGCGGAGTCATAATCTTCACGGTTTGCCTGCCACACGCTGCCAAAAAAAGTGTGCATGCCGCAAACATGAATAATCTGGTATTTTTCATTCTTCTGATATATATTATAGATTATATAATTCATTTCTTCACTAAGAGAAAGACGAAATAATCCCCTGTTTGTACTCATTCGTCTCTTTTTCCACTTTTCAGCACCAAATTTCCACTTTCATTCTGCTGTGATATGCAAATGCCTCATTATTTAAAAGTTATGCTTATCTTTGCAGGCTAGTGTCTTATAATATAAAACAGAAAACAAGAGCAAACAATATGAAAGAACAAACAAATTATGACTATGAAAAATACGTTCAGATAGCACAGATGGCCAAAATGGGATGGTGGGAGTCAGATTTGAAGAATAAAGAATATATCTGCTCTGACTTTATTGTTGACTTACTCGGCCTTGAAAGTAACCGCATCAGTTTCACCGAATTCCACCAAAGAATACGTGAAGACCACCGGCTGCGTCTTAAAAATGAATATATGTCTCTTTCTTATCTGGAGACATACGAACAAATGTTTCCAATCCGGGCAAAAGACGGGGAAATATGGGTGTACTCCAAGATTAATTTCCAAAAGCCCGATGAAGAGGGATATAGGAATATGACGGGCTTTCTGCAATATATTGACAGACCGATCGATACTACGAATGGAAACATTGATTTCTTTCAAGTAAGCAATTTGCTTTACCAACAAACTAATATTTCATATTCATTGCTTGCTTTTCTGCAATGTGATGATGTTACTCAAGTGGTTAACAAGACGTTAGGAGATCTCCTTCACCAATTTTTGGGCGATCGTATCTATATCTTCGAAATAAACAGAAAAGAACAACGCCAGGATTGCACTTATGAGGTTACCGCCGAAGGAATATCCAAGGAACAGGAGTTCTTGAGCAATATTCTCTGGGACCCTTCTACCTGGTGGAATCATCAGATAGCTGAAAGAAGGGCTATCATACTGAACACGCTGGACGACATGCCCGAAGAAGCTGCGGAATATCGTCAGACGTTGGAGATGCAGGATATCAAGTCGCTGATGGTAGTTCCGCTAATCTCTAAAGAAGAGGTATGGGGCTATATGGGAATTGATATGGTAAGAACGCAGCGTAGCTGGAGCAATGTGGATTATCAATGTTTCTCCTCTCTCGCTAATATTATCAGTATTTGCATCGAATTGCGAAAGTCGGAGTTACAAGCCAAAGAAGATCGTCTTGCTTTGGACAACAGCGAGAAGATATTGAGAAACATCTATAAGAATCTTCCGGCTGGCGTCGAACTTTACGACAAAGACGGTTATCTGGTAGATATTAATGATAAAGAGCTTGAAATATTCGGCTTGTCTGACAAGCATGAGGCACTAGGAGTTAATCTGTTCGACAATCCCAATATTCCTTTAGAGGTTAAAGAGAGATTGAGAGCGAAAGAAGATGTAAACTTCTCCATCAATTATGACTTCTCAAAAATAAATCAATATGTAGATAGCCGGAGAAATGGGATTATTAATCTTACCACTAAGGTTACTGCTCTCTATGATTCTCAAAATCGATTTATCAACTATCTGTTTATCAATATAGATACGACGGAAACGACCAATGCATACACCAAGATACAGGAGTTTGAGAATCTGTTTCTTCTAATCGGTGATTATGCCAAGGTAGGATTTGCTCATTTCAATGTATTGACAAGAGACGGATATGCCCAAGATACATGGTACAGGAATTTGGGTGAAAAAGAAGGTACTCCCATGCCGCAGGTTATCGGAGTGTATACACATGTGGTTCCTGAAGATCAGGCTGTTCTGAAAAACTTTGTACGCGAAGTGAAAGAAGGGAAAGCAACCAGTTTGCGTAAAGAAGTTCGTGTATGCAGGGAGAATGGTAAATATACATGGACCAGCATTAACGTAATGGTTAGAGATTATCGTCCGCAGGACGGTATTATTGAGATGTTGTGTATCAATTATGACATCACGCCTTTGAAAGAGACTGAACAGAAATTGATTATTGCCCGTGATAAAGCGGAAGAACTGGATCGTCTGAAGTCGGCTTTCCTGGCTAACATGAGCCATGAGATCCGTACTCCTCTCAATGCTATTGTCGGCTTTTCCAGCCTTCTGGCAGAAACGGACAGCAGAAGCGAACGGCAGGAATATATCAAGATTGTGCAAGAGAATAATGAACTTCTCTTGCAACTGATATCGGACATCCTCGATCTTTCGAAAATTGAAGCGGGTACATTCAATTTTGTATATACCAATGTGGATGTAAACGAGACTTGTTCTGAAATTATCAAATCAATGGGTATGAAAGTGGGTAAAGGCGTTGAACTGATTTTAGAGGAACCATTCCCGGAATGTTATATCTATACGGATAAAAACAGATTCACCCAAGTAATCAGTAACTTTATAAATAACGCGTTAAAGTTCACCCAACATGGCAGTATCACCCTGGGATATGAACAAGTATCCCATCAGAAAATAAAATTCTATGTGCGCGACACCGGAATGGGAATACCGGAAGAAAAGCAAAAGAGCGTATTTGAACGTTTTGTGAAGCTGAATACTTTTGTTCAGGGTACAGGACTGGGACTTTCTATCTGTAAGAGCATTGTTTCCCAAATGGGAGGAGAAATTGGCGTGGATTCGACCGAAGGAGTAGGCTCCTGCTTCTGGTTTACACATCCGTACCACGCTGCTGACTAGACTGACTATATGTGAAAGGGGGTATTCAATGAATGATGGTTAGTACTTATAATTATGAATAGCCTCCAACAAGGACCGGCTGCAGAATTCTGCAGCCGGTTCTCTCTTTATACCACTATCTTTTACCATTTTCCTTTTTCTTTTTCTTACATTCCTCCGGGCGTCACGTTGCCGTTTCCGAGGTCGGGAAGGGTGTAGGCCTGTCCGTAGTAGTCTGTGGCACTGGTGGTGGTGGCGGTACCGGGCCGGGGCGTGAAAGTCCACGTGGCGCCGCCGCTCCGGGTGAGGGTGATGGTGGCGGGGGGGCCCTGGACATCCGCAACCGGGAGGAGGAAGATGTCTCTGGGGGCGTCGGCGGCAGGGAGGTCGAGAGGGATGGCGTCGGTTTTAATATTCAGGATACCACCAGCCAGGTTACAGATCGCATAGTATCTGTAATTTTTCATCTGCACGCTGTAGTCGGCGGGGATGCGCATGCGGGAGCAACGGTAGGTGAAGTTGAGCGTGAGGGGCTGGCTCAAGTCTGCGACACCAGAACCGGCCTCCATCACCGGGACGGAGGAACCGCTATAGGGAGCCGGGATAGTGATTAACCCGTTCGCGTCCGGTTTGCTGTTGCCCGCGTAGAAGGCGCGGATGCGTGCCTCCACATATTGGGTGCTTCCGTCGGCTTGGTCGTAGATAAGGGTACGGTTGAAGGTGGCTCCGTTAAGGTTAGGATTCAACTCTAAACTGTTGGCTTCGTCCCCGGTGAGGTGGCGCCACGTGGTGCCGGCGTATTTCAGGGCGGAATAGTGGATAGTAGTCTCGTTGGTGTCATTGGTGAACTCCACATACAGCCACACCAAGTCCCCCTCTTCCCACTTCATCCCCTCATCCGTCTGCACGGCGCGGGTTTCGGGCAGAGTGGTTCCGTCGGCGCGGGTCAGGGTGCCGTCGGTGAAGGCGGGCTTCGGGCCCACGGTGATGTTGAGCGAGTGGCGGTCATCGGTAGGCGCTTCGTCGCCGGGGAGATTGTCGGTGCAGCTCCACGCGCATAGGGCGGAGAGCATTAGTAAAAAGATGTTGCGTATCATATCGATCTATCGTTTTTTCAGGTTTGTCATTTTCTTAGTCTTTAAGTTTATAGCTGGCGTCGGAGAATCCGGACCTTATTCCTTTCCGGGATCTCCCGAAAGCAGGAATTTCATCATTGCCAGGCTTTCGGGTTTCCCACGACGAGCTACTTATTCTCGCCGTTCCACTCCATATTGGGAGCGGGCCAGAGGTCTTCGCCGTTGTTCCAGACAGAGCGGTCAAACACCCTTTCAACTACGCTGATGCCGTAGGCGGGCGTGGCGGAAGCATCGTAGATGGTGGTGGAGAAATCATAGCCCCACCAACTATCAGCTACTGTCTCTTTTATCTCCCCCTTTAACGGTGCCATGTTATAGGCGATATTATGCTCCTTTGCCTCCAGCCCCGATGTCCCTTTGCCTCCGGCTCCCGCACCGAAACATTTCCTTACGGTGCTCGTTCCGCTGCTATAGCCGACAATGGCACCGGCAGACCCGGGTATGTTGCCTCCCGTCGTAGCCGTAGCAGTGCCCCGGGCGTAGCTATATTCGAGGTCTCCCAAAACGCTGTTATACCCCACCAGTCCGCCAGCATAGGCGTTCACGGCCTTCGTGCCCGTATGGGTGACCGTGACGTCGCCCGTTGCCTGGCACGCATAGATATCGATTCTGTATGATCTGTCGTTATCGTTGCTTCCGTTGTATCCGGCTATCCCTCCGGCGCAGAGGGGCACCGAGAAGGTCGTCGCCCCCGTCCCGGTTAGGCTTACGTCGCCATCTGCCCGGCAGGCAAAGAGGATGTTATTACCATAGCTGCAGATGCACCATCCTGCGATTCCTCCCACATGGACGAGGTTTGTCAGCGTCACATCCACCTTGATGTTTACCGTCGTATGGCAACGGTTGATGGAACAGCTATTAACATAGCCCACCAGCCCACCGACCAAAGCGGCACCGCCGGAATCGGTGGAGCCGGTGACTTCTATTGCCCCCTCCGCCGAGCAAAGGGTCACCGCTGCGCTTCTGACCAGGCCGGCGAGCCCGCCAGTGTATCTGCCGATCGTGCCCGTTATCTGCACATCCCGCAGGTGGATACCCGTCAGCAGGGCAGGCGAGTTGACAGAGCCGAAGAGACCGTTATTGCCTGCCCCGTGATTGGATTTGATACGCAGCCCCGAGATGGTATAGCCGTTGCCGCAATAGATGCCTGTGTAGCTGTCGTTGCCTATCGGCTCCCAATCTGCCGCCAGCGCCCGCAGCGCGGCATCTTTAGACCCGGCCAGTTCCTGCAAGTCGATGTTCGCCACCTGCAGGGCGTTGAGGTCAGTCTTTCCCGAGCCCGCCGTCACTCCGTCGCCATTCACATCGCGGGCAAAGCGTGCGAGGTCTTCCGCCGTGCGTATCAGGCGGAACTCCTTACCGTCGATCTTCGTGGTCAGGATGCCGTCCTGCCAGGGCACGTCGCTGTCGGTCACCGTCACTACCAGGCGGTTTTTCTCGACGGTCACGTTGTAGATGTATTCGTGTCCGCCTTCCAGCATGCTGCCGCTCTCCGCCGCATACCCCAGTTCAGTGCCATCGGAGAGCCGGGCACTGATGAAGAGTTTGCCGCTCACGTCCTGCGGGGGCAGCAGGGCTTCGTAGGCCACAGCGTAGCCCGCGGGGGTGGCGGCACAACGGTGAGGGGTGACGGTTTGCGGTTGCAACTGATTCCCTCCGGTAGGGACATGGGCTGTCAATGTCCCGGTCTGGGGGTCGATGTCCGCTACTAGGAAGATATTCTTGTCGCCCAGCAGCACGGAGGCACCTGCCACTTCCTCGCTGGTGAGGGAGCCACCGGGGCGGAGGCGGACGACGACGCGCGTCATGCCGTGGCGGAAAGTGAGTGCGGGGTTGCCGCGGTCGAGCGACTGTGCGGCATAGACGTAGTCACGTTCTTCATAATCTTTATCTTTACTCTGGTCTTTGGCGACAGCACATTGAAAAACATATCCTTCATTGACATCATACATGATAACTCCTGTGGGCCCGTAAGCAAGGACATCTTTTCCGGTTTCCCCGCTTTTCCACTCAGGAGGTGTGGGGTCGACGTTCAAGGCGGAGATCGTGGGGTCGTGCACGAAGCCGCCGGCTGTGCGGTAAACGAAGACTTTCCGCTCGCCGTCTATGTGGACGAGAATCCAGTCGCCTTCCTCGAAGGTTCCGTCGGGGATGGCACGTGAAGTGGGAGCATTGCCGTTGTCGTGCCCTTCGCGTGTGGCGATGGTGGCGCCGAAGGTGACGGAGGTGCCGTCGCCGCCGGTAGGGTTTTCCGGCTCGTTGTCCGCGCTGCACCCGGTGAGGGCTGCCAGCGTTGCCGTCACCGTTATCGCCGTGGCAAGCCACAGGCGGATGCTGTGCCGCCGGATGGCCTTCGGGATGATATGGTTGTGTATCTTCATATTCTCTTATTCTTTTATTTCTTATTTGGATGAATGGTGGGCGCGGCTACTTGCGGTGGAGCACGGGCAGGTTGCCGTCGGTGACTTCCCAGATGGTGGCGAAATCCCAGGGGGTGAAGGTGTCGGTGTAGCCATCGGGACGTTGGTAGCTCTCCGCCCATCTTCCCTGTCCCATCCACCATGAGGCGGCAGGCTTGGCATCGCAGTCCGCACCGTCCAGTTTATCGGATCCTTTTTCTCCGGAAGCGGTCAGCGCTGCCGAGGCATAGTTGTTGACTATGTAACCGCCGCTGCTTCCTGTTATGCGGTGGATCTTGGTATTCAACTGCCCATTCTTGCCTGATATGCTGCTGTTGAGTGCGGCAGAGTTGGCAATATAGTTGTTGTTAACTCCTGCAATGCCTCCCAAATACACGTACTGGGTAGTAGCCGTGCTTTTTATCTCTCCGGTGGCATAACAATTGTAGATATTCCCTTTATTATCTCCCGCGATGCCTCCGACTTCAAGGGCGTTCATCTTTCCCGTTGCAGTCACCGTGACATTGGAGATGCAATCGGTGATGGTGCCGCTGTAGCTGTACCCGCAGATTCCTCCCGCGTAGTAATATGTGCTTTCATCGGTGCCGTCTGCCGTTATCTGCCCGTCCACCCGCAGGCGGCGCACTTCTCCCCCATCAATATTGGCAAAGAGAGAAAAATAGTAATTGCTGGCGTTGCTGATGTTACCGAATACTGCCCGTATCCCCTTCACCCCATTGAGGGTAAGGGTATGCCCTCCGCCATCGAATGTTCCCAAGAAAGGTTCACTACTGCTGCCTCCACTATAGTAATGGATAGCCTCCCAGTTATCAAGCACCAAATCGTTACAGAGGCGGTAATGCTTCCTTATATTCTCGTAATTCGCCCCTATCTCCTTCATCCCCTGCGCATCCGTGATGAGAACAGGCTTTTCTTTCGTAGAGCCATCGCCCGACCATAGGGCATAGAGGGTGAGGTTTCCGGCAGGCATCGTCAGCTTGCTGTTTTTGGCATAAAACTCGCCGCCGCCTTCGGGCAGGGTGTTCCATCCAGCGAAGGTTTTGCCGGTTGGAGGCGTCAGGGTGGTGCCGTCGTTCAGGGTTGTCGTGGCGCCTTCAAGAACTTTGGAGTTGTTCACCATGCCCGTGCCGCCGTTGGCGTCGTAGGTCAGGGTGCGGGCTTCCTGCAGGGTGATGTCCTTGCTGCCGCCGTCCGTCCAGTCTTTAATATCGGCTTTGCTGATTTCGATGCCGGTGCGCTCCACGTTTACATTAAAGGTATAGGAGGTGGAGGGGGCAAGGGCTTCGCCCGCCGTGCCGGATGGGAAAGTGAGCGCGGCGCCGAAGGTGGTGCCGTTCAGCGTCAGTTGCAGGCGCACGGAGTTTGCGGGTTGCGGCCAGAGGATGGCGGTGCCTGTGGGCTGTCCCGCGGTGGTTATGGTGGGCAGTTTTTCGAGGGTGGACGCCGTGCCCGTGGCTTGGGCTTCACCGGTGAGGGTGTTGAAAGTTCCTTCCGTTGCCAGTCCGGTGAGGGTGTAGGTCAGCCCGTCCGTTGGGAGTACTGTTCCGGCACCCGCCTTGAAGTTCAGGATGATGCGGCTCATGCGGTGTGAGAACTGAAAATCGACCTTCGGGTTGCTGCTTTGGGCTGTTTGCTGCGCCCAGAGATAGTCGATGGCGGGCAGGTTTGCCGTGCTCTGGTCGGCAACGGTGAGGGTTCTTGTGATGACGCCGTTGCTGCCGGGCTTGGTGCCGTTCACACCCTCGTAGGGGTAATAAGCGGTGAACTCTGTCGGGGACGTATCCTGAAAGTAAATGGTGTTGTCTTCGCCCGCCGCACCGGATACGGGTTTGAAAACACTGCCGTCGGTTTTGTATTGGATATTGATATAGTTTGTTTTTCCCTTCGCGGAAGAGGTGGAAATGCCGATACAGTCGTCGGCATCCCATACCATATTTGAGGCGCGGGTGGATGTCACGTTGTCTGCCTTACCGATAGAGGCGGTGACAATGGCAGCGTTCGAGGCGTTGCCGACGGGTTCATTGTTCTCCTCGCTGCATCCTGCGGCGAGCATGGCTGCTACCACGGACGTGACAGCGAAAAGCCGGGTTGATGTGAATTGTTTCATCTGCTATTTGTTTTTAGTTTATGATTATACTTGATTATTCCATTCCGGCATTTACGTCACTGCCGCTTGTCTCCGTCCAGCCGATAATCGTACCGCCCGTTTCGGAATTTACCGGTGCATATACATCACCGGTAAGACGCATGGGATGGAGTTTGTCGGCATTGAAATCCTTCAACATTTCGCTAAGGTCGGTTTCCACCGTCTCTGTCCTGCCATCGCTGAAGGTAAGTGTCATGGCCATACGCTGTGCCGTTCCCGGAATTATTCCCGGCACCCACACGGCACCGACCAGTTTTCCTTCCAACCGGACAAAAGGAAACGGCACGATAGCCGCAACGCCCGTCACTTCGCCCGTGCGCAAGTCGATGGACGCCGCCACTCCTAACAACCGGGCTTCGATACCGGTAATACGCCTGGGATCTCCTTCGGTAACAACCACTTCGGATTCTATCTTTCGGAAGAGTTGCCGCATGGGTAACACGACGCTCGTCGTATCGTCCGCCACGACATCGGCTACCGTCGTGCCTGCTAACAATACGCCCGGTTCAGGGTGTTGCATCCCGGCGTTGTCCGGGTCATTGTCCACTGTCGCTATGCCGTCTTTTACCGTAACATGTGCCGCCGGGTTGTAGCCGAGCAGTTCCGTCGATCCCGGCACGAATAGTCCGGTAAGTGCGGCAACCGGTTCATGCAGGGTGAAGGATGTTCCCGCTGCTTCCGTGATGTATTCCGCGGGAGCGGCTATGCCTTCGCCCCGCCGGGTCCAGTCGGCGGTTATCACGATGGCCCCTTTGTCGGGGTGCGGCGTGTTGTAAATCGGGTCTTTTACATCGCAACCCGCAAGGAACAGGGTCGCCCAGATGCAAAGTAATGTCATTGTAATTTTCATATATCACGTTTTTATAGTTCTACTTATTTGCTGCCGATAGTCCACACGAGGCTGATTCCTGCCTGCGTGGGTCCCCAGAAGTGCTTATTATTGTTCCGTTCCTTATAGACACGCACGCCGTCGGTCACGCCGTAACTGTCGTATTCAGACCGGGTATATCCCAAACCGAGATTGAAGTCAATGGAGAAACTGCGGGACAGATAGAGCTGGTAGCCTAAAGTTAGTCCTACATTCCAGCACTTCCCCTGATAACCGGTATCTTTGGATAGGACACCGCCCAGCATATACTTATATACATTGTATTCGCCATAGTTGCCTGATACCCCTGCATAAAAGCGTTTGTCGCGCAGCAGGTACCATCGCACTTCGGGCGAGAGCATCCATATCTTCTGTACCTTGCCGTGCTCACCGCCCCACCACGAAAGGCTGCCGTCCAGCTTCACGCCCAGATCACGGTTCACCCGCCATTCCACGCCGAGCGTGGGAAGCAGCATGGCATCATACAACACGTTCGTGCGCACGGCAAAACGGTAGAGTTGCTCCGGTTCTGACGGCAATCGCTCCGCGACGGGTGCGGGCTGTCGTTCCACGTTGGCTTCAGGTTGCTTCTCCGCTACGGGTTCTTCCTTTTTCTTCACGGTTACCTCTTGCGGTGCGGGGTCTTTCCGCTTTACTTCTTCTTTAGCCGGTTGCGGTTCCACGACGTTTTTGGCCGGAACACGGAGCTTCACTACCACTACATCTTTATTATTATAGTGCGCACGCGCGTAATTGGCCGTGACGAAATCCGTTTCTTTCAGTCCTTTCCGGGTGATAAGTTCCGATTTTACTCTGTTGGCACGAATAAATGCCGTGTGCAGATTCTCTTTGGCGGTTAGCAGCGAAGCGCAGTAGCCATCCACCTGCACGGGTATTTTGCCTTCTGCAATCTCTGCTTTGTGACAGTCAATCAACCCATAGAGCCGTTCCAGTTCCGCTTCGTTACCCGCACGGGTAAACATGTTCTCACCCGGAAGAAAACGGAAGGTGACAACCGTATCCGCCGCAGTAGTTTCAGATGCCCGTGCAGGGGAAATTCCGGTGAGCGAAACTCCCCAAAGCAAGAGAACTGATAGAATTTTGTGTAAATGTTTCATAAGTATGTATATTAAATTTTATGTTTTCATAGAATTATTATCACATTCAAACACTCTTAGTGAACTTTGTTTCTTATCATTATTACATAAAGGTATGTAAATACCAAATAAGGCAGGTGACAATTCAACAAAATCTGCTTTTTACAATTTGTCCTAATGGCATTTCTGGTTAGGACAAATCGTAAAAGGCGTGCAAAAAGGTATATTTTTACGTTTTTTGTCTTGAAAATGAGGATTTAGAGTAAAAAGGTCATATATTTGTGGAATGGATATTTCAGCGACATATATAACTGCGATAATACCTCTTATTCCATTTTTTTCGGCTATTGCCAGCGGAATATTGGTTACTTTCTCGCTGCAAGACTGTCTGAAACGGGAAGAAAGAAGATTAAAAAGAATTGTTCTCTTTTATTTTTCCATATCGGGCATCGGGTGGTTTGTAACACTTTGTTACGCATTCAGCCCGGCGCTGTTCACTTGGTTGAATGTTGTATGTCTCTTGTCTTTTATTTTACCTGCCATCTTCTTTTTTCGGATTATCCGCTTTCTTACCCGGCTCGGAAAGCCGGAAAACTTTTCCATGCTCCATTACTTATTGCCCGGCATACTGGTAATAGTTACGTTGGTATGGTCATTCTTTGTACCTTTCAGCGTACAGCTTGAAATCGTTACGGGGAAAGCTGAAATTTATCCTGCCGGATATGAGGCCTTTACCCGCTTTTATACACTAAAGCCCTTGTTCCGGGTCATCTTCGGGCTTACATATTATCTGCTTGCCATCGGGGTGTTAGCCGGGTATTATAAAAGGGCCACAGGAAATAAGGCGATTGTACACAAACCTGCAAACTGGGTTTTGTTTCTTGTCGGAATATCTCTGGCATCGCTGTTTTCGTCTGTATTGCCCACCTTCCTTATGAAACGCGTAGAGTTTTATTCTTCTATATGGACGCTGATAGTGGCATTAAGCATTGCCATGCAGCATGTCTTGCTCGCGTACCACATCATGCGCCGGGATTATGTACCTTATATTATTACTGAAAAAGCACCCAAACAACCCAAAGTAACAAAGGAACATACGCAACAAATAGAAGAGCAGGCGGTAGAAATCAAAGAGAAGGCTCCGCGTAAGCAACATTCCGGCAAACTCAATCGCCGTATGTTTGAGAGCTTCATCCGGAATGAGAAGCCCTATTTGAACCCGGATTACAAGATAACTAATTTGGTGGAAGATATGGATATTAACCGCACCGCACTTTCGGCATTTATAAACCGGACATACGGCATGAACTTCAACCGGTATCTGAACTGCTTGCGGCTGAAAGAACTTGAAAAACTCCGTTCACAACCCGCCGGGAAGGGGAAAAGTATCAGTTCCTTGCTTGACAAGGTAGGATTTAAGGACTTCCGCAATTATTCGCGTGCTGTCGCTGCTGAAAAGAAAGCCGCCGAACAAAAGGGCGGAGCAGGCAAAAAGAAAGGAGATACGGAATGATAAACATAGACCAGATAGATGCTTTCGCTTTTTCAGCTCCTATTATATGTGCTTTGACTTGCATGATTATGATGCTGATGGATGCAGTTGCACGTAGGCGTAACGTGCAGGAGAAGAGGCTGCGCCTCTTCTTGGCATTAACCTATCTTATTACCTCTCTCGGATGGCTGGGTATGGTATTCTATTCTGTCAGTCCCTGTATTTTCGCATCCTACTATACTGTATTCCTGTTCACGCTTATGCTCGACCAGGTAATGATATACAGGTTTGTTTCCATTATAACAAGTACCGGTGAGCGTCGCAAACTCAACCGCCTGCATCTGATAGTACCGCTTCTCTTCACCCTCGTTTCGGCAATTAGCGACATGATTGTTCCGGTGGAACAGCAGAGGGCGGTGATATTTTCAGAAGTAAACGGTGGTGAATCCAATTTTTGGTTCAGGATAATGTACGTATTGACAACCGCCGTTTTTATTGTTTACAATACGCTCTATCCATTTCTGAATCTGCGGAACATACGCCGTTACAGGAAGTTCATAGTGAACTATTCTTCGGATGCCTATAACGCATCTCTCACCTGGCTGGCGGTCATACAAGTGCTTATTTTGATAACCGTTCCGGTTCCGTTGGCGGGATTGTTGTTCCATGTCCCCACTATTTCGTTCAGCTATTTTGCATGGGTAGGAACGCTACCGTATTTTATAAACTACCTGATTCTTTGCTACAACCTGCTCAACGACAATTATCTCATCATCCAACCGGAAGATGTAAAAGAGGATACGGCTGCCAAAACGACCACTATTGACCGTAAACTGTTCGAGCACTACTTGCGTGAAAAGAAGCCTTATCTCAATCCCCACCTGCGGATTACAGAACTTGCCACCGGGTTACATACCAACCGGAGCTACATTTCGGGCTTTATCAATAAAGAATATGACATGAATTTCTGCCGTTTGATTAACCGTTGCAGGCTGCATCATCTCGACCGGCTCCGCTTGTCGCCCTCAAACGCAGAGAAAGACAATATAGATTTGGTGTTGATGGCGGGATTCAGCAGTTACAGGAGCTATCTTAGGGTAAAAAATGAAGAGGATAGATTGTCGTTGCTGAAAGTATTTGAAAAGTAATTTCCTACTGTATTTATTTTTATCTAACATCCATTTTTTTAAAGCTATTGACTTTGCCCTTTTTATTTCGTATATTTGCAGTAACCAATTAGCTGACAACAGATATGATATATACAAAAATAAAGACATAAATAGATTTTTCAGACAGATAAATATATGTCTGAAAGAATAGAAATGGGGTGGAATCTTTGCAGATTCCACCCCATTTTGTTTAATATATTCGCGTTTGATTAGTGAATGACCCAGAATATCGTTTATTATAAATGTAAGACCCGTTTATAATAAACTGTTTCACTTTTTATTAAAAACGTTTCATGGGTTTATTAATATCTTGTATAAGAAAAAGAAAATAGCGTAAAGGTAGTAACGGTATCAACGAGACAAACACAAATATATCTACACATTTATAGCAATGAACTACCTTTACAACTTGATTCTTTTTTATAGTTTATTCCTTTGAACATCGGGCGTAAAAGGACCGATCTCAATGGGAATTATTTAGTTAATGAACGAATACATTCCACTTCTTCTGTCGAATAAGGAGTTCCATCAATACGGAATATATCATGGAACCACAATAGAGGTTCAGAATCATCAAGTAATGGAGTGTCCCATGCATAGATCGTATTTGTTTTTCCGGCTACAAGTCCCCAATTGATTGCACCGATATTTTCTTTCTTCAGCATTGGCATAATATCCTGGAAAGTGCTATTTTGGGTACGCGCCATATATTCCGTACAAATCATCAGACGACCGTATTGCTTCAATTATTTCAATAATCCTTCCACCATTACAGGAAAATGATCTGAAGAGTACTTATTATACTTTATATCATCATCAATGGTGTGATAAGAAAGTATTTTTATTTTTGGAGTCACAAAAATAAAATCTATGCGCTTAGCTGTTTTTCCAGTTTTGTCATAGGCATAAAAACTACCGGACGGTCCTTTAGGAGGCGTCAGAGTACATTTATATGAATCCAGTAATAAACTATCTTTCAGTAGAAGTTGTATCGGTTCTTCGTCCGGAGTGGCATTAAAATCACCGGTGCAAAAGGTCGGTTTACCTTTAGCGATTTTCCTTACCTGTTCCAACAACATGAACGAAGATTGTCGTCTTGCTTCTGTTGCTTCATGATCCGTATGCGAATTAAACACATAGAATTTTTTCCCAGTCCGGAGGTCTTTAAAATATCCCCAAGTGCAAATCCGGCGACAACGTGCTCCCCAACCATAAGAAGGTATATCCGGAGTTTCCGAATACCAGAAATCACCATGTTTCAACACCTTAAAGCGATCTTTTTTATAGTAAATGGCACAATGTTCTCCTTTATTATCCCCGTCACGATCACGACCGATATAAGAATATTCGTTCAGAATCATCATATCCTTTAATTGAGAGGTACGCCCTTCCTGTATGGCAAACATATCGAACTTATTCCGTCGCACAACATCTACCAACGCGTTCAGACGGACTTCCCAAGCCTTATCCCCCTTGTCTCCTTTGGTACGAATGTTATAAGATGCAAGGCGAATAATATCTTCCGGTTTCGTTTTGTCTAAATTGGAAGATTTTGCCGGAAGACCTCCGGCAAAAAGTAAAATCAAAAGTAGAAAATAATATTTCTTATTTATAGAACACTTCATATTACAAATCATTAAATATCAATTTATTTACTCCATTTAAATACCGGATAGCCGTTGCCTCCTTCTTTCCAAAGAGAAGAATCCCAGTTTATGACAGTGTTTTTCAGCTCGTTAGCAGATTTAGCTACTCCCTGGAAACTACTACCGGACGGTGATGTCTCATCTGAAACGGTAAATGTAGCCTCTCCTGCTTTCAAAATCATACCGTCATAAGCATAGCAGTTTTCATAAGTAGCATTGGCAGTACCTCCGACTATACGTCCCACCTTTGCTTTATCGGTACTAGCCAACATACTATTCCAAGCAATACAATTTTTTATGACTAGTTTACCGCCATCCACTTTGCCGACTATACCTCCGGCATTTCCTCCACCTATGGCATTGATATCACCACTAGTATAACAGTTTTCAATACTGCTTCCACTGGCATTGCCATTCACCCTTCCGATGATTCCACCGGCTTTACCTGTATTGTTAGCAATTTGATCAATAACAGTAGCACTGGAATAGCAATTTTTGATATATCCCGAACCACCAAGTACACCACCAATTCCACCTGCTGCTCCCGACCCCTTCAGTACTCCGGTAGTATAGCAGTTTGTTATCTTTCCAGTATAATTCTCTGCACCGGCAGCCAATCCTACATAACCGGCTATGATGCCAATACCAGTATTCGGAGATGAGATATTTGCATCCACAAATCCCACATTTCTACATTCTCCACACAATACCCCGAAGAAGCTTCTATATGTGCCTGACTCACAAGTAAGGTTTTTAATTACATGATTGCGTCCATCAAAATCAATCCATTTATGGTAACCATTAGCATCATTTAGAGGCGCCCACTTGATCCCCTGCATATCAATATCCGCACTCAAGACAAAATAAGTCGTTTGTTTTTCAATGAGGGCTTTGCTCATATTCTGAATATGGACAGCATTAGCAATCACATAAGGATTATTTTGAGTTCCGTCTCCATTGGCAAAATCTCCTTCCGGTTCGTTGTCATGTCCTCCATAACTAGCATAATCTCCTCTATCCAATTGCCACTCTAAAATAGGGAATCCCATATCTATATTCCCAATATTATGCCATGGAGTCCCCCAATTGGCAATTCTATTCTGCAAAGTCAGGACACTTTCGCCCACTCCATCATATTTTCCTGTCGAAACGGAGCCTACATTATCCTCCGGAGAAAATCCTGTACAAACCATATCCTCCCATGCATAACATTCAGATGCGACAGGATCTGCCTGATGTCCATTTTCACCTTGAGACAAAACTCCACAGATACGTCCAGATCTAGCAGCAGGTCCTGTCATTTTCCAGTTCCAAGCAACACAGGAAGTAATTTTAGCTCCTTCGGAAGGAAGGGCAGCAATACCTCCCACTGAATTGGCACCAATTAATACACCTGTAGAATAGCAATATGACACCTCGCTGTTTTCATACATAGAACCTACAATACCTCCACATTCATCTCCTGTAGATATAACCTCTGCTGTGGAATAACAGTTTTTGATATAACAAATCTGTCCTCCATACGGTCTACCCATACGGGAAGCTATTCCACCAGCATACTTTCCTTTCACTTTTCCGGAGACGTAACAGTTTTCCACCTGCCCTGTCTTCTCTACAGCGTTCGGAGCTTTCACTCCGATATAACCGCCGATAACCCCTGCCCCACTATTAGTAGCTGCTTCTACATGGGCATTATAGAAACCGACATTTTTACAAGTCCCGGCCAAAATACCGAAAAAACTGGCATACGCTTTGTCTGTACAGGTGAAATTCTTTATAATATGGTTATTTCCATCAAAATAGATATAATAGTCACCGTTTGAGTTCAATGGTTCCCAATTAGATACAGACTTCATATCAATATCAGCCCCCAACTGGAAATAAATCATCTTTCCTTTCACCAAGGCTTCACTCATATTCTGAATCTGTATCACATCCATAACGAGATAGGGTTTGCTCACTGTTCCGTAACCTTTTTCAAAAAGACCGCCTGCTCCGTCACCCTCGTCTCCGTCATCTATGTCTGTGTTCCTATCCGGCGGAATACGGCTATAGGAATCCATCGGATTAAAATCAGAGCATGAGAAAGCTAAAACAGCCATCCATAAAATGGTCCAATATCTCATTACCGAATATGTACTTATATGATAAAATTTGTTTTTCATAATCTTCATTTTTTATTTTAGATTTCTACTACAATCACCATAGGATAATGATCGGATAAAGAACTGACAATAGTGCGGGTAGAAAGCACCGTAGCATGTTTCACAAAAATAAAATCAATTCTGGTCTTTTTAGAAGGAAATGTAAAGAGAGCTCCGTGTTGAACGGCCGCTTCCCGATACGCATCTTTTAATATACCACTTTGGCAAATCGTAGTGGCTATTTCGGGAGCATCAGGAGTCGCATTAAAGTCGCCGGTACAAAATGCGGGAGTATTGTCTTTTGCTTTATCGGAAACTGCATCCACCAGCATTTGACATGCCTGTTTTCTGGCATTATCAGCCAAAGGCATGTGAGTTTCAAAAAGATAAAATTCTTTTTGAGTCTTGCTATCCTTGAATTTTCCCCATACACAGAAACGTTTGAAATTTGTTTCATCCCATCCGTTGGAAGGAATGTCCGGAGTTTCGGAAAACCAGAAACGTCCGGCATCCAGTAATGTGTAGCGGCTCTTCTTATATAAAATGCCACTCATCTCTCCTGCCTTGTTATCGTCATTTCCAGTGTCACGACCATAAGCGAGAATCTGATAATCACTCGCAAGTTGAGTTCCTAAGTAGGAACGTTGTTCCCAACTGGCTTCTTCGAATCCACAAATCTCAAAATCGTAGTCTTTGATTAATTGTGCCACACGTTCCCGGCGGTTAGTCCATCCTGTACCAGTCTCCACCTGTAAGTTATAAGTTGCTACACGCATGGACGTTTCAGTCACGGGGTCTTCGTCTTCCTCTCCATCTCCTGTATCCCACGTGAAATCAGGATAGTACAATGAATTGTCTTTATTATCTTCACAACTGCTGGCAAAAACAGAGAATATGAAGGAAATCAATGTATATATTACTATCTTTTTCATAAATCTATTGTTTATATCTTTTATACTTGTTATTCATTCCATCCCGGATTTTGGGTTACGACACCGTCAGATAGTGTTATTTCCTGTCTTGGTACCGGATACAGATAATCACGGTTCTCATTCCAGGTACGGTCGATCCAGCTATAGCACAACAAATTGCCATAATTACCTTCTGACAATGAGGTGCCGCTTCCATCGGAAGCCAATTTTACATACGTCACACTTCCAACATTGGGTTGCGAAGATGTGGTGTAGAAACAGACATCATTTGTTCCGTCTCCATCAATATCATACGCTTTATTGATAGCTGTAGCAGGAAGATAAAATCCTTTAAAAGATTGGGCCATACATTGCCCCTCTTTCCAGCGCATCAAATCATAATAACGGAAGCCTTCCATGACTAGCTCTATCGCACGTTCCCGGCGGATTTCCAGAATCACCCCTTTGTTATCTCCTGTGACATTCACATAACCGGTTTCCGGAGCACACATATAAGGGTCCGGAGCAAGGTTTGCTGCGTTCATATTCAGTTTTCCCGTAACTCCTGCACGCGTCCGTAATTTGTTTACCGTATTGTCGATATCAGTTTGCGTCAGTGTGCCTAATTCTGCCTTTGCTTCGGCATAGTTCAAATAAACTTCTGCCAATCTGAACAGAGGAAGGTCATTGCTTGAATCACCTGTATAGCTCATATTATCATTTGCATATTTCAGCAGGTGGTATCCGGTCATCGTGACATTCATATTTATATTTGAAGTACGGATTGTTTGCGCTAAACGCGGATCACGATTGACTATTTCATCCTTGAACTCCATTGTTGCATAATTGGGTTGGTCGGTGAAACGGTTGCCGTTCTTCATTAAATAATAATTGACCAATTTTTTCGAAAGTCCGGGACGGCCTAATGTCGGAGAATTCTCAAAAGCCTGTACTTTATGAACCAGACTCAAATCATTATTATAATCCCTAGCCAATATGATTTCCGCATCAATCGCATTCTCGGATTTAAAGAGATTACGATAGGACTGTGAGCCGGATTGATACAATGAATATCCTCCGGAAGCAGTCATAATTTCATTAGAGGCACTTACACAGTCATTCAAGTATTTCTCATAATCACCCAATCCATGGTATTTACGATAAGTACCTTCAAATAATCCTACACGTGATTTCAATGCCTGGGCAGTCCACCAGGTTACACGATAAAGTTCTTTTGTCCGGTTGGTTTCTTTAAAAACCTCTATGGCAAAATTAAGATCTTCCATTATCTTTCCCATCACAAATTCGCGTGAATCCCTGGCTTTGTATAAATCAGCATCATCCGAGCCGAGTACTTTATCGTACCAAGGTACATCTCCAAAACGTTTCACCTTTTCGAAATAGAAATAAGCACGGAAGAAGCGTGCCAAGGCTTCATATTTGTCGCGCACTTTCTGGTCTTTACAGTTTCCCAGATTATCCAATAAAAAATTAATTGATCGCAGTGCACTCCAACTCCATCCTCCACCTGTTTCCGGAATGACACGTTGTCCACTCACTTCATCGTCCAAAGGTGATACGATCAACACATCAGCATTATCCTTGTAAATATCGCCATCACCCGGGAAGTTATTCGAATAGAATTGATTACTGTATAATTGTAATTGCTCTTCATTCGTGAAATAATCCTTAGTCGTCAAACGATCTTTCGGATTTATATCCAATATGCTTTCACAAGAAGCAAATAACAACGACAGCCCAACAGTCGCCCACAATGTATATTTCATTATTTTCATACTATATTCCTTTATATTCGTTATTATCAGAATGTTATATCTACACCAAAAGAGTATGTCTTTGCCCAGGGATAAATATTCGCGTCACTTTTACTTGTTTTCCAGCTGTTACTTGCCGATGCTTGTTCCGGATCAATATAATCGGAATGTAGCTTAGTGAATGTCAGCAAGTTCTCACCACTAAAGTAAACACGTATTTTCTCGAAACCTATTTTAGAAAGCCATTTATCCGGCAATGTGTAACCAATAGAAAGATTCTTCAACCGACAATAAGCGAGGTTCTGCAAATACTTAGTATTAACCACTGCCAATTCACGATTACTACCGAGAGCCACATATCCTCTGGGACGTGGGAAATAAGCATCTGTATTTTCTTCACTCCATACCTGGCTCATGAAATCGGAAGGAATAAAACTAGCGTATGGTCGGGAATAAGGTCCCCAAAACATGGACGTTTCAGCACCAGGATACCAATTTTGTTTGCCAATGCCCTGAAAAAGAACTGAAAAATCAATTCCATACCAATCTGCAGAGATTCCGAAATTATAATTATAGCGCGGCAATGAGTTACCGATCACTTTCATGTCTTTCCGGTCATTAGCTGATGTTGTCTGCTCAATCTTGTTGTTACCATCCAAATCGACAAATTTGAGGTCACCGGCATGAAGTCCATTATCCAAAGCGCTTGCATTAATCATTTGGTTAACGAACGATTGGTCCACTTTATAATTCCTTGCTTCTTCATCCGTTTTAAAATAACCGTCTACTACGTATCCCCATATTTCGCCTAACTGCTGTCCTTCGTAAGGATCAGTCAGCGTCCGGTTGGGATTATCATATTTTGTCACTTTGGAGGTGTTATCTCCGATACCAGCCATTATCCGGTAGTTGAAAGGCTTGCTTGCCAAAGTAAAACTATCTCCCCAAGTAATAGATGCTTCCCACCCTTTCGTACGCAAGTCTGCCACATTCATTCTGGGAGAAGAGGCACCATATACGCCAGGCAAAGTCTTTCCTGCCATCAACATATCTTTGGTATCACGAATATATGCATCAAAAGATACATTCAAACGGTTATTAAGAAAACCCAAGTCCAAACCTATATTTTTTGTGATTACAGTTTCCCAGGTCAAATCGGTAGAGTTCGGAGCTGACTCATAGGCATAATCGCCTTTCGTAGTATCTCCGAAAGCATAGTTCATTACCGCTCCGGTATTAATCAGTTGCAGATAGTCATAATAACCTACTGTTTTCTGATTTCCCAATGATCCGTAAGACAGTCTTAGTTTCAGATTGCTTACATAGTTTTTGGCTTGTGTAAAGAAGGCTTCTTCACTGACACGCCATCCGGCAGAGAATGACGGGAAGAAACCGAAACGATGTCCTCGACGGAAACGGGAACTACCGTCATAACGTCCGCTGGCTTCAAATAGATAGCGGTCTTTATATCCGTAATTCAAACGATAGAAAAAACCAAGAATAGCATATTCCTCTTGTCCTCCGGTTATGGATATATCATCACCTTTTGCCAGGTTAAAATCATCGAGAGATTCAGAGAGTAACCCGTTACGTTTCATTCCCAGTTTCTTGAAATACTTATAATCATAGTTACCTCCCACAATGACCTTTACAGAATGTGCATTTGCGAAGGTATTGTCATACGTCCCGTATAAGTTGAAAGTTTGGCGTATCTGGTTATTTTGTGCTTCCGACAAATAATTTCCTCTGGTACGTCCGTTATCCATTGTGATTGTTTCTCCC
Source organism: Bacteroides sp. AM16-13 (assembly GCF_003602705.1). Lineage (NCBI taxonomy): Bacteria > Pseudomonadati > Bacteroidota > Bacteroidia > Bacteroidales > Bacteroidaceae > Bacteroides > Bacteroides sp. AM16-13. The sequence continues at coordinate 151,275 of NZ_QTLK01000002.1, forward strand.
GGATTTCTGGAGTATAACACATCTACGGAACGATTCAAATTCTGCTGGTTGTAATGCGCCCAGCTGTAATTTGCACGAACCTCAAAATGTTTGATGGGTTTCAATACGGCCTCGAACGTAGTTACAAACTCATATTCACGATCCCGGTTATGGTGGCCGCCATTCAATAATACGGCACTAACACCATCTGCCACTTCTCCTGTGTCTGTCAGACCTGTTCTGTAAACCAGGGTTCCATCCGGATGCATCGGCACAATACTTGCCAAAGCATGCCGCCCGGCTCTGCTGAAAACATCATTTACTCCCGATAGCCCCGGATAAGTATATTCAGAATGATAATAAGAGGTATTGTTACTTAATTCAAACCAGGAAGTGATATTAGCGATGATTTTTGAACGAAAAGTATATTTCTTAAAGCGGTCTGAATCTATTCTGATAATTCCTTTCTGATTGTAGTAGTTACCTGATAGCATGTACTTTACTTTTTCGGTTCCTCCCGAAACCGTCAAGTTATGTTCCCAAGTGGGGCGGGTATTATCAAACAAACAATTATACCAGTCAAAGTTGCCGTAATATTTATATTCTCCATTTTTTTCTACCACCCATGGACGGGAAGGATCTTCCACTTTATCATTACGGCGAATCCATAATTCATGGTAATCTTCTTGGGTATAATGTGTATAAGGGACGCCCTGGTATGTTTTGTAGAACATATCATTAATACCGGCCGAATAATAACCACGCGTCTCAAAATCCGTAGAAGTTGTCGTTTCACCAAAACTAAAACGACCGTTATAGCTGACATTGGTCTTGCCTACCTTTCCATTCTTGGTTGTAACCAAAATAACTCCATAAGCAGCACGGGCACCATATACGGCAGCAGCCGAAGCATCCTTTAAAACACTGATGGATTCTACGTCATTGGGGTTTACCTTATTTATATCTCCCTCGATTCCATCAATAATAGTCAGAGGTGCTGCATCCGCACTAATGGAGTTGACTCCACGGATATTGAAGCTTCCCCCTTGTCCGGGACGTCCCGAACTAAAGTTTACGTTCATATTCGGTACAGAACCTTGCAGAAGCTGTGATAAGTTAGCAGCAGAACGGGTCGTCAGTTCATCACCCGAAACGATAGCAACGGCACCAGTCAGGTTTACTTTCTTTTGCGTACCATATCCCACCACTACCACTTCTTCCAGTGTCTTACTATCTTCGCGGAGAACTACTTGGGACAGATTTCTGCTGGTAGCAGCGTAATTAACCGTAATATATCCGATGTATGAGACTGTAATCGTACTGTTTTCGGGAACATTAGCCAAAGTATAACGTCCGTCTACATTCGTTATTGTACCCAAAGAGCTGCCTTGCACCATCACACTGGCGCCAATAATCGGCTCCCCTTTTTCATCGACTACCCGACCGGATATATTTCTTTTGTTCGCATTACTGGTCTGTTGTTCAGAATCCGTAACTTTCTCCTTCAAATAAATTTTTGTTTTTCCGATCTCATAGTTTACGTTAGTACCAAGAAACAAATCATTCAGAACTTTAGATAGCTCCTGATTCTTTGCTTCTACCGTCACTATTCGATCCGGATTGACGATCGTACGGCTATAAGCCACCGTAAGACCTGTTTGCTGTGTAATAGCAGAGAATACTTTCTCCAGCTTTACTTGTTTAAGATTCATTGTCACCTTTTGGGCAGAAGCGGAAACGCTTATGATTATCCCCAGCAACAATACGAGCAGAACTTTGTGTTTCATACTACTTGCTTTGATTAAAGTTAAACTTAGATTTAAAATCTCATTTATGCTTAGTAGACACACAAGTCAAAAAAGCGGGTGAGAGAAAAAAGAGTTTTTTTGCATAAACCTAATTTATTTCATAACATTCTTATCCTAAAACAGTAAAGGCTGCGTATATACACAGCCTGTCCTCATTCTATTATCCTATCCAGTATATTTTACTTCTTTCCGTCCTATTTCATTCGGACTGTCACTTCTTTCCGGACTTCATCATATTCAAATTTTACCGGCGCAATCTTTTCCAAATCCTGAAGCACCTTCTCCAGTATCGTATTATCCGAGGTCAACGTATATACATATTTCGATGCCTGCTCATCCTCTATCTTAAAGTTTACATTATACCAGCGGTTCAGAACCTTGACCACTTCTGCCAGAGGAGTATCTTTAAAAGAAATCACATTGTCTTTCCACATTGAGACTTGCTTTGAATGATCGTTTTTGATTATCCGGCACTGGTCACTTTCTTTATTATATATCAGTTTCTCGCCCGGCAGTAACGGGTATTCTTTTGCAGAGGAGAGAGTCAGGTTTACATGTCCTTCATCCAGACAGATCACAATGTCTTTATTCTCCGGGTAGGCTTGTACATCAAAAGAAGTACCCAGTACATGAACGGAAGGTCCGTTCAGATTAACAATAAACGGACGTTTTTTATTCTTGGCTACCACGAAATAGGCTTCTCCCACCAGGAAAACTTCCCGCTTACTCAATCCGAACTTTTTAGGATACTTCAACCAGGAATCCGAATTGATATAAACTCGCGTCCCGTCTTGAAACATCATCTGTATCCGCTCTCCTTTGGCAACACGAATTTCCTCATACTCCGTAGTGCCGAATAAATCCACCCGGGAATTGATCTGTAAATAAAGACCTATCAGGAAAATAACGGGAATCAAGATTGCAGCCACACGGAAGCAGATACGTTTGATCTGTTTGCGTGATATGTTCTTTTGGATCTGATGGTACATCTTTTCTGAAGGTATAGTATGGTCCACATATATTTCTGCCGTTTCGGCTTTTAAATATTCTGCCTCCCGAGTCATCACAGCATCCAGGTAAGTGTTCCCTTCTTCTGTGGCAAACCATTCCGCCACAAATTTTGCATCCTCCGGTGTAGCAACTCCGGCAAGCACTTCTTCTATTTGTTTATCAGTGGGTCGATTCATTCTCTTTTTATCTTAAATAGTGGACACTTAAATATGTCATTAGTGTGACAAAAGTAACAATTATTAGCATTTTACTTAAATGAATACGTAGCATTTTCAATGCTTCCGTATAATGCGTTTTGACTGTATTAACAGACAGATTCATCCGTTCGGCTATTTCCTGATTCGTTAGTTCCTCTTTCACTTTCATCAAACAAATACTGCGTTTCTGCGGTGGAAGCATATCTACCGCTTTATAAAAAGAGGCCATCAATTCTTTCTTCTCCAGATTTTCTATCAGATTATCTTCGTAGACAGGCGTCGATTGGGCTATCTCATAGTTCTTGCTGATTGCACTATTCTCATTACGAATCAGATTTAAGACATGATTTTTCGTCATAGTGAACAGATAGTTCTTAAGGCTGATTCCTACATGTAGTTCCGACCTAAATTCCCATAAACGGGCAAAGACATGTTGCACTACATCTTCTGCCATGTCTGCATTCATTAAATAACGGTAAGCTAATACATATAGCAGCTTATGATATCTGTCATAAGCCTGTGTAAAAGCTCCTTTATCTCCTTTTTCTATGAAGGAAAAGAGCTTCTCGTCATCCGTATTAGTGTATTGAGCTGATTTATCTAACATTCCTTGGACTTTGTTTAATCGTTTTTCCAAAAGAACAAAAGACATATTACAATTATGTGTCTTTCACAAAACAAAAGTAGTAAAATTTAGAAAAGGCAATGCATATTCCTATAAAAAAAGTCCCTGATTAACAATCTCCACTATAAAAGAGGATCGTTAATCAAGGACTACTCCACTAACTAATTAACAAATGAATTATAAATGATAGGTAACAATTCTTTCTTCGGGTGAATCGATCCAGAGCCGCCATACTCCTTCCGACACTTTCTCCGGTGTTCCGATATTTGCTTTGGGGGAACGACGGCTTTTGATTGTCAGATAGCCTTTCCCTTCTGTTGCTTTCACTTTCATCGTTTTGCTGTTCATATAGACATGGATATTGCCATTCGGTGTGGGTACAGTGCCTTCCATCCATTTCAATCCTCCCAATACAGGAGCAATAGCAAACTCTTTATATCCTTCTTTTACAGGTTTCACTCCCAGATAATATTTGCCCAACAGGTAGATAGGACTCGCTCCCCAGGCATGGCACAAACTCTTTCCGTATGGACGGCCATACATGGCAAGATGTTGCGTTCCGGTTTCTTCCGGGTTATATTTTTCCCAGAAGGAGGTAGCTCCTTCCTTCAACATTCCTCCCCAATAGGCTTTCATTTCTTTCATTACAGCATCTTGTTCGCCAAGAGCACAAAGGGCTTCCAGTTCGTAAAAACGCATATAGGGAGTTGTTATTTTCAGAATACTGTCATTCAGAAGAACAGAGTTCTTGATGGCTTGCTGCTTGTCTGCATTCAAATATTGAAAGAATACAGAAAACATATTTGCATAGCGGGTGACTGCATCACTTTGCTGACCGTTGACGCAGTTATGTACAAATGCCTGTTTCTCGTTATTCCAGAAGGCAGGTTCTAACTTTGCTTTCAAAGCAGCAGCCAGTTTCTCGTATTTCTGTTTGCCATTGGCATCTCCAACTAATTCCGCACACAAAGCCATTGTTTCCAGACTCCTGCAAAACAAAATTTGTTCAAAAGAGAGTTCACCTTTCTTATCCAGATAACCGTCTGCCCAGTCCACAAATACCCAGTCGCCGGTCATGCCTTCTACCATGCCATTCTTATTGGTACGTCCCAACACATAATCCATCATTGTTTGCATACGTGGATACAGTTGGTTGACAAAATGGCGGTCGCCACTATACATATAATAGTCATATACGCTAAGGAACCAGTAGAAAGTATAGTCCATGATTGTATTACTGTGGCTGGTCACAGGATCCTTGCCACGAAGTAACCAAATTGTACGTTTGACGGATTCGTTATCAAAGAAAAGATAATAATTCATCAAATAACTTTGGATGGCATCGCCACTCCATACCCAACGGTCGCGTTTGATACCGTCAATGAAAAATTCGCGGGTAGTGAGATGCATGGTGTATGCACCAACTTCCCAAATACGATTCAGTTCTTCATCATTGCAACGAAAATTTCCGCGGTATTCTTCAGGAAGATATTCATATTGCATGGAGACTTCTCCAATTTGTACACCCGGCTCGTGAGTTACATAGACATAACGAAAGGCTTTGCTGTTCTCCAATGTATATTCGTTTTCAGAATTACTCAAAGGAGAAGTGCTGCGGATAGCAAGGTCGGTCACTTGTCCCGGTTCGAGCAAAAGTTTGTCCAATGTTTCGCAATATGCTTTATCTTTTGCTTCTTCCGGGCTTTCACCATAATAAATTTCTATTTTTCCTTTTCCGGAAAGATTCTTCAATGTGATAAATCCGAATGTTTCTTTTCCAAAATCATAAAGGATACCTCCTTCGGGCTGTTCTGACTTCGTAACAGGTTGCTGCGGTTCACGCATCAGACTGAATTGGGAAGGACGTTGGGTAGCTCCGTCAAAGTTCCAGCATCCGGCATCCATATAGATAGTGGCAGATGTGTCACTCGCTTTTCCGCTCTCGTCAATCCATTCTTTATCTTCGTAAGTCACACGCCAGGAAGAGTCTGAATTCACTGTTTTTCCCTTCACATAAATAGTGGGAGGAGTAGCCTGATTCCAGACTTTAATGTTCAGATTATGTTTTCCGGCCGGAAGCAACATGGTTTCCGGCATACCGAACTGGAGCTTTCCATCCAGTTTGACGTTGTACTTTCCTTCGGCAGCAATAAAAATTTCTTCCGGCTCGGAAAGATTCAGTTGCTTGCTGAATTCTACGACAACATAATGACTGTCCGTTTTCCAAAAAGGAGGGAAAAATGCACCTCGTTCCGTACGACGGTTATTCATTTGATTTCCCAGCCAGATTTCGTAGTCTCCCGGATACCATATCCAGGTCTGGGCAAACGTGCTGCTTGCCAAAGACAAGGCACTAAGTAATATCATATATTTCTTTTTCATTTTTCTTTCTATTACTAACAAACTGAATCGTAAGAAATAATTCGTTCCACAGTGGTTGACGTTTAGTTCCACATCTGTTTCCCTTTAGTTCTACAATTGTTTTCCTTTAGTTCCATATCTGTGGAACGAATCACGTATTACAGTTAAATGACTTGTCAATACCTACTGGATATTCAGCAGATCCTTATACGCTGCTTCCACTCCCGCACGTTCACGAATAACACTATCCACCTTCGGACCATTGTTTTCCCATACATTTCCCGGACCATTGGCATTTTGCAGATACTTCTCTCCTTCTGTCCAATTATCACGTACAGTAATAAAGGAAGAACCTTCATCCGTATAAAGATAGAACCAGTGATTAGGGTCGTGTACATACCCCGGCTTATAAATACTATGCACGCAATTCTCCGTTACATAACTTTTCGGCTGCGAACCGAGTGTGTAAATACCTGCCACATCATACATGTGTTTCGCATAATGATGAATCAGATTGGCATGTACTCTGTTATTACGCATACAATTCACAGTTTGCGTCCATCCCCAACCAAGACTGATGCCACTATAAGGCACTTCACTGATTTCATTATGCTCGATATTGACGTCCCCTACATATCCCGCAGCAATGGCAAGGCATCCCCAATCTTCATTGCCTATTTCCGTGAAATAGCAATTATTGATTTGTTGCTGTGTGCATACTTCCCGACGATCAGCAGGGTCGTATGGCAAATGCGTTTCATGGGCAGCCGGAGAAAAACTGCCGACTAACAGACCATTTCCGGCAATATCGCGGAAGAGACAGCCACGAACAACACCGCCTTGCACCGCTTCTTCATAATCCAATCCGGTTGAGCCTAAATGCTCGAATCGGCAACGCTCGAAATCAATCTGCCTTGCAGCAACCACACGAACAGCAGCTGCGGGACGTCCCAACCATCCTTGGTTATCCAACGGATGATTCAAGTAATCCCGTTGCATTTTCGGATCAATCCGGTAACCATCTGTCAGATACATACCTGCCTGAAGAGGTACATGTCCTTTTTCTGACGGACGCATCCACGTAGTATAGGAAAAAGTAATTTTCTCAAAACGAATATGACACACAGGACGATCCAAAGTTCCTTCCACCCGTACTAATGTCTCAACGGCAGGCACGATCACTTCCGCCTCCTGCATCTTCTCTCCTTCCCGTGGATAATAATATACTTTACGGGCATCTATATCATGATACCATTCTCCGGGTACATCCTGCAATTCGCGGGCATTTGTCAGATAGAAAGCAGAATTATGTCCGTCCGTCGTCACCATCGGACGCGGCCAGGGATGCTCAAACTGAATCCGGCTTTCCGGTTGATGAAAACGTATTGCCGCGCTGTCTCCCTGCACTTCAACTGAACGAATCCGAAGATTGGCAACACACCACATCTGATGTAATACCATCTCGGCATATTTAGCTTTCAAATTTCCTTTATTATCAATAAGTCTGCGAATGGAAACTGCAGGTACATAAAGAATTTCATTCTTCTCATCTACACTGCAAATGCGATTCATCTTTTCGAAATCCTCCACATCACGGGCACGAACTGCCTTTTTTCCATTCACCCACAACTGGCGGAAATCCAATGGACGTCCATTAAATGCCGGGACATCTGCTACCCAAACTTTCCCTTGCTTCTTCCAACCTTTTATGCTGATTCCTCCACTCAATATCACCTTTTCATCGCCTACCGAACGAATAATTGTGGGCGATTCCTTGGTTCCGCTATCTTCCGGACGGATAAAAACCGGTTCATGGAAGGCATACGTTCCACCTTCCATATAGATTGTGATTCCACCTTGGATACGGTTATCCTCTGTCCTGCGCCATTCTCGTGCTTGTCGCAAGGCAGAAGTCAGCGTGGCTTTAGGAGATTGACGAGTTCCGTCGTTGAAGTCACTGCCCTTGGGAGAAATCCATATCTCACCGGCCAATAGCCAGTGGCTGCACAAGATACATATAGCCGTTACAAATAACTTTTTCATGATTTTTTTCATTTCTGTATACTAAACAATCCGGACTATCTGGCAAGAGGCATCCATACAGTCATTTCTCCCTTTCCTCTGTTTCCCCAGGCATAATAAGGAATCAAGCGGATATTTACTGTCTTTTCAGCCTGAACAACCGGCCGGTAAAGCACTCCTTCCCACGAAGTTGCAGATGCCAGACGTGCCATTCCTTCAAGTGCAACAATCGGACTGCCTTCAATTGTGATTTTCTTCGGAGTTAGTTTTATATCAGCGGGAATCAATACGTTATCAATCTTTTCCCCGTTTGCAATATCCATACTTTCCAGACAGTAAACCAACGGCCCGCGCTTCACGACCACCTGATTACGAATCTCCTCTGCTAACGGATGGGCTTCGAGCAAACGGACAGGCATATCCATCACCAGCTCCACTACATCCCCCTTCTTCCATGTACGATTTACTTCCGCATACGAATTTGCCTTTGCATTGGTTTGCAGCGGCTGTCCATTCACCGTGAGCGTAGCCTTTTCGCACCATTCAGGAATACGCAAGAAGAGCGAGAAAGCACCCGCCTTACGAGGAACTCTATCCAACGTTACGCGTACCTTTCCTTCCCAGGGATAATCCGTCTCTTGTGTTAATGCCAGCTCTCCTTTGTCTTTCCAAGTCGTAGTCAGCGTATTTGCACCATACAAGTTACAGTAAATGCCTTCCGGACTCAATGTGTAGGCGTAATTCTGTGCCTGACACAATGTACGCAATGTATTCGGCGGGCAGCAGAAACAACTGATATATTCCGTCCGTTCCTTCGGCCAACGAAGCGTGTAAGGAAGATCCGCACTGATACGAAGCGGATTGGTATAGAAATATTTCTTTCCGTCCAGACTGATACCGCTCAATACACTATTATAAAGACAAGTCTCTACAAGGTCAGCATATTTCGCATCCCCTGTCACTTCCAGCATACGCCAGTTGAAAAGCATATTTCCGATATTGGCACATGTTTCATTGTGCGCTGTACTATTCGGCAACTGATAAGGACGTCCGTAGCTCTGATGTACCTTCTGAATACTATCCGGCTCATAGCAAGTCCCGTCCGGTGACGTTCCATCATAAAGAGCACCGCAAGCTCCGGTCACGTACATCTTCCGGGTGACAATATCATTCCAGATACTAGTCAGATTTTTCATCAATTGTTGTTCGCCTGTCTCGGCATATACATCCGCTACTCCTGCATACAGATAATTTGCACGTACGGCATGCCCCATTGCACGATATTGGTCGCGGAAAGGAATACGATCCTGATTATCATCCGTTCCGTTTTCCACCATACCGCGAATATCAATCAGGTTCTTCGAAAGTTCCAGATAACGGGGATTTCCTGTGGCACGATACATTTCGACCACTCCCATATAATGTGAAGGGCAAATGGCATTACGAGCCAGTTCGGCAGAAGCCGTTTCGTAAAAGTGGCACAGAAAATCCGTTGCTTTTACGGCAGCATCAAAAAGAGTAGTCTTTCCGGTGGCACGACGATGCACAATACCCGCCATCATCAGGTGTCCCAGGTTATATGTCTCAAAGTTCAGCCGATTGGCAAAAGCTCCTTTTTCATTCTCGTCACCTACTTTCGTTCCGATGACCGTTTGTTTATGCTGATCCCCTAATGCATGAGAGTCAATACCTTTATTCAGTTCTTCGATAACAACAGGCGTATGTATATAACCGTCTGCACGTTGGGCTTTTACGACACAAGTAATAAAGTTATCCATTAACTTATCCAGTTCCGGATCTTTGTTGACAGCATAGACAGAAGCCACTCCTTCCATCCATTTATACATATCTCCGTCATGGAACGGAGGTCCCCAATGTTCACCCTTGCACACACCGGCAGCAATCTCAAAATTACGGAAACCGTGAGAGATCTCCGGCGTGTTCCAAGTGTTCCACATACTTTGCAGGGAAGTCCGGCTAAATACCTGAAAGCGATCTCCCCAGAATCCATCTGTCCAATGTACGGCACTGATTCCGGTATTCGCCATCTTCGCAAAACGGCTCTGACTCATATCCGTCAATCCATTGCTTTGCGCAAGTGCTCCCGTAACGGAGGTGGAAGCTAAAAGAAGTAACAGTTTTATCTGCTTCATTAATATGGATAATTTAAAATTTACACAATATCTTTATAAAAAGACGTGATTATCCGTATTTTGTACTCAATAAAACGAAAGCGAAGATTGCTAAGCAACCCTCGCTTTCAGTAAAAAAAGATCTGTATTAATCTTTATTTCTTATTTATCAGGTGTATAATTCAACTCCGCCTTTCTCGCCTGCGAATGTTGAAATTGTCGTGCAACCTTATACTCATGTCCGTCTTTTAATAAATAACTCCCTGTCTGCTTAAACCAAAAACCGACATTCGCATCTATACATTGCTGCCGGATATCCAATACCCACTCGTAGTCACATACTCGGACTTCTTTGCCTGACTCTCCTCCTGCAACTACCTGTTCCACCCACTCTCCCAGCTCACCTCTGAAATCAATCCGACTAAGAAGCGGCTCGCAGATAATGATTTTATGTTTAATAGAGATTTCTTTATAAATAGGTAAACGATAATCCACTCTATCTTGGTTCTCCATCGTGCAGCAGATGGTCACATTGTCATAGCCATCTCCCCAATCGGGAGGCAGACACTGTTGCAACCGGTCTATCCTCTTAGTGATAAAGAGGAAACGAAGATCCTGCCGTATCCGCATCATCTCCCACGCTTCGGCACGCCATTCATCCGCATCTTCAATGAGAAAATCTGAAGTAAAACAGGTATATACCAAATTCCCCGAAGGTATCTTATACGTACCATTCTTTTTACGCTGCAAGGGTAAATCGAATTTTTCTGTCTTTGTCACCACCGAACTGTCTTTTCCATATTTACCATCCGTCCGATATACATAGCAATGACGGCAGCCCTCACTCAATTTGTGACAGCCGTGCCAAAGATTCCACATTGAAGCTTTTTCACCCATCTCCTTTTTTCTTCAAAAATATATTTAATATTACATATACATAATTATAAAAAGAGTGCACCTTATTCTTTATCAGAAAAAAGGTGCACCAAAACACAAACAAAACAAACAATAGAGCGACCTTCACAGGCAGCCGATCCACGAGGGATCTTTATCTTAATCTGCCCATCTTGACAAGGGCAACATTCACATTTTCAGATCATGTAATTCAGAGCATCACAGCAGAAATTTTCGCCCTCATGCTGCTTATATGTCATATACAAATATTATTATACAATTTGCTCTATTAAACCCGATGTCACTTTACAAAGATAACACTATTCTATGTATTTCTATGAAAATGCCCAAAAAGAATTATTCTTTTTCTCATTCCAAACTTTAGCTATAAGCCAAAACATACAAGCTGAATGTCTAATATCCATCATTTCACATATCGCTCCAGCCCTTCCTGCAGGAACTCCATATATTTTGGAATATCTTCATTATATGCATACGACTTATTCAACGGATTACCATCATTATCCAGCAATACATAAAAAGGTTGGGCATTTGCTCCAAACTTCACCCGTTGCAGATAGCTCCATTTATCGCCTACTGTTCGTAAAGTGCGTTCCGTTCCATTCTCCACAACATTTATAGGCTCATTCAATGGAGTTTTATCATCCACATACAAAGAGATAAGTACATACTCATCATTGATGATACCACCCACTTTACTATCTGTCCATACAGCCGTCTCCATCTTACGACAATTCACACAACCATATCCGGTAAAATCGATCATCACAGGCATTCCCTGTTGTCGTGCATACTCCATACCTATTTCATAATCCTTGAATTTGGGGTGGACCTCATTCGAATATAAATTAAAGTCCTGTGTCATCACAGGAGGAGCAAATGCACTGACAGCTTTCAAAGGTGCCCCCCAAAGTCCGGGAATCATATATACAGCAAATGCTAAAGAAACAAGCGCAAGAAAGAAGCGCCCCACGCCTACCCTGTTTTCATCACCGTCATGCGGAAACTTGATCTTTTCCAACAGATATAACCCCATTAGTCCGAAAATCACAATCCATAACGCAAGGAAGGTTTCCCTATCCAAGATTCTCCAACCATAGGCTAAGTCCGCAACCGACAAAAATTTCAAAGCAAAAGCCAGTTCCAGAAAGCCCAATGTCACTTTAATTACATTCATCCACCCTCCTGACTTAGGCATTGATTTCAGCCACGAAGGAAAAAGAGCAAACAGTGTGAATGGTAAAGCCAAAGCGATGGCAAAGCCTAACATTCCGATAGCAGGAGCAATCACGCTACCTGTCGTAGAAACCTGTACGAGCAGAAAGCCGATAATCGGCCCTGTGCAAGAGAAAGACACCAGAGATAACGTAAACGCCATCAAAAAAATACTTAATAGGCCACTCGTCGCTTCCGCTTTGCTGTCCACTGCATTGCTCCATTTAGAAGGTAAAGTAAGTTCAAATGCCCCAAAGAAAGAAGCTGCAAAAACAACCAACATCAGGAAGAAAAGGATGTTGAATACGGCATTTGTTGATAAAGCGTTCAATGCACTGGCACCAAATATTAAAGTAATTGCTAATCCCAGTGTTACATAAATCACGACAATTGAAGCACCATAAGTCCATGCATCCCGAATCCCTTTCTTCTTATCCTTGTTTCTTTTCAGGAAAAAACTCACAGTCATAGGAATAATCGGCCATACGCAGGGAGTGAACAAAGCCAATAATCCGCCAAGAAATCCAGTGACAAAGACATACAACCAAGATTTATCCTCTTGAGAATGTTCTTCACCTAACACTTGCAATTCATTGATTACCGGTTTCCAAAGATCACTTTCCGATTGCTTCTCTACCACATTTACCGGAGCCTCTTCTTTCCCTTTTGCAACTATTAAATCTGCTTCTGCTTTTTTCCCATATTTAAAAGGAATTTGAGTCGGAGGTAAACAGCTCTCATCGTTACAAGCTCCAAACTCCAGAAACCCATCCATAAAGTAATCATTTCCTGTAAATTTCACTTTTTGGATAAACTGTACCGTATCTTCAAAATAGCGCACATTCATCTCGAACATCTTATCATAGATGCTGATTTCTTTTCCAACAGGTTGCAATTTACCCATTGTTTCTACATGATTACTCGCATTGATGTTGAAAGTAGCGGAAATAGGCCCATCATCCCCTAGCCCGGTCGAATACACATGCCATCCTTTCTCTATCGAAGCAGTAAACACGATTTCCGCTTCCGTTTCAGATGTCATTTTCAACTCATTTTTGAACTTTACAGGCTCTTTGATTTGTGCTTGTATATTCCCGATTGTGTACCAACTCAATAATAAAAATAAAATAATTCTCATTTTTCTAAGTTCTAAATTATAATCTATTATACAACAAATTTATTTCACTGTTCATATTCTATTGTGGTCGTTGGTCCCTTATATCTTTCAGCATCTCTATATATTCTGGAGAAGGATTCTTATTAGAAGTATCTGCATTTGATGGCGGGGGTATCACTTTGATGAATAAGAAGATACAGAATATTACCCAAATAAGATTTATTGCTAAAAAAATCCAAACTTGTTTCATACGTTGTCGTTGTTTTTCTTTAGTTTCATTACGATATTTATCAGCAATAGACAAATATCGTCCATCGCTAACAAATAATCTATGAGCAGCAAAAGTGAATATAACAGCCAAAAGTATACCTAACTCTTCATTGTTTTGTACTTCCAATGAATGTAATACTCCAACTATTGGGCCAACAAAAACAAAAGTAAACAATGAGGTCGGTAGTAATAACCCTGCTACTTCTGGCGACCGCTTTTCTCCCCACAATCTAAGCTGCCATATATATGTTCGATAAAACAGATATTCATATATCTCATATATTTGTTTAAGTATATTCATTCTCAATACATTTATGAAGCAAAATGGGGATGCTCTCACTAACACCTTATCGAGAAGCATCCCCTTTAACTTAAGAGAAAATTTATTTCACAAGAGATTTAGTCTTACTAATATAAGTTTTCTACTTCCGGCTTGTTGTAAATGAGCGAGCCAAAAGTTCCCGCAGGGCGTTTCAAAGGTACAGATGGTACTCTGATGATTTCATCTTTTGAAGAACGTGTCAAACCAGCTCTTCCACTACGTTTCACAGGTTCTCCTGTAGTCGGATCCACCCCTTGAACATCGCATAGTGCCCAATATAATGGATAATTGAAATCAAAATTGTCCCAATCTCCGAAAGCATAAGGGAATACATTATCAATATCATCTTCATAGCTTGAGTTTTGATTATTCAACATGACATCCGGGTCAATACCGTCAGCATAATCTCCCCAGTCTTTTGCATTGAAAGAACGGAAAGTAATTGGAGCAAATTCATAATATTTATTTCCATATTTATATTCTTGCACTTCCATTCCTACGTTCTTTCCTTCCGTGCGGCTACCAAATAATTTCACAGGAAAATCTATGCCTCTTAATCCACTAATTATCAATTCACTGGCGGAAGCCGTTTCTTCCGAACAGATGATTCTTACAGATTTAAGATTTAGATCATCACCATCTCCAAAACGGATATATTCATCTGCACCGGAATTACGTTGCATTCTCATAAATACATCCGAACGATGTGATGTACCAGCGATAGAAGCGGCTAAATAACGAGCTAATTCAACAGAACCTCCATTGTTAAAACGTAAATCCAAAATCAAATCTGTGATGCCCTCTGTCTTGAACTGTTGAATTACATATTTCAAATCTTCCTCAAAATTCAAATCAAAACCTAGATAAACTAAATAACCGATATTGAATTTATTCTCTTTTTTGTCTTTGATAAACATTGAATTCAAGATAGGACTATTATTGTAACTACCAGTGGTTAATGTAGTAGTTCCATCCACCAAATCATAGCCGCCCCGGTTTTCATCAAAGATTTTACGCCTGTAGCCGATCTTAAAAGTTTCACCTCCACCTGCATAAAACAAAGTGCTCATATATTGCTGGTAATTACTCTTATTCAAAGTCGTACCATTCACAGCAACAATTACATCCCCCCGTCTCAATCCGGCTTTTTCAGCAGGAGATTCTAGATATACATATCCAATGGCTAATCCAATAGTTGTTTTATCCGGCATGTAAGAAGAGAAAAACGTTCCAAGTCCCGATCCTACAACACTTGTTGCACGAGTATTTGCACGAGTTCTACTGGAACCAGTTTCCATAATATAAGAATAGATATAACGCTTGCCTGCATTGACTGAAAATGCACGATAAGTTCCGCCATCCTCAATATTAGTTTTCATTGGTAAAAGATAAGTTGACAGAAAATTATCATAAGAAACCGATGCATAATCTACATCTAGTGTATTATATTCTTCTTTAAAGAGATAATGTTCCTTCAAATATTTATCCATATACTCATTAAGAGCTAGATCTTCTGCTGCTCCGGATCCTCCTCCTTGTGTGATAGTACATACTGTAACAGGAGTTTTATATCCCTCCACTTGCACAACCACAGTCAATACTCGCTCTTTTCCGGATTCGTTTTTATTAATTTTCACCTTTAATCCCCCTTTACCGGCAGCAGAGTTACCACTGGTATTAGTTATAGCAGCCCAATCTGCTCCTGTAGAATATTGCAAAGAAGGAGTCCATTTTCCAGAAGCCGTAAACGAAATCTCAACAGTCTCTCCATAAATAGAAGCCGTCTTTTCCGTTTCAGTACCAATCGCAGTGATTCCATTATCAGTATCACCGACATCTCCCCCGTCGTCGCTATCCGAACAATTACTGAAAGCAATCAGACACAAGGCAAGCAATACTATACTATAAAAGCTATTAAATAAGTTTTTCATCTATCATTATTATTAAATTAGAAAAATTAAAAAGATTATTGTGCCGGAGCTTCTACTACGGTTTTAGAAACCTCATAAAAACGTCCTTCTTCGTCCATCCAGGTTACATTGATATTAGTAGGTAATGTTCCATAAACACTTCCTGAATAAGTAGTTGTTTGTTTTACTCCGTTTTTCATTACATACCTGATTTGTTCATCATACATACCAGTCAGATAATCTGCCGGTCCGGCAAATACATAAAATACTTTGCAGGCAGCCTTAGGTTTCACAGTGTAAGAAACGGTATAGAACTTATCCTTTTCTATCTTGTCAATCGTCACTTCCGGCACACTGGCATTCCATAAATCCGGGTCTCTGTCTTTTCGCACGTAAGTAGGCTTCGCACTGGTGTATTCCTTCTTTGTTATGGTTGAAGAAGGGTTACCATCAGTATCAACTGCTATCATGAACAATACATATTCCGAATTAAATGCTATGTCCTCGATCACCAGTTGATGATTTTTCAGTTCAGCAGCAACAATTTCAGTAACATTATCATTCATAATTAATGCTTGTTTTACCATTTCTTCATTTCCCCAATACGGATAGCTTTTGAAATCACTCAATTTCATGTGAACATAACGGAACTTTTCCGGATTTCCAGTCGGGGTCAACGTTAAAGTCGTAGACACAGTTCCTGCCTCTATTGACACATCTACCGAAATTGATGAATTATAAGATATTTCTTTGGAATCAGCCTGTACTTTGACTAATGACCCGAGCTGCCCTTTCTCATTTAATGCTACTGCAATAAAAAAGCCTTTTGTTCCCGGTTCTAAAGAGGCTCTTTCAAAGTTTTCTACCTCTTTGGAAGAATCTCCATTTTTAATAAGATAGGAAATAACTTCCTTGTCGGTACCATAATTTGCCAGAGTTTGCTCCTTCATATAAGAATAATAGAACTTATAACAGTCAGTTCCGGGAGTAATAGTCGCACTTACACTTGAAACCGTAGTAACAACACTATTAATATTTATCGTCGCTGTCCCATCATACGTCAACGCAGGCACAGGAATCTCCACAGCTACCAGTTCTTCTGTTTTATACCCTTTTTCTTCTTTATAAGGAATAGCCCAAAGTACATACGTTGTTCCAGGTATTACCTTTGGAAGAAAATCTAACACCTTACCTTCCAACGGTCCGTTATAATCCGAATATTGTTTGGTTCCTCCCCCATAAGCCAGATCTTCAATCACTCTTTCAGGTGAATAATTCGGCTTATCTAAAATCCCTGTATAATAAACGTCGCAACCCTTTCTGATTGCAAAAACCGTTGCACCTTCAAACGTTATATCCGAAACCTTCAGTTCTACTGTTGCAGCAGTCTTAATCACGCTGGCAATCACGTCATCAGGCAAATATTCACTACCAGCTTCAGATGGAGGTACTGCCCAAATCATATATGTCTTTCCGGCTTCAGGATCCTTACCTATCAGTTCTGCCAATGGAACTTTATCAAGAGCTGCTGTCTTCATGTACATACGGGCAGCATATCCGTTCACTAATTCAGCTACGGCCTCTGCACTATATTCATTAATTTCCAGCACTCCCAAATAATACATTTCTACACCATTCGTCAAAGTAGTAGAAATCGTTTGACCTTCAACAGATATAGTAACAGGAGCCTCACCTATTATCACCGGAATCTCCGAGATTATGCTTTGCCCATTAGACGCAACAGCCATTATTGCCACTTTGCCCCCCGTTTCTGCATACTGATTCTCTGCAACAGGAGCAATAATAGTCAATCCCTTTCCTGTCAATGAAGCTTTCCAACCGTCAGGCTTTGTTACGGTATACTTAGAAATACCACTCATTTCAACCGAAATCAGTTTCTCCTCACCGTTTGCAAAATATTGTTTTCCCGATAATATTTCACATTTCAATTCCTTAGATTTCGACAACTTTAATATTGTGCCATCTTTCAGAGTGAAATATGCATAATCATCATCCTGACTTACTCCACTGAAAAGAGAGGTATCCCCCGTCCCTTCGCCGGATGCATACACACCCGTAGGTTCCCAAGTCTTTCCACCGTCTGTCGAAATCTCCCACTCTTTTGTATTCGTATTAATGCGAATTTTAGGAGCAGCAGCCGTCACGGGCATCATATTCCCTTCTCCATCTTTCAGGAATGTCTTCTTGCCGTCTGTACTGGTTATTCCCCAATAATAAACGCCATCTTCTTCGTTTTTTATCACAGTTATTTGCGGAGCATCTTCTCCGTTTTCACCATTACGAATAGTTACTTCCGTCTTATCTGAAAACTTAATTGTATAACTTCCGTCTTCATTCTCCAACACAGAAGCAATTGATTTATTTTGAGATAAAGCATCAGTCAGCGTCTTCAATGTGGAAATATCAGTTTGTACACTTTGCAAAGAAGCTTCTAACTTATCCATGCGATCTTCCAAACCGGAAATCGAATTCTTCAAATCATCGTCATTATAACATGACGAAAATGTCATAACACATACAGCCAGGAAACACATACATTTTCCTATGCCACCTAAAAATTGATTTCTTCTCATACCCATAAAAAGTTTAATGATTAGAGAAAAACCGCACGATAGATTTACACACTATCGTGCGGTAAATTAGTTTTGCCGATGTTTATTTGGAGTGAGGATGTTTACCTAATTTCTTCAAATCAAGATAAATAACACTTTCACTTCTCATGACTCCCGGAGTATTCACTTTCACTTGTTCATTAACAATCAATTTTGCAGGAACCCGGTTATCTTTCTTCACTACTTGAGGTTTCGCTATTCCCTTTATTCCTTTTTTCAATTTCGGAGCATCGGGGAATAATACGGAAGGATCAGTAATAATACCTTTTTCTTTATCATAGAATACTGTATAAAGGTCGCCAATTACTTCATTTCCATCAGCATCGGCACCAATAGGCACACATAAAGCAACCAGTCGTTTGGCTTCACTTGTCTTATCATACGATTGAGTAGTTGAGTTGACACCTGATAAACCATAATCCAGACAATGCTCTTTCCATACATCCATACATTCCTGATAAGTATAATCACCACTTGCGGAATAGTTATCTTCTGTAATGGTATAATATAGTTTGGCAACATCCTTCACAATAGAATACTGAACTGTAAAGTTATTCAAATCACTCATATAGGCATTCAGTTGCATCGTTGGATTCGGCCCTGCTATAATAGCTTCAGTCGTCGCTTTCACAATCTTCACATCTGTCAATACGCCATCCCAGTCTTCTGCCATATAAGCGAATGTGTATTCCGTTCCAGGATCCAAACCGGTCCATTTAAAATTTTCTACTCCTCCATTCGCATTCGCAGCCCATATATTTGAATTTTCTGACATCAGATATTTAATCAGTTCAGCCTTATTACCTTCTTCAAGTAAATCCGGTGTCATAATGTATTGGTGATAATATACTGCCGCTTCCTGATTATAAGTATAAGTTAATTTCAGGCTTGTCCGTCCCGGATCGGAAATGGTAATATCTATCGTAGCTTTAGATGCTCCCGGATTATCCATTACTCGTGCTTTGGTAGAAAAAGTTTCCGTCTTCACTTCTGATAATTGTCCATATCCATTACGCCCCACATAAGCAACAACATAAGAACCATTCGGATCAAGAGCATGTTGGTAATCTGTAGTTGCATACGAGCCTTCCTGACTGAAATTTATATTCTTAATCCCCCATCCTTCTTGATCTAAAGCTTGTGCAAGTGCCGTCATTGTTGCTTCATCGGCATTTTCATAAGGTGCCCAGTCAGCAGCACTGAATATACGATAAAACATGGCATAACAAGTTTTCTCCATTTTTACATCCATGTTAACAATAGAGGCCCCCGTCTTTGTGATCTTCAGATCGCATTTCGCTTCTTTGGCACCATCAGGAATTTCTTTCAATTGGAAATCCTGTCGTACATAATCTCCTTTATTCTTATTCTCATCCAGTCCGATAGTAGTAGCTGTAAATTTTCTTTCCGAATCGGCATTATACCCAAAATCAACTATATATAATAATTCTTCTTCAGGTACCTGTGCATCTTCTGATGTCTGTGTCCAGTGTCTCATAAAATCGATATACATATTCTGTCCATAAGCTTCAATAAACGCATCGATAGGTTCGGAATCCGCACAGAACTGATAGAAATACTTGCAATCCTCATTGGGGACATATTGAATGGCAGCTGCCTGATAACTTGCTTTAACATCAATTTCAACACGAGGATGGCCTGCTACATCTCCTGAAGGAGTTTTCAAATAACAGATTTTCATATCAGCCGGATTTTGTCCGCCTTCATCATTACACCCTACCGTTATAATCAAATATTCTGCTCCCGGCACAATCTCCGATTGAGCATATTTGGAATTTGTCCAGTCAAACTCTGTATTCGGGTAACTATCTCCTAATGTTTTCCTGTTGAAAGTATAAGCACCGGCACCCTCCGAATTATAGAGAGCTTTCAGAATCAAATCTTCGATTTCTTCTTCACTTGCACCTGAACCGCCACTTTCAAATAAGTAGTTATACATACGACATAAAGGATAAACATCCAAACGATAAGATTGCACCTTATCTCCCGGGGTACATTCAAACACAAAGTTGTTGGTAGTTTTGCTAGTCACTTTGATGCCTACCCCACGTTCACCACCATCCACTTCGTTTTCTACCCATCTGATTGGAGTTGGTACAGGAGGAAGTGGTACATCCGGGGTCACCGGCACGTCAGGTTCCACAGCAGGTTCATCCTTATCCGAACACGATAGCACCATAGGGCTTATAACTAACACCAGCCCTAATAAAAATAATAAGCTAATTAATTTCTTCTTCATAATTCTAAGTGATAAATGTGATTAATCATTTACATATTCATAATCGGCATTGCCGTTTATTGCTTCGCAAACAGCCAAATTGTTTACATAGCCGTTTTCATCCATTACTAATGCATAAAAAGAAAGATTCTCTGCTTTCCATGTATCGTCTAATGCCACAGTATACTCCTTTACTTCTTCCTTATCTTCTGCAATTTGTCCCAGTTTGTCACCTTCTACAGAAGCAGAAAGTAATTTGCGGACTACATGATTATGTGTATAGTCCCGATAGTTGCCTCCGTCATTCTGCTGATACTTCAATCCATTTTCAACAACATACAATACCAGGCGGTAATCAGCCGTTTTCTCCGAAGTCACTTTCACAGTAACTTTAGCTTCGGAATCAACCTCATTATAAACAGAACTGATAGCTACTCCGCAATGAGCAGGGTATTTCTCCAAAGACTCATTAAATATAGCCCGCATGACACTATAGTTTTCAGATAGCCCCATTGTCCCACGCATATCAACCACACATGAAGGATAACCGGAGATAGCAAACTTTCTGGAAAGAATCGATGACTGTTCAATTGTCATTGGATCGGCACTTGTCCCATCAACATGAAATGACATCAGATAAACAATTCCCTCGTAACTCGAACTTATCAAATAATTCAGACGGGTCATTCCTGCCGGACACATGGCGCACCATGTTCCGGTGAACTCCATTGCGCAGATGCGTCTCACAAAATTGGATACTGTACCTGATGTACTTTTTGCAACTACTGTTATCAATTTGGATACATAGTTGCCATAAGATGCCTCAAAAGCGTAGGTTCCGGCTTTAGAAGTAGAAAAGGTATTTCCATCCAAAGTTTGTCCGTCCATCACGGAACGGATGATTGCATCAGCAGTTACATCTATTCCCGCATGTATTACCGTAAAGGTTATAATATCCTTTCCGTCCGCAGTCAACGTATTTTTATCGACGCTCAAAATCACTTCCGTCTGCTCCGAATCATCGGAATTGCCTGAACAAGAAATCCAGCATATTCCCACACAGCACATACAGACCAGCAATATTATTTTATAGACATTTATACACATAACTCTTCTTTATTCGTTATACAAGTAATCTGCTGATTCTCCAAGTTTACACTCATTTACATTGTTACACGTATAAGTCTTTCCTCCATCCAAAGTTGTCAGCATCGACACTATCACACGCATATTATCCACATTCCATCCCGGTTCCAACTGATAAGATCGTTGCATGGTAGATTCCACTCCCGCATTTACTTCCCCATTAAAACGGTCGCCGTTCAATGATGTGGACACCACTGCGCGCACCACATTATTATGCGTATAATCATTCGCGCCATTCGTTTGAAAGTATTTGATTCCATCCTCTACCAGATAAATCAAACAACGATAAGTGTTTGTTACGTTGGAAGTTAATTTGCCAGTAATCTTCACTGTACGGTCAGAAGCATTATACACAGACTCAACAGCTACCCCACAAGAAGCCGGATAGTTACTTAATTCTTTCTGAAGCTCTTCTTCAATCTGGCTCTTGATACTGATCATTTCTTTAGTACCCTTACGCAGATTGTAAAAGAAACGAGGCAGTCCCGAGAAATTACCGAGAATATTAGTCCGGTAATTATTGGTAGCTGCTGTACTCATGGGATCCGTCATTCCTCCGAAATCCATGTGGAAAGAAGCGATAGCCAATCGCCCCGGTTGTTCAGTCTGAATTGCTTTCAATGTAGTGCTAAGCGCCGGACAGGCCTGGCACCCGACAGAAGTAAACTGCATCCCCAGTAATTTATGATAATAGCTGGTTCCTCCTGATACGGGAGCAACCTGAACGGTCACTTCATTTTCACTGACCATTGCTTTTCCTTCATAATAGCGGGCTTTAAAGACATACGTACCCGGCACTGAAGTGCTGAAAGCACGAACACCATAATCCAGGTTTTCCTCTCCCGATTCCTTTACCAAAATCAGGTTCATTGTGCTTTCTTCACTTACATCTTTTGTACCCAGTTTGACCGTGAAGGTCACTTTTTCTACTCCATCTGCCTGTATAGCCGTCTTATCAGCTGTAATACGCAAAATGCCGTCATCCGTCCCCCCATTCTCCGTTTCGTCCGAATTGCCGGAACAGGATGACAGCATTGCTAAACAAAGGATCATTACAATTGGTAGAATTGTCGAGTATATTTTTTTCATAAGCCTCAATCATTATAGAGATAGTCTATGCTACCATTGATAGAACATTCGGTTATATTATCCACCATATATGCGTCATCCACTTTACGCAATGCATAAACCACTACACGTGATGTGGCAGGGTTCAGGTTCTTTGCATTAGAAATGCTGAAAGTTGCGGCAGTGTGCTCCTCGTTTGCCTTCACAGTAAACCGTCCGTCGGTTGACATCGACAGGTAATTGTTGGAAATAGCTCTTACTGTATAATCGTACGAGGTCTCGTTTCCTCCGGATGCCGTCAAACCATCAGTCACCAAGACATAAACAAGGTCATATTCTCCTCCTTGGCTCGACTTCAGTGCGGCATTCACCGTAATCTCACCCATAGAAGAATTATAAGATGTATTTACCTTAATTCCACAGGTTGCCGGATATTGTCGGATTTGGTCTTGTAAAGTCTGTTTAATAGCACTCACATTTCTGTCTATCGACATGACTTTCAAATCATAGATACAGGTAGGAAAACCGGACGCTCCAAAACGGCCCATGATTGTGCTTGTCTGTGACAAATGGAACGGGTCAGTGGCGGAACTGCTGGAAGAATGAAAAGCCATTTTTACCATACGTCCCGGCATCAGCTCTTCCACTTTCTTCAATGCCGAAGTCATGGCCGGACAATAAGTACACCAAGTTCCCGTCATTTTGAAGACACCTACTTTACGATAGAAAAGTTCATAATTCTTACGATTCTGTGCGGTTACGGAAACTTCATCCGACTCCCAGTCCAGGTAATATGCCTTAAACTTATGTGTCCCGTTCTCTACTGCCGAGAACGTATTGGTCCGTCTCTCCAAATAATCACCGGTAGTTACATCTTCAAAATATACATTCTTCATATATTCGGAAGTCGTCACTACTTTTCCATTGGCATCAGTCACCGTAAAAGTCGCCATATCTGTTCCATTGGCTTCAATCTTGGCTTTATCCACAGTCAAAGTAATAGGTCCTGTCACTTCGCCGTTATCCGGCTCTTCACCATTGTCGTCAGAATTGCCGCTGCACGCTGTAAAACATCCGCACAAGCATATCAGACTTGACATAAAAAACATTGTAAATTTTCTCATATTCTATATTCTAATTAATAAATGTTTCGATGAACTCAAAATGAAGTAGTTATAGTCAGGTTAGCACCTGTATATTTAGGAATCGTCCGGCAAACTCCACCAGAGCAGACGTATCCTTCCTTGTTACGACCATAACTCAAGGCTATACGCGTACGTGACTTGGCATAACTGGCTCCCACATTGTAATAATGGATTTTATCCTTGCCGTGATTATACATATCACTTCCGTAAATGCTCCATGCCGGAGCAAAATTTATCTCCAACAGAGCTGCCATCCAGTCCTTCTGATCTTCTTTTGTAGTTAAGTATTGCAACTCCATGCGAGTTGAAAAAGAAGGCGTGAACTTATATTGTAAATCTGCTACAAAAATATTCGACAGATTAGTCGTTTTATTCGCTCCGTACGAAGGGCTATATTCTTGCATAGAATAAAGCAAGTTCATTTTGAATGACTTTGTCCATTGCTTTTCCACATCAACACTAAAGTCACGAAATGCCAAGTTACCTATCTGGGCTGTTCCTTCTTTTTCTAAAGCATAATAGGTAGAAAAGTTAGCATGTAATTTCAAACCGCGTTTACCTCCAATGACCGTTCCTCTTTTGAAATGATAAAAGACATCCAATTGTCCGCCCATCTCACCGCTAACTGCATTTGTCACATCTCCTATTTGTGGAGTATGAGGATGCAAGTTGGTCAACATATAGGTATATTGCGTACTCATAGCCGGGACATAATTCAACAGATTCGAAGTCGAACCATTACCGGCAATAATCTCACTATTCATCCATTCCAAACGGCGCCCGGTCAGATTTACCCCCAACCCATTGCCGCTATATCCCAGCTCCAGCAATTGCGCATTGGCACGTTTCCTCGCATAAAGTTTGTCATCATGGATGAAATTATAATATTTATTGCCACCGTCCACATATTCACCTTTCGCTGTAAATCCGGAGCGTTCAAAATTTACCCGTCCCGAGAAGCCATTCGAATAAGGTTTTCCCCCTTCTTCTTCGAGGTCGATATTGATTTTCTCATACCGGTTCAATGCCCCTCCTTCGATACTCAAGGATGTATTTTGCCAACTAAGCATTTCAGATAAGGAGAAGCTTACATCTACGCCACGTACTTGTGTGTCGGAAAAGTCCATTCCAAAACGTGGAGTTCCCCAAATGGCCTTCAACCTTACAATATTCTTGTAATTGTAGGTAAAACGTGCTCCCATCACCGCATTATTCAAACCAAGCATACGGTCCTCCCAACTACGGAATAGCAGTCCACTCCCAAACTGCTCATAAAATGTACCCGCTGTTACGGAAAAATCCTTGTCGGCCCAAGATACGTAATAGTTGGTTAGTTTTGCTTTCTCCAATTCTGTCGGGTATCCCACCAGTACCGGTTCATAGGCTTCCAACTGTACACCTACGGCAAACTTACCTTGATAGTAATCCAGTTTCAGATAATTGTTCGAACCGAAATGATCTTCCGGAGATTCTGCTTTTGTCTTACTATCATCCTTGTAGTAAATCGTATTCGTTTCAAAGCTCCCTGTCAGATAACCTTTTTTGTTATCTTGCTGCGCATAGGTTAGAGTAGACGATAACGCTACTAAAGCCAACACCTGAATTCTTATTCTAGTCATGTCATTGCGTTTATCTATGAATAATAACAGTTTCTATTTCTGTAGTTTTTTTATCGCTTTCAGTAGTTCCAGCTCACTTCCCGGCGCGTACCCGGTGTGTGAATAGACAATCTTCCCATCGGCATCCACTACATATACCTGTGGAGTCAGGCTTACATTCATAGCTCGCATGAATTCCTGATTTTTATCGTACAACATGATAAAATCATCCCATCCATGTCCCTCTGCCAATGCACGCGCTTTAGCAGTAGAACGGCTGTCATCTGTCGAAACAGCTACTACACGGAAATTGGCTTCTTCCAACCAATCGGGCAATTGTTCATTTATAGCGTCCAATTCACGAATACATGGTTTACAGGTTGTTGCCCAAAAAGAAATAATCATAGGTGTTTTGTGATTAACCAGGGAGGAGGTATTTACCTGTGCTCCTTTCGTATTTTCAACCTTGACTGATGGTATTTGTGCCATGGTACAAGTTAGAAAAGCGAACAACAGCGTAATGCAGACAATTAATGCTCTCATAAGTTCTTTTATTTGTTATGTTAATAATCTTGTTTTATCTGATGTGTTCCATCTTACAGCCAAATAGCCTGAATTTCTGTATTTGTATCAAGCCGTCCTTATACATATCGCCTATCAAATTGGCATTCTCGAAAGTGACAGTTTTAGTTTCAACATCATATTCTCCGCGATATACGTCAGAAGTACTTCCGTCCAAAGCCAGTCTCCTGAAACGAATAGTATACGGGCCATAAGAAGCGACATCTTCACCCGGCACAATGGACAGGTAGGTTTTCTGCGCCTCCGAATCATATTCATAATACAACCGCCAACTAAATTCCCATTCAATATCATTATCCGGATCAAATCCATTCTTATTCGAACAGACCAGATAGTGTTCGTATGCCTCCGTGCCTTCTTCCGCTGTATTTATTCTAACGGAGAATCCCACTGGCACATTGGAAACATTGGTGGCAGAAGCCGTTCCGGTAAATATCCAAGTTCCTGAAAGCGTTTCATAAAAGCTTGAATCATTGTCTTTGATAGTCACTGTCAGTCGCTTGTTCTCACCAATAGACGCCCCTTTCACATCAGCAATTTCAACATCAAAAGAACGGTCGTCATTAACAAGCTTGTCATCAACGGTCTTAAACTCAAAATTCATTGTTTCCTGCCCGGCAGGAATAAGTAACGTTTTGGTTGTGACAATATAGTTTTCATCCTCTTTGGCATTATGATCTTTTAATTCGAACGTCACACGGATAGTTCCGGTATGTTCGCCCGTCACAACAACAGGCACAGTACACAAACCGGCAGATTCTTTCACCGTCATTGCAGTTTCCTGCAAGTTTACCGTAGCCGCTCCGGAATTAAACTGTTCCTCATCGTCCGAACAGGCGGCGATCAGAACGGCACATAGAAGAAGGGTGTATATTTTCAGATAGTTCATTTTACTCAAGTGTTTGATAATTTACGTTATTCATTGATTAATATCCCGGATTTTGCTGACCTGCCAATTGAGGGTTGGCATCCATTTCTGTTTTAGGAATAGGCCAAAGCATCCGCTGGTCATCCATAAGTTTATCCAGTCCGTCAGTACTTGCTTGTCCCGGGAAAAGCACCAGTCCTTTGCTTTGCGGTTTTCCACGCTTCACACCTTTCCCCCAACGCTTCAGGTCCATCAACCGGTATCCCTCACCTACAAGCTCACGTTCCCGTTCGTTCATGATTTCATTTAATAAAGCTTCCTGATCGTAGGTTGCATCAGTCCATCCCTCGATTCGCGCTTTTTTTAATGCATTCAAAGCGTCATTACCCTTTTTCACTGCAGCTGCCGTTCCAATCTTTGCATTAGCTTCAGTGGCAATCAGATACATTTCAGCAATTCGGAATGGTTTCGGCTGATTCAAATAGCGTGTTTCGCTTCCTAATGCATTGTAATATTCATTGCCCGGATATTTATTAAAGAAATAGATGTCTGCCGCATTACCTGACGATACGGTTAAGTGATATTTTCCGAAATAAGTCTTTAGCCGGATATCTTTTTCATTGTATAAGTCAATCAGTGTTTGTGTAGGAATATAATCCTTCTTTGTAGTCGGATAACCAATGAAAATAGTCCCCAGAGGTACACCGGCATCGTCGGCACTAGTCATGGCAATCTGCCAGATGGTTTCCGTTCCCTTGTCATTCTTCCATACGCTTTCAAAATCTGTTGCTGTGTTCGATAATGGATATCTGTTCGAATTAACCAGGTCACCTGCATATTTGGCTGCATTTTCATAGTCGTCCATTTGCAGGGCAACACGCGCTTTCAAGGCAGTCACTACATCTACCGTGATATAATTCCCACAATTCTTGGGAGCCGTGTTGACTGTCACGTATGCACCATTAATATACCTGTCATAATCAGCAATGCCATTTTTTGCAGTCTCTATACGTTCTTCGGCTTCTTCGAGGTCCTCCAATATCTGTTTGTAAGTATCTTCCAATGAAGATCGTCCCGGATATTGGGTAGCAGAAAGTTTAGGCTCATATTTTACCTGAAGCGGCAGTCCCGGAGTACTTGCTGCGGTAGCTACATCGTAATCGCGGCAAAATAAAGTAGCTAGATAAAAGTAGCAGTATGCTCTTGTAAAATACGCTTCCCCCTCATACACATTGATCTGTTGTCTCTGGGTTTCAGTCAATTCGATTTCCGGGTTCTCATCGATCTTACCTACCCCGTCAATAAAGAAGTTGACACGTCCGATAGCGGCATAGTAGTTCGACCAGATTGTTTCTACGGTAGAGTTGGTACTCTCGAAAGTCCAACGGTGCAACTCACCATATTTATTAGAGAAATCCGCCACTGCATTAAAGGCATCTGCCTGAACTTCCGGAGCTAATACATAGCTTCCTCCTGTCAGTCCTAAATATACGGAATAGATACCGGCACGTGCTTCTTCAAAACCGACTATGGTCGTTAACGCTTCTTCTGTAGGAACAGCATCGTATGGCATTTTATCCATATCACAAGAAGTCACCCCAAGTGTCAGTATAGTCAATGCTATCATAGATATTTTCTTCATATTCACCATTCTTTATGTTTTTAGAAAGTTAGTTCGACTCCGAAAGAATATTGTTTCGTATTGGGATAGTTACCCAATTGGATATTACTGTCTACTTCCGGGTCATATCCTTTATATTTAGTCACTGTGAGTAAATTACGTCCTACAAAGTAGATTCTGGCGTTACTGATTACTCCTGTTTTCTGAATCAGTTTGGCCGGAAGGGTGTACCCGATAGTCAGGTTTTTCATACGCATAAATGAAGCATTTTCCAGTAAATGCGTATCAAACTGCATCGGGGAGTCGGGAGTGGCAATTCTGGTTATATCTCCCGGCTTCTGCCACATGGTAAGCATTTCTACAGTTTGATTGTCCGAACCTGCAAAAGTGGGATTCTCTGTAAAAAAGCGCTCATTATTCAACATATACTGGCCTAGCATAAAAGAGAAGTCGGCACTAACAGAAATCCCTTTCCATCCGAACTGGGTGCCAAAGCCACCGGACCATGGTGCATAGCGTTGTTTACCGACAAAAACTGCATCTTCTTCGGAGTAACTCTTCGTCAGATTTCCATTTTTGTCGTACCACATATTATATCCGTCACGCGGATCGACTCCTGCCCATTTCACATAGTAATATTCTCCCCAAGGTTTGCCGACCTTCATCTTCAAACCGGTATCAGGCAAGGTATATTCATCCAATCCGTTAAACAGTTTAGTTATTTCATTCTTATTATAATTCAGGTTTCCGGAGACACTCCATGAAAAATCTCTCGTTTTCAGAATATCCACTCCCAGAGTAATATCGAAACCACGATTACGCATACTTGCTACATTTTCCACACTGCTTCCGTGTCCGGTAGTATATGACAATGGATACCCCATCAACATATCATCCGTCTGACGGTTATAAAATTCCAGTTCTACAGAAAAGCGGTCAAACACTCTTGTACTGATGCCTACATTCAGTGTTTTCATACTTTCCCATGTCAGGTTATCATTTCCGACGGTAGAAGGAGCAATACCCGGTTGTCCGTTATACAGCAAACCGGAACCAACCAATGCCAACGCATTATAGGCGCTGATACCGGAATTACCAGTTGTTCCATAGCTCACCTTCAACTGTAAACTGTTCAACCATGAAACGTTCTGCAGGAAATTCTCTTTTCTCATATCCCACATGGCTCCCAAAGAATAAAAGTTTGCCCACTGGTTGTTTTTGGCAAACAGAGAAGAACCGTCCCGCCGTGCTGCCAAATCGACATAATAGCGATCAGCAAAACTATAACTGATCGTGCCGAAATAAGAATTGAAAACCTTGTCATACATCGAATGTATCGGCACTTCTGACTCTGCTCCAGCTGCCATCAGCATCATTCGTGAGTCTACCATTTTTTTAGAAGTTGCCGAGAAATTCTCATTCTTTGTGATAATGGACTCCTGGCCTGCCAACACGGTAAAAAGATGCTTGTCTGACAGACTGAACTTATATTCCGCCGTATTGGTGAAAGTAAATGAATAATAACGTTCGAAAGACTCGGACGCCACCCCTGCCCCTTCAAAAGGGCCTTCCGGATAGGCTTTATGGGAGTTACGATAATCAAAGGCATCTACTGCCTGCGAGGTACGTATATTCAATCCTTTTATTGGGTTTATATTAAAGAAGGTATTGCCATTGATACGTACCGTACTCCGGTCATTCGGTTGAAGTTCTGCCAAGTAATACGGATTATAATATCCCATATCGTCAAAATAGTCCAATCGTTTTCCATAGCCTGTAAAGTTGCCTTCTTCGTCTGTCAATATCTCGTTTATTGTTTGGTCAGGACGATAAATACGGGCAGCATACGCTTTATTATAAACGCTATTAGCTTCCGTTCCGAAAGTTGTCGTGTTATATTTCTGATAGGAAAGGTTCACGTTAATCCCGGCTTTCAACCAGTCGGTCACCTTTACTTCCACATTACTGCGCAAAGTCTCACGGCGCAATGAAGAATCGTCCATAATTCCCTCTGTATCATAATGTCCAAATGAAATATAGTAGTTGATCCCTTCGGAACCACCAACCACATTTACATCGTATTGTTGGGTAGGAGCTGCATCTCCGAAGAAAACATCCGCCCAATCTGTAGATATACCATTATCTATATAGAACTTTTTCCGTTTTTGAAATGTAGTATCGTATGCTTTTCCCGGGTCCAGCATTTCCTGCAGGTTAAGCCATTGTTCGGTATTCATCATCTCTATGTTATCCCCAGTCATTCTCGACCAGCCATATTGCGCATTGATACTAACACGGGCTTTCTGTCCCATTTTTCCTTTCTTGCTAGTCATTATTACTACCCCGTTAGCAGCACGAGAACCATATATAGCTGTTGAGGAAGCATCTTTCAATACGGTCATGCTTTCGATGTCGTTCGGATTTAATGCTGTAAATGCTCCGGATGATATAGGTGAGCCGTCGAGAATAAAGAGAGGTTCTGTATTTGAACTGATCGAGCTGACTCCACGCAATCGCATTACAACACTTCCACTTGGTTCTCCACTGGGAGTAAATACTTGTAAACCGGCAACTTGACCTTGTAATGCATCTCCGGCATTAGCAACCGGTCTATTGGCTATCTTGCTATTATTTACCGTTGTTACCGAACCGACTACAGACCCTAGTTTCTTTGCTGATCCGTAACCTACCACAACAACTTCATCCATCAGTTGTGTATCAGACTTTAAGATAACTCTAACAGTCGGTTGAACAGAAACCGACTCCGTTTTCATACCGATATAAGAGATTTGTAATATTTTTGCTGAATTTGGCACATTCAATAATGTGAAATGCCCGTCTATGTCTGTTATTGTACCTAAGTTAGTGCCTTTTACAACAATTGAAGCCCCTACAACAGGTTGTTTGTCATCATCGGAAATCACTGTCCCCGTGACTTTCTGCGTTTGAGCTGTTATCAGCCCGATACCTATAAAAAGGTATCCAAATAGCAGCGCTAATTTTTTCTTCATAAATCTCTTTTTAAATTATTAAATAGCCCTAAAACATTTAAACTCACTTTTTACACTTAGATAAGTTCTATCAGAACTTAATTATAATCCATTGTTTTTGTAGTGTTTTTACATCAAATATGTAATTCTGGAAAGAAATGTTGCTTGATTTTACTTTTTCAATCAATTTAGATGACTATTCCATAAAAAAAATATGTCTTTTCGTTGTTTTTTGCAAAAAGAATATATACTTTTGTTCCATTATATAATACCAAACCGGAACTGTTAATAAATACAATCCGAAAAAGAGATATAATTTGTATTTTAGATTTTTCTCGGTTTGACTTAACCGATTGAGAAATAAACTTTTAGCGAATTATTTGAGAAATAGAGGTAACGATTTAGCAACTGTGCGAATTTCAGTGTTTTGCGTTGCTATGCTGTCAAATAACTCTTTCATTTGCAAATATAACATCTTTTTCCGAAAGTACGAAGTTTCGGTGGCGATTTTATAAAATCAACTTGCGAAAAAAGAAAATCATTCATCCCATTCATGGGTTGTGTCATCGGTGGCGTTGTACTGTTTCCAACGTCCCGACTTCTCGCCGTCGGTGTATTGTCCCTCGATGGTTATATAGGGTTTGCCGTCCCGTGTCGATTCCACACGATAAGAGCCGTCAAGTTTTCCGTTACGGTAGTGTCGTGTAGTCCTGCTGCGAAGCGTGCGCCCATCCTCAAAAATTTCCCATTCCTCACCCTCTTTTTTGCCGTCTATATAATGAGATTCAAAAATCTGCTCACCCGTCTTGCTGTCAAAGCGGCGTTCCCTTCCGCTCTCCACACTCTGCCTATACTCCTTTTCGGTTTCTATTTTGCCGTTACGAAAATAGGTCTTTACAGTTCCGTCTATCTTGCCTTGCTGCATGGGTGTTTCTTTTCGGGGAGTAACGCCATCTTGGTAATACTCCGTGAATATGCCGTTGCGCTTTCCTTTGGCATATATGCCCGATTCACGCAGTACCCCATCACGATAGCGGAGATAATCACCGTTTATTATGCCGTCGGAAAGTTTAACACGCTCCTCGTCAAACCCTCGTATAATGCGATATTCTCCCTGCAACGGCTGTTTACTGCCTTTTTCATAATAGACCGTGCGCCGTGCGTTATCCGTTATAGTCTGTAAATCGTCCCATTTTACTATTTGTTGTGCGGAAGCCGTGCCACACAATAGCCAAAAGAGGTATAGTGTTAATATTCTATTCATTGTATTTTTGCTTTTCGAGGTTGATAATGTTTTGTGGCTAACCGACTTTGAGGACGGTTGAGCCGCTTGTTATCGGTTATTTAAAACTCTGGAATGTCATTCAAATACAATGGAATATTTACAGACTGCCAATTTCTTCCAAAACATTCAACTAATAGTATCAACCCCAATAGTTTTAATACACTTCCGGCATAATATATTTGATCTTTTTTCTTTCCAACCCAATCATAGCCGTTTGATGAAT
The DNA here is from genome assembly GCF_003602705.1 of Bacteroides sp. AM16-13. NCBI lineage: Bacteria > Pseudomonadati > Bacteroidota > Bacteroidia > Bacteroidales > Bacteroidaceae > Bacteroides > Bacteroides sp. AM16-13. Next base: position 184,557 of record NZ_QTLK01000002.1, read on the forward strand.
ATGCAGATGTTACATTAATCCTAAACTTCTTTTGCAGTATGAAATTTATTGCTATTGCATCAAACTGATTTACTAACAAGTCATGTTGCTCTTTAGGCAATTGCATATCATTCTCATTGATATAGCTTATTGCTAACAACGACAAAGGGTCATTACCAGCTATTTTGAAATTTTCTTTCTCTAAATAGAAAATATAATCTTCATCATCTTTTAATGTATATAGTTTATATTGTTTCGTATAAATCATATAAATGGCACTATTGTATGTATTCATTGCATCTGTAATTCGAAACATATAGATATTATTTATTGAGTTGTAATTAATTTAACCGATAACGGTTCTCAGCTATACGCAGGCAGGGATTTTAACCACTGAACTTCCTACGAAGAACTGAACTTTAAATTTACCACTTAACTGTCCTACGAAGCACGAAACCCCTGCTTGCGTATAGGTGATGTTATGCGGTCGGTTTTCATTTTCTCTTCTTTCTCGTTAATTTATCAAGCAAAGTTACTAAATTTGCAGTCAAGTATTCACCTGTAAGAAGTTACTAATGACAAAAAAGAAATTGCCCGTTCGTTTTACGGGTCAGCACTTTACTATTGATAAAGTGCTAATAAAAGATGCAATAAGACAAGCAAATATAAGTAATCAGGATACGGTTTTAGATATTGGGGCAGGCAAGGGGTTTCTTACTGTTCATTTATTAAAAATCGCCAACAATGTTGTTGCTATTGAAAACGACACAGCTTTGGTTGAACATTTACGAAAATTATTTTCTGATGCCCGAAATGTTCAAGTTGTCGGTTGTGATTTTAGGAATTTTGCAGTTCCGAAATTTCCTTTCAAAGTGGTGTCAAATATTCCTTATGGCATTACTTCCGATATTTTCAAAATCCTGATGTTTGAGAGTCTTGGAAATTTTCTGGGAGGTTCCATTGTCCTTCAGTTAGAACCTACACAAAAGTTATTTTCGAGGAAGCTTTACAATCCATATACCGTTTTCTATCATACTTTTTTTGATTTGAAACTTGTCTATGAGGTAGGTCCTGAAAGTTTCTTTCCACCGCCAACTGTCAAATCAGCCCTGTTAAACATTAAAAGAAAACAGTTATTTTTTGATTTTAAGTTTAAAGCCAAATACTTAGCATTTATTTCCTGTCTGTTAGAGAAACCTGATTTATCTGTAAAAACAGCTTTAAAGTCGATTTTCAGGAAAAGTCAGGTCAGGTCAATTTCGGAAAAATTCGGTTTAAACCTTAATGCTCAAATTGTTTGTTTGTCTCCAAGTCAATGGGTAAACTGTTTTTTGGAAATGCTGGAAGTTGTCCCTGAAAAATTTCATCCTTCGTAGTTCAAAGTCGGGTGGTTGTCAAGATGATTTTTCTGGTTTGGTGTCGTCTTTTAAGCTGCCGCATAATGTTGTGCTAACAGCGAAATCGGCTGTTATTTTCTTCAAGTATATCACCTTGCGAACAAATATAAAAAAAGTGCGGTACACCACGAACGGCGTACCGCACTTTTTTCGGCAAATCGGGCAGGATTTAACATTTATAGCTTGAATCCCTTGCCTTTCCTTTGCGGTTGTATAGGTCGGCGTATGTTCTGCCTTAACTTCTCGAACTGTTCCTTAAACCACTCGGCAATGGGCTTTCGGTCGATGACAAGAACCAATTTAGTCCCGTCCGTGGGGTCTTTCAGCACTTGGAAACCTGCCCTTTCGGTCGTGAATTTCCGTCCGTGTTCCTCCGAGTAGAGTTCCCCCGTATACTCCAACGGCTTTCCCTTGACGAGCGTTGCGGTCTGCCTTTCATCGAACCCGACAAGGCGGCAGAGGTTTTCGATACGGAGCATTTCACGGAAATAGGGAAACCATGCCGCCGCCCTTGCGATTACCGTTTTCAGAAACGATATTTCCTGCTTGTGCCTTGTGTCCTTGTCGGCTATCTCCCTGCCGTGCTTTTGCTGCATTTCCCGTATCTCCCTGCTGTGGTCTGCCTGCATGGTCTGTATCCTATCTTGCAGGGCTTCGATGGTTTCCTCGTGGTCGGCTACCTCCCTATGCAGGGCGGTGTTCTCCCTTTCCAGCGTCTTGACCTTGTTACTGCCGAAAAGAGAACCGACGCTCTCGGCGATGTTGGCGGCTGCGGTGGTTGCCGCCCCTTTCAGCTTCTCGGTCTGTATTTCTTTTTTCGCCCGTCTTAGTTCCTCCCGTGCCGTTTCTTTCTGCTGCTGCAAATCCACCACTTCCGCTTTGAGGTCGTCGGAGAGTTTCTGTATATCCCGATAATACTGCTGCGTGGACTTGTGGCGAGCTTTCGAGCCGTCTATGCCCCTTTGCAGCCCGTATTTCGCCATCGCTTCGGCATAGGTATCTTGGTAGGACTTCAATTTCAGCCGTGTCATAATATCGTCTGCGCACAGCCTCACGGTGTCGCTCGGCTTCTTGCGGTATCGCTTCTTCGTCTGTTCCTCCCTTTTCCTGCGCTTGCGCTCTCCCTTGACGATAGGGACGAGTGTAACGTGTATGTGCGGCGTTTCCTCGTCCCTGTGCAGGTGAGCCGCCACGATGTTCTCCTTTCCGAACGTGTCGGCGAAGTATTTCAGATTGTCGGCGCACCACTCGTCCAAACGCCCCTCTTCCTCTATCCGCTTCATGTCCTCGTGCGTTCCCGACACGTTGATGCGGATAGCCCGTACTTGGTTGCTTCCGATTTTGCGTGTCAGCCCCGCTTCTTCCAGTCTTCTCTGAACAGCCGCCGAACGGTCTTTCACCCCGTCGGGGTATTCGATGAGCCTGCGGTTTAGGTGCGTGCGTGTGGGGTCGGCGTTCTTCGGTATGATGAAACGCTCGATATGTGCGGTTGTTCCGCTGTCGCTGCCGTGCGCCTTTTCCATGTGTAAAACTACGAAACCCATATATTCTTCCTTTCTTTTTTGGCTTGTGAAACAATGATTTTTTGTATCTTCGGGGGCGGCAAATGCCGTCCCCGATGGGGTGTGCAGAGGGGCTTGCCCCTTGCCTTATTGGGGAATTTTCAGCGATACGTAGTATTGCGGCTCGGAAAATTCCCTAATAAGCTACGGTATTTTCTCCGTAAATACCCTGCGGCGTGCCGTCTGCCTTTCGGCTGTGGCTGTTCCTACCACCTGCTTACCCATATAACCCCACCTTATTTTTTCCCTTTCGGTCGGTGGGTGGCGGGGCGGTCGTTTCCGTTTTCAAAGGCTCTTTTGCATGGGGCGGTCGGATACAAGGTTTTCCCGATAAATACGCTCGCAGCGAAGCGAGAGGAAGATTTATCGGGAAACGGCGCAGCCGCCTGACCTTTTAGCCGACATAAAGCCCCGTGCTTGCTTTGCCTTTGTAAACGGAAATGATTGCTCCGCTTTCCTCTGAAAAGAGGAATAGAACCTGCAATATCTATCACCATAGTGATAGATTTGCATGTTGGTATGTTGGTATGCTGATATGTTGGTATGTTTGCATGTTGGTATGTTGATATATCATCATGCTTTCCAACGGCTGTTGGGCTTGCCGTCCGAAACAACCGACACGAATACCGTCGTTTTCTCTTTTCGCCCGTGTATAATCCTCTCTAATAATGCCCTGCGGACTTTCGCCGCCCCGAACGATTCGACACGGAAAGCGAGGGCGGCTATCGTTTCGAGGTTGTAAACCTCCGCGCTGTATTTGTCCGATAGGCGGATAATGCGCTTTATGTCATATATAGATAAAACTCCGCTTTTGCAGAGTGCCTTTATCCCTGCCCGAACCGTCGGGGCGATAACCCCGAACAGTTCGCAGATTTCCCGCTCGGTCATGGCGGTTGCGCCTATATCGCTCGGCAGGGAGATATTGCCCTGCCCGTCCATCGTGATAATGTTCTTTTCTTCTTTCATCGGTATTCTGTTCTTAATTAGATGGCTCGGCAGATATTCTTCTCCATATCCTCCAACTTGTGCGACAAGGTTTCCATGTCTTGGCTTATCTTCTGGGCGGTGATTTTGGCGTAAATTTGGGTGGTCTTTATGTTCGTGTGTCCCAAAAGGCGGCTCACCGTTTCGATGGGTACGCCGTGCGACAGAAGTACGGTCGTGGCGTTCGTGTGACGTGCAACATGGTAGGTCAAGCGTACCTTGAAGCCGCATTGTCTGCCTATCTCTTTGAGTATCTTGTTGCAGCTTCCGTTGCTCGGAACGGGGAAAACATGACCGTCCCGAGCCAGCCCCTTGTATTTCTCTATGATACGCTTGGGAACGTCCAAAAGACGGATGTTCGATTCGGTGTTGGTCTTCTTTCTTCGGGTGATTATCCACAGGTTGCCGTCGAAGAATGTTTGCAGGCGGTCGGTGGTGAGGTTCTTCACGTCGGAATACGCCAAACCCGTGAACACCGAAAAGACGAACAAGTCCCGTACAAGTTCATGGGTGGCGTTCTTCATCGGTGCGTCCATGAGCGTCTGTATCTCCGTTTGGGTGAGGTAGCCCCTATCCACGCTTTCGGGAGAGTTGATATATCCTGCAAAGGGGTTGAACGGCAAACGCCCGTCGTTCCTCGCTATGGAAACGATGTGTTTCAACACAATCATGTAGCCCCACACGGTATTGGTATGGCATTTCTTCTCCGTGCGCAAAAAATACTCGAAGTCGTTGATGAACGTGAGGTTGAGTTCCTTTAACGGAATATCCTCACGCTTGTGGGTATGGGGCAGGAACTCCCGAATATGGTTGCAGACCGTCCGATAACGGGTAAATGTACCCTGCGCCCTGCTGTGCCCGACTTTCTTCTCAAACTCGGCGTTGTGCTGCTCGAACAGCTTTAACAATGTTTCCTGCTTGACGCCGATACCGAGATAGGCGTCTTTGAGTTTGGCGGCGGTAACATAACCGTCCGTCTGCATCAACTCTTGATAGCGGCGGTTTACCTCCACACGGATTTTATCTACCGCAAGGTTGATTCTCTGCGCTTCGACACTCTTGCCCGAAGCACGGCTGTTCCTCACGTCCCACAACCGTGGGGGAACGTCCATCTTACAACTGAACTGTTTAATCTCGCCGTCCACCGTGATACGGCACATTAAAGGCAGGTTGCCGTTCGGCTTCTCGCTGCCTTTCTTCACGTAAAATAATACCTTGAATGTACTACGCATAACTCACTCCTTTTTTTGGTTACAAAATTAGTTATTAGTGAGTTACCGACAGCTATGTAAATCTACGCAAAACGCAGAAACAGAACCTTTTAGCAAAAAATCTGCACCCGTTACGGGAGTAACGAGGTGGTAACTGAACTTCTGCACCGTTTGGCTTCGAGGTGGTATTTCGTTGGCTCTGCCCCATAGAAAAACAAAGCGTAACGAACGCTCTATCAGCTAATTCGCTACGCTTTGCCCAAATTTACTTTTTCGCTATGTGTTTATTTTAAGAACTATATATTTATTTTAATAAGAATAGAATATGAAAAAGCACTAAGTTCTGATAGAACTTAGTGCTTTTTCGTTTTAAGGAGCTACTATTAGCCATTTTACTTGGATTTCCTTCCTATTCTACTTTTCAGTTACATTATAATTATATTTTAAATCTCCCTCAAACATAAAATAAAATCAGAAATATAAAAGAGGCTCATTTAAACTATGTTAAATAGACTTCATCTAAAATTTCTTCATATATGACACTCTGTATATTTCTTTATATAGATAAAAACAAGTAAATATACAATAGTACTATTTATTTACATCAAAAACAAACAAGTTATTTCATGATTTCAAAATTTCGAGAGATTTATTCTAGCTTTATCTCTTGATTTTAAGGAGCACCTCGTTGCATTAAAACCAACGAGGTGTTTCTCGGTGTGCAACGGGTCGTTCCTTTTAAAGGAACGACCCGTTGGTTTAAAACCAAAACCCACTTATGTAACTATCTGAAAAGCAAAGCATTACAAAAGCGTCCTCCCGGCCTTTCTTTTTTAAGTAAAATTTCCAACAAGAGAAAACGGATACCAATATCAAACACGGTACTCCACTGATAAATATTTTACAAATCAAATCTAAAAACAATGGTTACAGTTACTTTTCAGATCAAGCCCTATCTAGCGGCTTACATGTACATGCGCTACAAAAATCACCTCGACGTACCTCCAGACCGCTCTTCTTCCTCACTTTCCGCGATCCATCTTCTCGACACCCAGCCCATCTACCACTTTCTCCACCAGCTATCCATTCCCCACCCTCCCAACGTCTCATGGCACGAAACCGGAAATATTACCTTCACCCTCCCCCATCCCAGAAACGGCAAAAATCCAAATGTATATAATTATATAGGTCATAACAGTGCACTTATCATTGAAAAAGCAATGGAAGTAGAAATGAGGGCCGAACTTTATGAATTTCTACTGGAAAATAAATACTGCCACGGCATCATGTTCAAAAAATCAATGGAAACTTTTGTCGAACATTATAATATGGTAGGGTTAGTGGAAGAAGAAAGTTTGATGAGGGCATTTCAGAGGTGGAGAAAGATGGTGAAGGAGGAGAAAAATAGGTGATTCTTTTATAGGGTGTCACATAAAATGAGACACCCTGCTTTTACTTTTGCACCAAACTTCATTAATAATCAAAACAAAAGTAGTATGGCAATAAAAAAAGTATCAAATGAGTTTATGGCTAAGGTCCTTAACGATGTAGCTTGGAAAGCCTTGTCTAACACAAGTAATAAAATCCTTTTTCATGAGGAATGTATTGAGCATTTTAAAAATTATTGGGATTGGTCAGAACTTTCAAGTAATACTGATCTAAAGTTGAACTATTATCTTATTGACAAGTTTATCGATTTATGGGATTGGAGTGAAATAATCAGTCGATATTATGATGATGCGTCACTCTATACTATCGACTTTCTTGAAAAATATGTTGATAGAATACCCACCAACAACTTGCAAAATTCATATTTATGGTATTCCATCGTAAAAAGACGGATGAAAGAATTGGCTTTTGAGATTGTTTCACAATAATTATTCACTACGTGAACAAAGAGGAAAAATTGTCTTGCTAAAGCTACCAGTAGCTATAAACGTTGAAGATATTTCAACGTTATATAAATATCAATTAAATCAAAATTATAATATAGAAAACGAGGCAATCTTTTCGTATTTTTGTATTAACAAAATAGTTTAAATATGGAATTGAATGATCTTTTAATGGAAATAAGCAAGATTTGCCTTATTGAGCAAGAGCGAATGAAGCATAAGCAGCGAAAAGGCGATTGTTTTAACGTTTTCAACACTCTTGGATTACGGTCTAACGAAGTTAGATTGCATTCCGCATTCCTTGCAGAATTGTTAAATCCTGACGGAAATCATGGCCTAAAAGATGCTATGCTTAAAGAATTTCTTGCAGCCATTGGCTTAAAACGAGATTATATATCTAATTGCAATACCAATATAGTCGAACGATATATTGGTGAGCGGACAGAAACTACTGGTGGACGGATCGATATAATCTTGGAAGATGGTGAATATGCTATTATCATTGAGAATAAAATATATGCTATTGATCAATACCATCAATTACTGCGATACAATAACTATGGTAAACAACGTTTTCCGAAAGGCTTTAAGTTGATTTATCTTACGCTTGATGGTCATGAGGCAAGCAAAGATTCATTAGGAGACAATGAGATTGACTATCACTGTATCTCGTACAAAGGACATATCCTAAATTGGTTATCAAAGTGTGTGATGTTAGCATACGACAAACCTCTGGTGCGAGAGACAATTTCCCAATATATTACACTTATTAAACAAATCACAGGACAAGATATGAATAAAGATAGTAGTGATAAAATCGTAGATTTAGCCATCAATAATATGGAAGCAGTAGTTGCCTTGATGGATAACAGAGCTGAAATAAGTAGCAAATTAAGAACAGAATTCATTTTTAAACCGTTAAAAGAATTCGCAGTTAAAATGGGGATGGAATTTAAGCTCATCAAAGAAGGAGACGAAAGTCCGGCTCTAAAATTCAAAATGCCCCAATGGTCCCATTACATAGTCATTACAAGAGATGACGGAAGAGATTCGGATTGGAAGAACCTTTATATCGGTATTTCACAAAGTTCACTGCTGGGGGCTAAAGAATTACCAATACGGCAATTATCATGTTTTTCAGAATGTAGTAATACGTACTGGCCTTATGGATGGGAATGGATTCTATACACCGATTGGCATTCCACCAGTAGCTATTTACCAATACACACAGGAGAGGTCTCAAATTGGATTATCTCCAAAATCAGACAAATCATAGAAGAGATAGAAGATAAAGGTTTGCCAGTGTGACCGATACATGCTTCACTTTGCCAAAGGACTTTGATGCTAAATCCTATTTCTCTTCTTTCTTTGGAATTGTGCTTGATAAGGATATTAAGGAAGAAAAAATCGTGTTACGTGCTGACAGATATCATCAACATTATCTTCGCACACTTCCACTTCACCCTTCACAACGGGAAATATACACTTCTGATGAATATGCAGATTTCGAATTGCATCTTCGACCGACATACGACTTCTGTATGGAGTTACTAAAAGTTGGCGCAATGATTGAAGTATTAGAACCCCAATCACTTCGTCATCAACTTCATGGCTGTATTAAGGATATGTGGAAAATATATGAAAACGATTAATGAAAGTCATTTAAGTGTTGATAGTTAGTACCAAAGATTGCATTTTAATTCTTATAAAATAAATAATAATGAAAGTATACACTCACTTCTATCTAATGGATGAGAACACTGCTATAGGTTTTCGATGGAGGACATTGTTACAATATGGTAATTCATGGGAGGTTATCGGATCAGTGGTAATGAAAAATCCAGGTGGTGCCAAATTTAAATCCCCCACCCACCAAGCAATTGACGATGCCGAAACGTTAAGACAACTCCGGCACTTTGACGAAAGTAAAGACAAGTGGTATGAATTTGGTAGTGATACCACAATTGACTGTGTAGGCGATCTCTTTGCTTTCTACTATGATCTGCCAAGACGTGAAGATTTGAACGGTGTGATACAAATTTTTAATCTCTTCTATATCAAAGAAGCAGATTTAAGTAAGGCTTTGGTATATTCAGAAGCAACCAGCAATACATTTCGTTTTGCAGATGAAGAAAATGTGACCAATTACGACATAGAGCATCTTGTTCCTCCAGTCTACCTTGGCTTTGGAAATTTGGCTTGGCATAAAAGATATAACCAAAAGGCTGAACAGTTTTTCAATGCCGCTATTAATAAGTGTGGAATGAAATATCTTGACCCTATATTCCAACACAATAATTTTACGCATCCACTTTATCTCATGCGTTATGCAAAGAATAAACCCAAGTATATAAGGTATCGGATGAAGTTCAAACAGAATACGTTGATACCAACAGGCGTGGAAAATGCTATCTCTGATGTAAGATCAACCTTAAGCAAACATATACCTAATATGGAAAGAGCTAAAAGGCAAGAGCAGAGACAAAAGATCGCAGATGAAGTTTTCAACCATTTGAAAAATCAAAAAGGGTATCAGGTGGTAGCAATAAAAGGTAAGAACGGTATTTCACTGTGTAATGGTGCTGTACGGCTTGTTATTAATAGTAACAAAAATGAAGCTGTACATCTATTTGTTAACTGTGGGACCAAAGGCATGAGTAAAGAAAGCATGAAATCTTTTTTCAACAAGATGGAAAATTCATTTGGATTCCAGCGAGCATATGATATACAAAAATACGAAAATCGAATGCATCTTTCATTTGCAAAATTGACAAGCCAAAATCCACTTGAGAAGATAGAACAAATAGTATCATTTGTAGAAACATCGTTATCTAATGAAAAATAAATATCTTTTTCTCGATTTTGACGGTATACTCAATTCTAATAAAAATTATCGAACATTGCAGATGTTGGGTATACCTACACGAGATGAATATGGTACTATCTTTGAGCCCCAATATGTAGAATGTTTGCGTGACATTATAGATATATTTGCTGGAATCTGTTATTTGCAAAAATGTTCGGTCAACTCAATAATCGTGAAAGTCTCCGTTACTTGATTTTAGCTTTGGAAACACATCAAGAAAAGACCCAGCGTTACTTGATAAAAACACTTCTCATTATATAGCAATTCCTGAAGATAACTCATACTGCTACTTATTAAAAAGTAAACGTCCAAGGGATATTGATGGGAGTATTAAAATAAAATAACAGAATAGGCAAACCAGGATTATCTAAAAAGACAATCCTGGTTAAATTTAGTAGTTCGAAAATAGGAGAGCAGACTCATTTGGATCAATATACTTAAACGATTGGGGAGCAGCAAAAGCCTTAAATAATTCGAATGGATTAATTGGTTCTTCATAAAGACGTGGAGAACTGATTTTCAAGGCATACCCATGTGTACGACCTTCAAAGTATTGGTCAAAAAAATCCTTAGTGATACCTGAATCCTTATGAGTCTGGTCCCATAGTGTACTAGGGGTATCATTTAGAATATTCTCTACTGTAAATTCCCCAACAATCATCCCAACAGGCTTTGTTGAATAGACCACTACTTTATCTACACTCCTTGTGAAAATAGCTTTTCTATATTCATATTTTTTCTTTCCTGTAAAAATTTCCTGTACAAATTCAGGTTTAATCGATAATAAGACTTTCATTTATTTTTCCTCTTGATATTATATTCTTAAATTGTTCATCATTTATTTGCATAAATCCCCAATAGTCACCAGCCGAAAGGCCGACCTGTTCAATAAGTTCACCACGGGTAACTCTTCTATCAAATGCAATATTATAAGTCATTTTTATAAGAGTCATCCCATATTCTGTATACCATTTCCGTAGCTCATTTTCATTAAATATACTATAAGCGTTTGCATATTTGATAAATTCCTCTGTAGATTTAAAATCAGAAGCCTTTTTTATTTCTTCTACAATACAGATAGAAGACACAACACTACGATAATATGCAGCCCCTTTTTCGTCTTTCATTCGATAGATTAAAAGAACATCTCCTCTTGACAATTGATCAATATTCCTCATTTTACACAAATAAATCTTATGTATGCTATTTGTGTAAGCAATGTCTCGCACAAGAAAAGATTTATCACGTTCCTCATTATCTAAAATTGAATCAGGAAAGAGCGGAGTATGATATTCAGGTTTTATTGATAGAATAAACTTTCGTACTTTTGAAGTATGAATATAAGGATAATCATACAACAAATCTCCTGAATATACTTTCATAGACTTTACAAATACAAACTCCGGTTCATCCTCATGACCTTTAGTTCCATATACAAGGAATCCATATCTCTTTAACAACCTTATAAGCCCTTCATGTTTCCTGTATATCGTCACATATATTTCATCCGCATCAATATGAAGAGCAGCTACCACTATTTTTTTTACAAATTGTTCTCCCAACTTAGTATTATGAGCTTCTATTTTAAAAGTTCCAACTTTTAGTCTATTAGCTGCAGGCATTGGCGGACATACATCTGTTATATCTTCTAATTCCTGTTTTAAATATAGAAAAGCTTGCAACAGCCCTTCATTATTCTTTTGAATAAAAGCCTTTGCATTATCTTTCTTTTTCTTATTATACCACTTAGAAAATTCGGGATAATCTTCCTTTAAAGAATTAAAAAAGGGATCAGATAAACTGATATTGCAAAAACTTTGTTGCTCCATAGCTTTTCTTTATTACTTATACGTTTGTTCTATTATTCTTGTTATGCGATACAAATTAACGAAAAAACTTCTAGAAGTAAAAGGAGAAGATAATAAATCTTCTAAATGAATAACATCCAAAATCTAGAATACCTTTAAAATATTTGATAAAAAAGACTTTATCTGTTTTAGAGGTGATAGTGAAGCAAGATGATAGAAAATGAACATAGTACATATTTTAGTTTATATCATTTAAACTGAAAATATGTACTATATATTCTTTTACCCTATAATACTTTTAATGTAATCCGTAGGACATACATGATAGAAGTCTTTGAACTTCTTTCCAAAATATTTAGCATCACAATATCCCAGCATTCCTGCAATTTCCGAAACAGTGTACTGTTGGGAGGCTAGCAGTTTAAGTGCCCTGTCCATTTTGAACGAATAGATATAATTTTCCGGAGGATTCCCGGTTATCTCTCGTATCCTGCTATAAAAAGCAGTACGGCTCATTCCTATATCGATACTTAATTTATCTATTGTATATTTATCAGTAGAGAGGTTCTTTTCCAGGATTTTATTGACTTTATCCATAAATATCTGATCCGTATTTTCTGTTTCCATTTCTTCTTTGGTGGGGACCATTGGAAAAACAGCATCTGACAAAAACAATTTGACCCGTTCACGCAAAACCATGCGGTTTTCTACAAGCATACGTATGTTTGCCCTTAGCCTGCAAATGCTTTCTGTTCGTAATTCCAGACGATCCGCCCCACTTCCTAAATGGGACAAATAACTTTCGTTATCAAAGGCCCTTATCAAAAGGACAACCGGTATATACCCTATCATTTTATCTGTTTTGATCCGGAAACTAAGTGCATCTCCATTTGTTCCGTTTACATTATCGTCAATAATGATAGCATCAGGATTTTGGCGGACTACTGTATCCTTCAGCAAATCAGGATCTTTCAAAACTGAAATCTGAAAATACCGCGATAAAGCTTTCCTTAAATAATTCCTGAATGCCCCGTCCGCCATTACCAATAAGATATGGGATGTATCTTTTGTTTTAGCATTCGGGGTATCATCTTTATCACTTTCAGAAGATTTTTTAGCCTTATTCTTCGTATTTGTTGAAGAATGTTTGATAACCGAACATTCCTGATTCCGGCAATGACAATCTGTTGGAATGACAATTTGGAAAGCAAATGATTTGCCATGTCTATATCCGTTTATTTTTCCACCATGCAGGCGAATGATTTTTCTTACAGTCCACAAATCACTATACCCATATATAGGAAATATGACCGGAATAAAAGGAAACATTTTCCCTACTCTTTTGTCTGCTATCTCACAATTAGTAATCTGCAACTGCCAGGAATCTGTTGTATGTGTTATATTGATTGATATGCAACAACCTAAATCGGAACCCAAAATTAGTTTGCTTATAAGATGCTGAAGCGCTGCCGTCATAATGTTTTCATTGATTCTGCAACTGACGCAATCCGAACATTCGCTGACAGTCAGTTGTATACGGCGCGAATCAGCATAAGGACGACATTGATTAACAATAGAAGTAATATAAGAAGAGAGTTCCAAATTTACTGTTGATGTCTTAGGAAGTATTTTTTTGTTTACCTTATTAAGGGTTACAATATTCTGATTGCAATATATGATGCATTCGGTATACCCCAATGCCTCTTCTACTTGTTGGGAAAGCGATTCGGGAAGATTACCGGTTTTAAGTTCTTCCAATTGATTTCGTAACAATATCAACGGGGTATACGTAGTATGGAGCATGTTCATAGCTATCTTAAGTTTTTCATGTGACAACAACTGAACATTATACTCTACCGCAAGATACGCAAACAAAACAATAAATAGCCCAATGCCGAAACTCTCTACAGGAACTGCATAACCAAGCAATGACAAATCAGGCAAAATTACGCCAATAGCTTGTTTACTGTTTACTAAATTGGCTCCACTATCTATAGAAAGTAAAGCGCGAAAGTTTAATAATAAACTCAGGTAACAATCATTCATACTTATATAGGATTTGATTAATACTTACATTTTCAGCAAAACACGTTTGATGACCTTTTAACGTGTCTAAATCCGGAACAAGTATAAACTTTTCAACGTCCACATATGAGGTGGATTCTAACAAAAGCAATGGGTGTTTTCTATCAAAAGTGGTAACAATATCATTTGTTACCGAAATATCAAGGGATAGATTCTAAAATCATCATTTTATTTGGCAAAACGTAGTGATTGTCAAATATTTTATCATACAATAACACAGCCATACGATCATATAATTCCACTTAATCATTAAAATAATGAAATAAGTAGAATTATAAAGCCGCGTATATAATTTGAAAATAATAGACTTCAGATATGTACTGTCAGATCATGATTTACAGGAATACCTCATCATAAGACGGAATAATCTTCGCATCGTAAACGTGAGTGACCGCAAATACATCGTCTTTCTTTATTAACAGCCAGTCTTTATCCTGATCATCCATATTGGTATGTATAAGGACAAATAGCCCTTTGAGTTTATGCCCGTGTAACTTGAATTCAAGTATTCCATTTTTAATGGCAGCGGAAATGTTACGATTATTACCAACGTAAGCATAGGTTCCACTATCCCATATTTCCACCGTACCTGCTCCATAGTTACCTTCCGGTATAACTCCTTCAAAGTGTGCATAACTCAAGGGGTGGTCTTCTGCTTCTATGGCCAACCTCTTATCTTTTGGATTCATGGAAGGACCTTTAGGCACCACCCAACTTTTTAATACTCCATCCACTTCCAAACGAAAATCAAAATGAAAATGACTGGCATCATGCTTCTGAACAACAAAAACAGGCATTCGATTGGGAGTTTCCACCGTCTCCGCCATCGGTTCCGGTGTTTTACCGAATTGCCTTTTTGCCCGGTACTCTTTGAGGTTGATCATAGAGGCTTCAGCCGCCTGCTTTTCTACCATTTTGATATTTTTTCCTTCATCGGGAGAATTCTTTGCCATAATCTGTATTTTTTAGGTGAATAAAAAAACGAATGATTCAATGTACAACAATCAGTATATCTGTTTGTTTGTCGAAATTCATCTATTTTAATGGCTTTATAACTGCATTTAAGTTTGCTAACTTATTTTTATTCTTCTCCCTTTCTTACTGCCTGCATAGTGGGTACAAAAATCCCTTTCAATCGTCCTTTTATAAAAGTATAAAAGCAATTGGAAGGAAATGAATAAAAAGAGATTAATCGGATATCTGTTCGTCACGATGTCTGTTGGTTGTATTCAGGCGCAGGAACAGAAGTCTTCTGTACCCGAATACAAGCTATGGTACGACTGTCCCGCACAGGTATGGACCGAAGCATTACCCCTTGGGAATGGCCGTTTGGGGGCCATGGTATATGGAACACCAGGCACAGAACAAATACAACTAAACGAAGAAAGCATTTGGGCGGGACGTCCCAATAATAACGCCAATCCGGATGCACTGGAATATATTCCGAAAGTGCGTGAGCTGGTCTTTGCCGGAAAATATCTTGAAGCTCAGACACTGGCCACAGAAAAGGTAATGGCAAAGACTAATTCAGGAATGCCATATCAAAGTTTTGGTGACCTGCGAATCGCTTTTCCCGGTCATACACGTTATTCCAATTATTACAGGGAATTAAGTCTGGATTCCGCACGTGCAATCGTACGTTATGAAGTAGACGGAGTGCAGTATCAACGCGAAACGATCACCTCATTCACCGATCAGGTAGTAATGGTACGACTGACCGCCAATCGTCCCGGACAAATTACTTTCAATGCACAACTCACTTCGCCTCACCAGGATGTTATGATCGCTTCTGAAGAGGGAAACTGTGTGACACTCTCGGGAGTCTCTTCCTTGCATGAGGGGCTCAAAGGGAAAGTAGAATTTCAAGGCAGATTGACTGCTAAAAATAAAGGTGGGAAAATAGCTTGTGCCGATGGTGTCCTTTCCGTTGAAGGAGCTGATGAAGCTACGGTCTATGTATCTATTGCCACCAACTTCAACAATTATCAAGACATCACCGGTAATCAGACAGAGCGGGCTAAGAATTATTTGGCGAAAGCAATGGTTCATCCGTTCATTGAATCGAAGAAGAATCATGTTGATTTTTACCGACAATATCTGACACGCGTTTCTCTTGATTTGGGACGAGACCAATATGCGAATGTAACCACCGATAAGCGTGTGGAGAATTTCAAAAACACCAATGACACACATCTGGTTGCCACCTATTTTCAATTCGGACGTTATTTGTTGATCTGTTCTTCCCAACCGGGAGGACAACCCGCCAATTTACAAGGAATTTGGAATGACAAATTATTCCCTTCCTGGGATAGCAAATATACTTGTAACATCAATTTGGAAATGAATTACTGGCCTTCGGAAGTAACGAATCTAAGTGAACTGAATGAACCGTTATTCCGTCTGATAAAAGAAGTGAGTGACACAGGAAAAGAGACGGCTAAGATTATGTATGGAGCCAACGGATGGGTGTTGCATCATAACACGGATATATGGCGTATTACAGGAGCAGTTGACAAAGCTCCTTCGGGTATGTGGCCCAGTGGTGGCGCATGGCTTTGCCGACATCTTTGGGAGCGTTATCTATACACCGGAGATGTGGAATTCCTGCGTTCTGTCTATCCGATACTGAAAGAGTCCGGACGTTTCTTTGATGAAATTATGGTGAAAGAACCCGTACACAACTGGCTAGTAGTCTGCCCCAGTAATTCACCGGAGAATGTACATTCGGGAAGTAACGGGAAAGCTACTACAGCTGCCGGATGCACCATGGACAACCAATTGATTTTCGATCTTTGGACAGCAATTATATCTGCTTCTCAAATACTGGATACAGATCAGGAGTTTGCCTCTCATCTGACACAACGTCTCAAAGAAATGGCTCCCATGCAGGTGGGACATTGGGGACAATTACAGGAGTGGATGTTCGACTGGGATGATCCGAAGGATGTGCACCGCCATATTTCTCATTTGTACGGACTTTTCCCCAGCAATCAGATTTCCCCTTACCGTACCCCCGAACTATTCGATGCGGCACGCACTTCTCTGATTCATCGTGGCGACCCGTCGACCGGGTGGAGCATGGGATGGAAAGTTTGCCTTTGGGCACGCCTGCTTGATGGCGACCACGCCTACAAGTTGATAACTGACCAGCTGACTCTCGTACGCAATGAAAAGAAAAAAGGAGGCACCTACCCTAACCTGTTCGATGCGCATCCGCCATTTCAAATTGATGGAAACTTTGGTTGTGCCGCAGGCATTGCAGAGATGTTGATGCAAAGCTACGACGGTTTTATATATTTGCTTCCCGCACTGCCTACCGTTTGGAAAGAAGGTTCTATCAAAGGAATCATTGCCCGTGGAGGTTTCGAACTTGATTTGAGTTGGAAAAACGGGAAAGTTAGCCGACTGGTTGTCAAATCTCATAAGGGAGGAAATTGTCGTTTACGTTCGCTCAACCCATTAACCGGGAATGGCTTGAAGCGTGCCAAAGGTGAAAATCCGAACCCTCTTTATGCAGTCCCCACCATTCCGGAGCCATTGATTAACGAAAAGGCCAACTTGAACAAAGTGGAAATTGCAGAGACTTACCTCTACGACCTACCTACCAAAGCAGGAAAAGAATATGTATTGATTGGAAAATAATAACTCGACCGATATGAACAAAAACTTATTGAAACTAATTGTCGCCTGTGGAACTGCTTGTTTCCTGGCTTGCGCAGCACCTCAAAAAACAGAAACGGAAAAATGGAGTGAACGCATGGCACGCTCCGAAATGAAACGTTTCCCCGAACCCTGGATGATTGAAAAAGCTAAAAAACCACGCTGGGGATATACCCACGGATTAGTAGTGAAATCCATGTTGGAAGAATGGAAACATACCGGGGACAGCGTATATTATGAGTATGCCAAAATATATGCAGATAGTCTGATCGATGCTGACGGACATATCAAAACCATGAAATATCTTTCATTCAATATTGATAATGTCAACGGTGGAAAGATTCTTTTCGATCTTTACGCACAGACCGGAGACGAACGTTACAAAATAGCCATGGATACTTTGCGCAAGCAAATGGCAGAGCAACCCCGTACCAGTGAGGGAGGATTCTGGCATAAATTGAGATATCCTCATCAAATGTGGCTGGACGGAATTTTTATGGCTTCTCCTTATCTGGTTCAATATGGTGCTACTTTTAATGAGCCCGCTTTATTTGACGAAGCAACAAAACAGATTCTTTTGATAAATAGCAAGACTTATGATCCTGCAACAGGACTTTATTATCACGGATGGGATGAAAGTCGCGAACAGAAATGGTCAAATCCTGAAACAGGTTGTTCTCCTAATTTTTGGAGTCGCAGTATCGGATGGTATGGAGCTGCTATTGTAGATGTACTGGACTTCCTGCCACAGGAAACAGCCGGACGTGACAGCATTATACAAATTCTGCAGGGATTGGCAAAAGCGATTGTGAAATACCAAGATCCTTCATCCGGAACCTGGTATCAGGTAACCGATCAGGGAGCACGTGAAGGTAATTATTTGGAATCATCTGCCACTGCCCTGTTTATCTATACGCTTGCCAAAGCTATCAATAAAGGATATATTGGCAACGAATATATCGAACCGACACAAAAAGCCTTTGACGGAATGGTAAAGACATTTACCCGTTTGGAAGAGGATGGCAGCTATACAATTACCAATTGCTGTGCTGTTGCAGGATTGGGCGGAGATTCAAAAAGATATCGTGACGGCTCATTTGAGTATTATATCAGTGAACCGATCATAGAAAATGATCCGAAATCGATAGGTTCATTCATCTTGGCTGCTATTGAGTATGAGAAAATGACTAAAAAATAAACTCAAAACGATAAAATACAATGAGAAAATTCAAGATTCTTCCTCTTTTGTTGCTGCTATTGACAATGGCAACTTCGGCTGCAGCACAGAAGAAAACACAAAAGACGTATATCCCCTGGGACAACGGCAAACTCATAGTTTCCGAAGAGGGACGTTACCTGAAACACGAAAACGGTGCTCCTTTCTTTTGGTTAGGAGAAACCGGTTGGCTATTGCCCGAACGCTTGAACCGGGATGAAGCCGAATATTACCTGGAACAATGCAAACGTCGCGGATACAACGTGATTCAGGTTCAAACGTTGAATAATGTTCCGTCTATGAATATCTACGGACAATATTCGATGATTGACGGATACAACTTCAAAAACATCAATCAAAAAGGCGTATATGGTTATTGGGATCACATGGATTACATTATCCGTACAGCAGCCAAGAAAGGTCAGTATATCGGCATGGTCTGCATTTGGGGAAGCCCGGTGAACCGGGGCGAGATGACTGTAGAACAGGCAAAAGCATACGGCAAGTTTTTGGCAGAGCGTTATAAGGACGAACCGAATATTATCTGGTTTATTGGTGGAGATATCCGTGGCGACGTGAAAACTGCTGAATGGGAAGCTTTGGCAACCTCTATCAAAGCTATCGACAAAAATCACCTGATGACATTCCATCCACGTGGAAGAACAACTTCCGCAACTTGGTTCAATAATGCTCCTTGGTTGGATTTCAACATGTTTCAAAGCGGACATCGTCGCTATGGACAACGTTTCGGAGATGGTGACTACCCTATCGAAGAAAATACGGAAGAGGATAACTGGCGTTTTGTAGAACGCAGCCTGGCCATGAAACCCATGAAGCCTGTGATTGACGGTGAACCAATCTATGAAGAAATACCTCATGGTCTGCACGATGAAAACGAACTGTTGTGGAAGGATTATGACGTACGTCGTTATGCTTATTGGTCTGTATTTGCAGGTTCTTTCGGACATACTTACGGTCATAATTCCATCATGCAATTTATCAAACCGGGTGTAGGTGGTGCTTATGGTGCAAAGAAGCCTTGGTATGATGCTTTGAATGATCCGGGCTACAATCAGATGAAGTATCTGAAAAACCTGATGTTGACTTTCCCGTTCTTCGAACGCATACCTGATCAGTCTATCATCGCAGGACAGAATAGAGAACGTTATGACCGCGCTATCGCTACACGTGGAAATGATTATCTGATGGTATACAACTATACCGGACGTCCGATGGAAGTTGATTTCAGCAAGATTAGCGGCGCGAAAAAGAATGCTTGGTGGTACACCACGAAAGATGGTAAACTGGAATACATCGGAGAATTTGATAACGGAGTGCACAAATTCCAGCACGACAGTGGTTATTGCAGTGGAAACGATCATATTCTGATTGTAGTGGATAGTAGTAAGAACTATGTGGAGAAGGCCTGGACAGAATTACCAAATGCACAACAAAAATGGGCTAAATAATTTTGTATTATTAGGCGCGGATTACACGGATTTTACGGTTTTCAGAATGACAGATAGGTAAAACAACAGCGTTAATCCATGCAATCCGTGCCTAAATTTATTATATAAACGAATTATGAGAACATACTTATGAATAAAAGAATAGTATCATTTTTCTTTCTTCTGCTCTTTGCAGGTTCACTATACGCAGCCATAGGTATAACTGACCTGCGAACGGAGCAGTTGAAAAATCCGGCAGGTATCGATGTGCGCCAACCCCGATTGAGTTGGCGCATCGAATCGGATGAACAGAATGTGATACAAACTGCGTATCACATTCTTGTCGCATCTTCCCCGGAGCTATTGGAACAAGGAAAAGGAGATATTTGGGATTCAGGAAAGATTGAATCTGACGCTTCCCAATGGATCACTTATCAGGGAAAAATATTAAAATGTAATGCTCCCTACTATTGGAAAGTGAAAATAGACACCAACAAAGGTGCAACAAATTGGAGTGCTCCGGCTTTCTGGACCACCGGACTATTTAATGAAGCAGATTGGCAAGGGCAATGGATCGGCTTGGACAGGGCCGCTCCCGGAGACAGCGAAACACAATGGAGCCGTTTGGCAGCCCGTTATCTCCGTAAAGAGTTTGCAGTAAAGAAAGATGTGAAACGTGCCACAGTACATATCGCCGGAATGGGATTGTACGAGTTGTTTATCAACGGGCAACGCATCGGCAATCAAGTACTGGCACCTGCTCCTACCGACTACCGGAAAACAATTCTGTACAACACATACGATGTTACTTCACTGCTTCAAACAGAAAATGCTATTGGAGTAACTCTCGGAAATGGTCGTTTCTATACGATGCGTCAGAACTATAAACCGTATAAGATACCGACTTTCGGCTATCCTAAACTTCGGTTGAATCTGATTGTGGAATATGCAGACGGCAGCAAAGAAACGATTGCTACAAACACTTCATGGAAATTGACTACCGAAGGTCCTATCCGTAGCAATAATGAATATGATGGCGAAGAATACGATGCCCGTAAAGAGTTAGGAGCCTGGACTCAAACCGGATATGATGACAATAACTGGATGCCGGCTCAACGTGTCAGTATTCCTTCAGGAACATTGCGTGCACAAATGATGCCGGGCATGAAAGTCACAGAAACCTTAAAGCCTGTTTCTATTAAAAAGCTCGGTAACAAATATATCCTGGATATCGGTCAGAATATGGCGGGCTGGGTACGTTTCCGGATAAAAGGACAGACTGGCGATAGCATCCGTCTCCGTTTTGCAGAAAGTCTGCAAGACAATGGCGAACTTTATACAAGAAACTTCAGGGATGCCCGTTCTACAGATGTATATGTTGTCAGCGGACGCGAAACAAAAGATGCTACCTGGGCACCTCGTTTTATTTATCATGGGTTCCGTTATGTAGAAGTCAGCGATTATCCGAATGCGAAGGCAGAAGATTTCGTTGCCGAAGTAGTAGAAGATGAAATGGAGCATATCGGTACTTTCAACTGTTCTGACGAAACTCTGAATAAGATTATCCGCAATGCATTTTGGGGAATCCGGAGCAACTATAAAGGGATGCCGGTTGACTGTCCGCAACGGAATGAACGCCAACCATGGTTGGGCGACCGTACCATGGGCTGTTGGGGAGAAAGCATGCTTTTCGATAATTACGCCATGTATACCAAATGGACGCGTGACATCCGCGAAGCACAACGGGAAGACGGCTGTATTCCTGATGTAGCCCCGGCATACTGGAACTACTACTCGGACAATCTGACCTGGCCTGCCGCTTTACCAATGGCCTGCGACATGCTTTTCACAAACTTTGGAGATAAACGTCCGATCGAAGAGAATTATCCGGCTATCAAGAAGTGGGTATCTCATATCCGGGAATACTACATGACAGAAGATTTTATCATCACCAAAGATAAATATGGTGACTGGTGCGTTCCGCCCGAATCACTGGAGTTAATTCATAGTAAGGACCCTTCCCGCAAGACTGACGGAGCTTTGCTCGCAACGGCTTATTATCTGAAGGTATTACAACTGATGCACCGCTTTGCAAGCCTGCAAGGGCTGAAAGCTGACGCAGAAGAATGGGAAGATTTGGAACATCGCATGAAAGACGCATTCAATGCCCGTTTTCTACACATAAAAGAAGGTACTTCTCCCGTACCGGGACATACCTTATATCCGGACAGTATTTTCTACGGTAACAACACAGTTACTGCCAATATCTTGCCCCTTGCTTTTGGTCTGGTGCCAAAGAACTACATCAATGAAGTAGCTAAAAATGCCGTAACTTCCATTATTACAACCAACAAGGGACATATAAGCACCGGAGTGATCGGTGTACAATGGTTATTGCGTGAATTGAGCCGTCGCGGCCATGCCAATGTAGCTTATCTACTGGCTACCAATAAAACATATCCTTCCTGGGGATATATGGTTGAAAAAGGTGCTACCACTATTTGGGAGTTATGGAACGGTGATACGGCAAATCCTGAAATGAATAGCGGTAATCACGTGATGCTTTTAGGTGACTTATTGCCTTGGTGTTTCAATAACTTGGCAGGTATCCGTGCGGACCGCTGGAAGTCCGGTTACAAGCATATCGTCTTCCAGCCGGCTTTTGAAATTCAGGAATTGAGTAACGTGGATGCATCGTACATGAGTATCTACGGAAAAATAACCAGCCGATGGACAAAGACTCCCACACATTTGGAATGGGATATCGAACTTCCCGCCAATACGACGGGGGAAGTACATCTTCCGGATGGACGGAAAGAAAAAATCGGATCAGGAAAATATCATTTCAGTGTAGACATTCCCACCCGGAATACGGCTATTCTAAGTGATGAGTTCCTGTACGAAAACGCTTCTTTCCCCGAATGTCACGGAGCTACGATAGTAGAACTGAAAAATGGTGATCTCGTAGCCTCTTTCTTCGGAGGAACCAAAGAGCGCAATCCGGATTGTTGCATTTGGGTATGTCGTAAGCCCAAAGGCTCTAAAGAATGGACCGCCCCCAAACTTGCTGCCGACGGTGTGTTTTCACTCAAAGACTCACAAGCAGTATTAGCCGGAATCGATTCAACCTGTACCCCGGTGAAAGATGCAAAAGGAACACTTATTGCCCGCAGAAAAGCTTGCTGGAACCCGGTTCTTTTCCAGATTCCCGGAGGTGATCTGATTCTGTTTTATAAAATAGGTTTGAAAGTGAGCGACTGGACAGGATGGCTTGTCCGTTCACGCGACGGAGGAAAAACCTGGAGCAAACGCGAAGCGCTTCCAAAAGGTTTTCTTGGACCTATTAAGAATAAACCGGAATATATCAATGGTCGTATCATCTGTCCTTCCAGTACGGAAGGGAGTAACGGATGGCGTGTCCATTTCGAGATTTCCGATGATAAAGGCAAGACCTGGAAGATGGTCGGACCACTGGATGCCGAGTTATCTGTCCCCACCCAAAATCGTAAAAAGGGAGGTGTGAATGTGGATGACCAGGAAGGCGGAGAAGCGATCGAAGGAGAAGGAGCCAAACCTGTTTATGCAATACAACCCAGTATTTTGAAGCATAAGGATGGAAGATTACAGATACTCTGCCGTACACGTAACGCACAGGTAGCAACTGCGTGGAGCAGTGATAATGGTGACACATGGAGTAAAGTTACGTTGCTGGATGTCCCGAATAATAATTCCGGTACGGATGCCGTGACAATGAAAGACGGTAGACATATCCTTATCTACAATAATTTCTCTACATTGCCCGGAACTCCGAAAGGTCCGCGTACTCCGCTCTGTGTGGCCGTTTCAGAAGATGGTATCAATTGGCAGCCTGTTCTTACATTAGAAGATAGTCCGATCAGCCAATACTCTTACCCTAGCATTATTCAGGGGAAAGACGGGAAGCTGCATGCCATTTATACATGGCGCCGTCAACGAATTAAATATGCAGAGATAGATCCGACGAAGTTTTAAATTTTGAACGATCATCTGAATGAAATCGACCGCTCCTTTACCTGCAAAAGAGCGGTCGATTCTTGTATTTATCCATTTTATACTTTACATTTGCCAATAAATAAAAAATAACGATGGCAGATAATTACATAGAGAGACAACAGGAACAATACGAAGCCCGAAAAGCTGCTTGGAAACAAGCACAAAAATATGGTAAGAAGAAACTAACAGCAGTACGTCCGGCTGAATCGAAGTCTCACACTTCAACGGTTTCAAAACCGGAGGATTCAAAAAGAAGAGTATTTATAACAGGCGGAGCGGAAGGAATAGGCAAAGCAATAGTAGAAGCTTTTTGCCTAGCTGGAAATCAAGTTGCCTTTTGTGATATAAACGAAACATCGGGACAGGAGACTGCGAAGGCAACCGGGGCTATGTTCCATAAGGTCGACGTAAGTGATAAAAACGCACTTGAAAGTTGTATGCAAACCATTCTTGCCGAATGGAACGATATTGATATTATTGTCAACAACGTCGGTATCAGCAAATTTTCTTCTATCACAGAAACAAGTGTAGAGGATTTCGACAAAATTCTTTCTATTAACCTGCGTCCTGTATTCATCACTTCCCGGCTGCTTGCCATCCATCGTAAAAAGCAGCCCTCTCCCAACCCATACGGCCGAATTATAAATATCTGCTCTACACGTTATCTGATGAGTGAACCGGGAAGTGAAGGTTATGCAGCTTCGAAAGGTGGTATCTATTCTTTGACTCATGCATTGGCTTTGTCTTTATCCGAATGGAATATCACCGTAAATTCCATTGCTCCGGGATGGATACAGACCCATGATTATAATCAACTCCAACCGGAAGACCATTCACAGCATCCTTCACGCCGGGTAGGTAAACCGGAAGATATTGCCCGCATGTGTCTGTTTCTCTGCGAGGAAAACAATGATTTCATCAATGGAGAAAACATCACTATTGACGGGGGAATGACGAAAAAGATGATTTATATGGAGTAGTTTAAATCAAAAATCACTATCTTTGTAACAGATATAATAATATCTATTATAATCATATTTATTACTTATCAGATACAATGATATGTCTTTATTATACAACTTTGATATAGATACGCCCGAAGATATTCTGCAGTTACTTGCCTGCAATTTACAAAAGAGGCGATTGGAGAAAGGACTTTCAAGAGATGCTTTATCCAAGTTAAGTGGCGTTCCTTCTCCCACTATAGCTAAGTTTGAACAGAAGTTTTCTATTTCATTGAGCTCTTATGTGGCATTAGCAAAAGCATTAGGATATTCCAAAGACGTAAAGGCACTTCTTGCAGAACCACTTTACAGTACAATGGAAGAATTGGACGTTATCAATAAAAATAAAAACAGGAAGCGAGGAAGAAATGAAATTAGTAAATAAGTTATCGGTACTTTATCGTGATCAAAAGATAGGAGAACTTACCATGACACACGATAACCGATGTTGCGCTTTCCAGTACGATAAGAAATGGCTGATATCAGGCTTTTCTATCTCTCCATTAGACTTACCATTAGAATCTAGTTTATTCATCGCCAAACCAGAACCTTTCTGGGGAAATTTTGGAATATTTGAGGATAGTCTCCCTGATGGATATGGTCGTTATTTGTTGAATCGTTTACTCAAAAAACAAGGTATAAATGATGCTTTGCTTACACCTATTCAGCGATTAAGTATAGTGGGAATTTCGGGAATGGGAGCACTTAGTTACGTGCCGGAATCTTATATTGGAGAAGAAAAATCTCTACCTGACTTGGACAACTTACAACAAATGGCTCTGGAAGTACTTTCAGAAAAATCTGAAGAAGGCGAAGATATTTTATATTTCAATAGTGGTAATTCCGGTGGCTGCCGTCCTAAATGCTTGTGGCATGATCGTGAAGGTGCATGGTTAGTGAAATTCCGCCATACATATGATCCGAAAGATATGGGGAGAATGGAATATAAATATAATGAAGTAGCTCGTAAATGTGGAATAAATGTTCCTGATTACAAGTTATTAGATGGCAAATATTTTGCCAGCAAACGTTTTGATATAGAGAATGGAAAACGACTACACATTGCTACTGCTGGTGCGTTACTCAATGAATCAATATCAAATCCAAAACTAGATTACAAGGTATTGTTACACTTAACAGGATATTTGACACAAGATTCACAACAAGTTGATGAAATGTTCCAACGCATGGTGTTTAATGTACTTACAGATAACAAAGACGACCATGTCAAAAATTTCAGTTTTATTTGTCGTGAAGGAAAATGGTCATTAGCACCTGCTTATGATTTAACTCTCTGCAAAGAGGGGTATCACGGTGAACATGCTACTTCAGCAAATAACAAAGGAAATCCGGATATTGAAGATATGTTGGCGGTCGGTGAAAGTATCCGTATCCCCCGAAGAAAAGGAATGGAGATCATCAACCACATGATTAATCATTGCCAAGAGATTCTTTCAACACGTTTCGAGTAACTTCCGCTCCTGTCTTCACAATCGAAGCTGCGTGATGGAACTCCAACATATCATACGTATCGCCGGAAATTTGAATTAAGATATCCGGCTGACAACGTTCTATCTGGTAACGAGTGATTTGTTGCATCATCATTCTCGAAGATTCTGTCAACAGATTATAAGGAGACATTTTCTTTTTCTTTCCGATTTCAATGGGTGCATTCACATCGACAGCTATCAGAATGTCTCCTTCAGTACGTTGCGCATGACTCAATGGAAGAGGATTCAGAATACCTCCATCAATCAATACCATACCGTCTTTTCTTAATGGGCGGAAAAGCATAGGGATAGAAATAGACGCACGAATAGCTTCATGTAAGCTCCCTCTGTCAAACCTGACTTCCTGATCGCGGACAATATCCGTAGCCATCGCTACATAAGGGACAGGCAGGTCTTCAATATTCATGTCCGGAATAATTTGTTTCAGTTCTTTAATAAAACGGTCACCTTTCACTAATCCATCCCGGCTTAAGGTAAGATCCGCCAATTCCCACATCTTGCGTTTATCCCAACTATACAGCCATTCTTTACATTCTTCCATTTTTCCTGAAGCATACATTGCTCCCACCATTGCTCCCATGGAACTTCCTGCAATGGAAGTAATCTCAAAGTTGTGACGAAGTAATTCTTCAATTACTCCTATATGTGCTATTCCACGTGCTCCACCCATGGAAAGGACTAATGCTACTTTTTGCTTATCCATATCATATACATTTCTGTTAGCCATCTACAAAATAACACATTTTCTGCGAAAAAGATGTTTAGTAATCGTGAAGAAATAAATTATAGCAGTGTTTTAGGAGAACTAAAGCATAGCTTTAGATATGATAAAGCTATGCTTTGTCAGTTGCAAAGCATAGCTCTATTATATTCTTCTATTATCCCGGAGATATTCCGGTTATGTAGAAGGTTAAAGGTTTATTTACCTTCATTTTATTTCTTTCCTTGAGCCTTCTTTTCTGCGTTTCGCTTATTCACATAATCTTTGAACATCTGACGCCAGTTGCGACCATGCTCATTAAAATACTGTTCGCATTTGGTTTTATAAATTTCGAAGATAGCAGAAATCTGCTTCATATTCTTGTAGTCAATAGCCTGTTCGCGAGCCAGTTTCAACTGTTCCAAGACGAAAGCCGTTTCCTCCTCCGTCATATTGGGCACGATGGCCTGATAACCTTTCAAGGTAAAAGCAACTTTACCTACCGTGTATTTATCCAGGATTTGTTCAATCTGTTCTTCCGTCAATACTCTGCGCAAATCTTTCATTAGCCTTTCATGCACTTCTTTCGGCATAGCGGAATCTGCTATCATTTCACGGTCGAGCTTGGAAAGTGGTTTGCCTGTCAGAGGATTGATACCCTCGGGAATTGTTGTATAAGGGTGCTCATTGTGCCAGTCACGTACTTTACGAAGATGATTATAAATGGCAGTTACTGCAAAACCTGCCTTTTTATCATCGTTCAATTCTAAAGAAGCTACCCAGTCGATGGCTTTCTTTTCGAGAGAAGCATCTGATTTTAAATTAGCATAAGCCTTCTTGTCAAAATAGGCAGCTACCTTGTCAAAAGAACGGATGGCGCCTTCAGGAAGCAAAGCTCCTTTTTCGCCAAAACTATACATAGCGGATTCCGGTTCAATGGTGACCTTGCTTTCATCCAACATCTTTTTATCCAATTTGAATACTTCTGCGAAGAAGTCATAAACAGCATTCCGCTTATTCGGACCAAAGTCATGTTTCTCTTTGGGAAGATGTACATTCGTTACTTTATCTTTTGCTTGGTAGAATCCGTAGATTCGTTGCAGATAAGGAAATTCAAGAGTAGGAACACTGGCCGTCCAGTCGCCGCCATCCGATACGATCAGTTGTGGACGAGGAGCAAAAGTAGCGGCTAATTCCGCATTACAGGTTCCTCCTGCAGATAATTGAATAGGCATTCCGCTTTCGCAGGGACAGCCACCGTCGAAGTGAGAAGCCAGGCTCACCACCGGAGCTGAAGCGGTGAAACGATCATCCAATACGCTCAACAATACAGCATGGGTACCTCCACCCGAACCACCATTCGTACCGATACGGCTGGTATCAATGTCCTTACGGGAAGCAAGCATGTAGTCAAGAATCAGTAAGCCGTTCATTGCCTGAATAGTGTGCGCCGCGCTACTACGGTGTGCCGCACTGCCAACTTGCAAAGCCGACTCTCCCCATCCGAACAAATCATAGTCTACACAAACAGCTCCCATACGTGCTAAAGTTCCCATACGTTGTTGTTGGTCTTCCCGATAACGTCCGCCACCAAAATGTCCGTTAGGGCAGATTATCAACGCATGTTTTCCTTTCGATTGGGGCGTATAGATAGAACCGCAAATGTATAATCCGGGAAGTGTTTCAAGTGCGAAATTCTGCACGGTATAGCCATCAAACTTACGTATCTTTGAAAGAATAGGTTTGGTTTTGACACATTGAGCCAACAAAGTATCAATACCTAAACGCTGACGTACCTCTTTTTTCAGAGAATCGGCACGAAGTTGAAAGGACTGTTGGTCTGTATAGAGTGTATTCAGATAAGCCAGCATCTTCTCTCCGTCTGCATCTGTACGACGTGGATACTCGTATGCTTTCAGCTTATACATATTTCCTTTCTGCTTAACAAATTTATAATCGAAAGGTGCCAATACATTCGTCAAGGATTCTTCCACGGAATAAGGACGAATACGGAAATCGGCATAAGGCAGCACTTTTCCCACCGTATCAATGTCATATTTCAAACGGACTCCGAAACGGTTCTGTATATCCGTCAGTACTTCATTCAAGGGACGGGCAAATTCCGTCTCGTATGTTTGCGTCTGGGCTTCGGCCGAAAGAGATGCGGCAAGAAGCATAGTAAAAAGGATTCGTTTCATTTATTTTTAATTTATGTAAGTTGTTTTTTCACCACAGATTACACAGATTTTCACAGATTTATTATTCTTATAATTTAGTCGAATTAAAAATCTGTGTTAATCTGTAGTATTTGTGGTGCTTTTAATTACTTCACCATTGACGATTACGTCATCCATCGTGATACGTTCACAATTTTCGAAGATACATTTCTGTTTCCCTTCTTGAATGTGAATATCACGCAAAACGATGTCAGATATCGGCGCTTCTTCCAAGCCCACTATTTTGATCGGAGTCTTTACGTTTGTCACAGTCATTCCGCTGATATGTACGTTACGGAATATCGGAGTGCGTTCACTCTTAGGTTCGACAGGCATTTTACTGTATTTCAAATTCAATACGACAGCTTCCTGTTTAATGTTGCTCATTACGACGTTGCTGACACGAATATCTTCAACGACTCCTCCCCTTCCACGGGTCGACTTAATACGGATTCCACGATCTGTTCCGTCAAACACGCAATTGGAAATAGTAACTTTACGCACACTCCCACTCATCTCGCTGCCGATAACAACGCCTCCGTGACCGGAAAGCATGGTGCAGTTGGTGATAGTGATATTCTCGCAAGGTACTCCCAAACGACGGGCCTGCGCATCTCTTCCCGACTTGATTGTGATGCAATCGTCTCCTACTGATATATGGCAGTCGCTGATATGTACATTGCGGCAGGATTCCGGATTCACTCCGTCCGTATTTGGTGAGGGCGCATTATCTATGGTGATCCCCTTTATGGTTACATTGTCACAAAACTCCGGATTGACCGTCCAGAAGGGAGAATTTATGATTTTCACTCCTTCAATCTTTACTTTCTTACAACGAACGGGCTGAATGAACGGAGGACGGAAAAAGCGACGTTGCAATGTATTTACATAATCCTTGTTCGTTTCAGCATAAATTGCTGTCGTATCGTTTGCTGCATCCCACATTGGCTGATATTTATTCACATCACGCATACCATTGTCTTTCAAATCAATCATGACACGAAAGAACTCCATCCACCATTTCTTCCCTTGTCCGTCCAAAGTTCCTTCTCCTTTGATCGTAATATTCTCGGCATCTACTGCATAAATCAAAGGCTGGAAACTTTTCATCATCACTCCTTCATGACGAACCTCGACAAAAGGAAGATAGTCATCAAAGTTATCGGAAAAGAGCAAGGTAGCTCCGGCTTCCAACTCCAGTGTAATATTACTTTTCAGATGGATACTCCCCGTCAGGTAAATTCCGGCAGGAAAGAAAAGAGTACCTCCGCCACCACGGTTCAAACGGTCAATTGTTGAATTGATTAGCTTTGTATTAAGAGTCTTGCCATTTGCTTTTGCACCGGCCTTCAGCATATCTACACGCTCGGCACGAAGAACTGTGGTTGCACAGAAGCAAAGAAAGACGATAAGAGTTGTTCGTAAATTCATAATCGATATTATTAAAGTATATTTCATCGTTTCCTTCTAAAAAATCATGCTAATAGAATCTTTTTTTCTTCCCAATGTTTGAAAACAATCATTGAGATGTTTTTTTCAAACATGCTACATGATTAAAATAAACATGCTGCATGATTTTTTATATGAATACATTGTTTTTTAATTCTACAAATATATACAAAAAGGTTCTTTTATTTTGCACAAACCAATTGATATGTTCCACTCTGTATCTCTTTCGGTTCTTTTTCGCCCGGGAGGTAAACGACAGCGGTAGTATTCACCGGAACAGACACGTTTAAAGTGAAAGTCCCATTCTCACAAGTCCAGTCCACATTAATAGTACCGTATAAAGTTTCATACGACGCTTTGACATATTTCAAATCTCCCACAGGTTGGGGAGCGATGATGAACTTCTGATAACCTTGTTTTGGAGTGGTAGAAGGACGAATACCGACCAGTGAATTAAAGAACCATTCATCAATCTGTCCCATCATAAAGTGATTCCAGGAAGAACCTTGACGGGGGTCCCATTGCTCGGTCAAAGTTGTAGCGCCGAATTTTAACTGGAAACCATATCCGGGAGCTTCTTCATGATTGAACATTTTATAAATAAGTTCATGTTCCCCATTACGCGCCAATGTCTGAATCAGATAACGGTTTCCCACATCACCGGTAGTCAAACGGTTGCCATGTGCTTCCACATCTTTTATCAGATTCGCGAATACTTTCTCATTCAAATCTGCATCCGGTCGGTAGTTACCTTGTTCATCTGCATCCTGCGTCATTTGGAGGAACAGCGGAAGCGCATTACTACATTGGCTTCCTGTACCATATTGTGCCGTATCTTTATGAAGAAAACATTTATTAAATGCAACCATTATATCCTGTGCCAACGAAGTATAATAACGAATGTCAAAGTCATTACCTACCATTTTCGCGGCTTGTACCAAATACATGACTGTCATGTAATAATGCGCAGTAGCCACCAAAGGAACGGGTGTATTCCGTGAGAATCCCGCACGAAAATCTCCGTAATCATACCAGTCTCCCAATCCGAAAGAAAGAATACCCTTATCTGCACGAGTCTTGAGATAATCCACATAACGACGCATATTCGGATAATATTTCTTAATCAATGAATCGTCTCCATAAGTCTCATAGTACATAAAAGGGAAAATAACCAAAGAACCACCCCACTCCGGAGATTCGGCAAAAGCATCCATACCCGGACCTTCAAAAATCACGTATTCCGGAGCAGTTGTCGGCATGGCCCCGTTGGAATGTTGTGCATCTGCCATATTCTGCATAATCTGCGGAGCGTATGCTGTCAAATCATAGTTATACAACAAACCCGTACCATTCAGATGTACCTGTTCCAGCCACCCAAGTTTCTCACGATGCGGACAATCCGTAAACACAGACTGCATATTGCTGCGAACCGCTTTCTCGATCAATCGATGGGCAGCATTAAATATCCGGTTGGATGATTCGAAAGTGGAAACTTTCTTGGCTGAATTATATACGAAACAGGATTGAATATTCTTTAATACAGGCAATTTCTGCGGATTCTTCTGTCCTTTTAAGACAGCCCCCTCTACCTGAATATATCTAAAACCATAATAAGAGAAACGAGGGTGCCAGGTTTCATCGCCTTCCCCTTTCAGAGTGTATTCGTAATAGTGTTGACGCCCTGTCTGACGCTGATTGCAAGCACCTTCCTCTGTCAATGCTTCGGCTACAATCAAAGTCACTTTCTGACCACGTTTGCCACGTACTGTTATTTCCGGAAAGCCAGCCAGATTCTGTCCCATATCCAACACAAAAGCAGAAGGATCGACTGTTCTCTTAGTTGATACAGAAGCTGATGCAACTTGGTCCGCATTTAGTTTGGTTACCTTTTGAATATCATACCGTTCCATGATTTTCACCGGAGCCGCCATCTGTGGACGAAGTATTCCTTTAGGAGCTTCCTGCATGACTACCGGACGCCAATGACTGTCATCAAAGCCAATCTGATTCCATCCTTTCTGTTCACGACGCGCATCATAATCTTCTCCTCCATATATGCAATTGAAGGTTACCGGACTAAAATCATATTTCCAATTATTATCGGAATGAACCGTCGTACATGTTCCATCTTCGTAGTTAATAACCAGCTCAAATAAAAGTGTGGGAGGACCAAAGCTGATCTGTAATTTGCGATAACGCCCCCCCTGCACATTATAGAATCCATTCCCCAATAAGATTCCTACGACATTTTCACCACGCCGCAATTGTTCCGTCACATCGTATGTGTTATAGTAAACAGTTTTATCATAATCACTCCACAATGGGGCAAACTCACTGTTACCCACCTTTTTGCCATTCAAAGAAAACTCATAGAATCCCAGACCACAAACGTATGCCGTTGCCTCCACTATTTTCTTGCCCGGTTTACGGTTTGCACCCCCTTCTTTCGCATCTCCTACCTGGAATGTTCTTCTCAAACAAATACTTTTCTTTGCCAAAGTGTCCACTGCTTCCCAAGCAGCTTTCACTTCCGGTTTCTTCAGCTCTCCACCGTGGAACTTACGCCCTTCCGGTAAATGAGCATTTTGTCGGGTAATAGCTCCAATCCACTGCCCCGAAGATAATCTTTCGGGTACTGCCCGGAATTTCGCTTCACTGCTCCACTCGGAAGGTGTATCTGTTTCATCCCAAACACGAACGCGCCAACTATAATTAAATGAGTTATCAGGACGTATATCTGCCCCCTTTGTAGAAACTAACTGGCTCTGCGAAGAATAAACCTTCCCACTATTCCAAACGGAACGCCCTGTAAAAGCTTCCCGAATATCAATCTCATAGGCCGATTGTCGTGTCCCATTTTCCGGCGATTCCATCACCCAGCCCAAACGGGGTGAACCTTCGACCACTACCAGTCCCTCCTGCATCTCACAGGTAAGACGACTGATGGTTATATTCTTCGCCTGTACAAAACAAGACAAACAAATTAGCAATGAAAGAAGAATCTTTTTGAATTTCATTTTTCAAGTATCTTTTATTTGTTCGATAAATGAGAATTTATCGGTTAGGCTGAAAGCCTTACAATTATATATTTATTGGGATGCCCTGAAAGGGCTTAATTATATAGCGTAGGGCAACGCCCTACGAAAAAAACACACCAGCCACAAGCCCTGAAAGGGCGGAACTGTATCCAATTATGCCCTTTCAGGGCGCAAATTCAGATTGTCGTTTTTGCGTAGGGCGTTGCCCTACGCTATATAATTAAGCCCTTTCAGGGCACTCCGCAAAATTATCATTTAAGTGCATTTTCACAAACGATTTTTGTCAATGTATTCGCCTGCCCTACTTCCTTACCATCTACAAAAATGCGCAATCCTTTTCCGCAATGATAGCGATCACCATTCTTATCCCAAAGAATCGTCAGATTATGACCATGATATAATACATTATCCAGGCAGAACCAATCCCACTTGTCGGCAGGAATTAAGGGGTTCACTTCAATCGTATTATCCAAACGTGGACGAAGTCCGATCAATCCTGTAATTATCAGGTCGTTGAAAGTGGAATGATTATAATAACGGCTACGTTCCTGATCTCCTTTCAGCCAATAACCGGTCATCTCATCCAAATATTCACCAATATAGGGACGACCACGATGGTACTGTGATTCCACATACAATTCCATCTGACGGAAATATACACTGTCAGACAATACAGTCTGCGGATAATTATTCATAAAGTTAGCCATTGCTGTCAATGTCTGTGCGGAAGCAAACGGCCAGATAGCACCGTCCCACTCACACTTGCCTACTCCACGTGTACGAAATTCCGGATGACGACGTTCTGCGGTTGTCAGTCCATAAGGAGCAGAAAAGCCTTTTTCATCCATAATTTCTTTCCAGGCAATTTCATACTTTTGGGTGGTATCCGGCAGGTTGAAATACCAGGGAATATATCCGATTGCTTCACGCACATTTGCAGAAGAGTCCGTACGCATCGTTTCAAAAAACTGATGACGTGTATTCCACAATTCATTTTCTACCAGATTTTTCAAAGTATCCGCTCTCATGCCATATTTCATAGCCATCCCCTCATCACCGGAAAGAATTCCTATACATGAAAGTGCTTTAGCATTGCCATACATATAACTATTGATTGTCGGCCGGGCATATTTCTTCCTCCGTCCGCCACTGATTGATTCTTCCATACCATCCTGTACGTCACCCTGCCAATACAATCCGTTCTTCAAACGGTTCGTACGTTCCCAACGCTGGTATTCGGTTTCCAGATCTTTCTTCATATCCAGCAGATAGTCCTTATCACCATCTACCATGTAACGAGCCAAAACAGCATCTGCGTTCCATGAGCTGAACTTATCCATTTTCTTCATCGGACCGCCATCATTGCCACGATACCATGTATGAATAATCTGATCCAAATATTTCGGATCACGCAACCAACGGCTTTCATAAATGTGATGTCCAATAGCACAAGCAATCAAATTATATTTATCTGAATAAGAACGCTGAACGAGAAACTCGGTCATGCCATAGCCAACAGGAGTCTCTTTGATATGCTTACGCAATGACCACCAACGATAATAATACATTTCTTCAAAGTTATGTTGCGGACACTCGAACAAAGGAATATTTTCCTCCATCCATTCCGAAGCCTTTGCATTGGGAATTGCCTGAACAACATTTTCGTCTTCCATACCGTTGAAATAGTCTGCATAATGACTGAAGTCAGCATACTTTAAAAAAGCAGAAGACGCATCCTTATCTGTAGAAGATGTTTTTACATTGGCAATGCCATATTCAGCCAATGGATCTTGTGCACCTGCATTCGGCAAATCATAAGTCTGGTCGGCAGGAGTATCTACAGTCGGGAATGTACGAGGTACGCCAGTACGGAATACGATTCGCTCCACAGCAGCCACGGGCGCATAGAACATACGCAACCCTACTCTCTTGCCATCTACATATACTTGAATATTACGATCAACAGTAGAAAGGACTGCTTCTACATGATAAATCTTTCCTGCTTCATATTTCATCATATTTGCAAACCGGGAGCCGCCTTTCAATCGGAAAATGCCATCATCAGTAAGTTCCATACGAGAACAGGCTATTCCATTCTCATCCAGAAATTCAATCTGGAGTGTGCCTTTATTATTCTGGGCGGCTTTCAAATCAAATGATACTTTCAATTCTTTAGAAGCCGGAATTTTACGTTCCACTTTGGCATAATCAAACGGATCTTTATCCTGCAACTTCAACCATTGATCCTCCAAAGAAACAGGGGCCCAAACCGGAGAATAAATATTCCAGTCAGTCAGTTCCGCAATTGATTTATTTTTAGAGAAATCATCATCCGCATGTGCTGAAGCATTTATTTCCACCGGGACAGGAATACGGGAAATCCACATATCTTCCTTGTTCACACTGTAAGAAACCCACAAATCACCATCGGCAGGTACCCCATTGCCTTCCTGAATACCACGTGGATATTGAGGACCGTATGATTTATAATTTCCTCCATAACGCATGGGAGTGATTTCACCATGCACCAGATTCAATGTTGTATATTCCAATCCATCTTTACTCAAAGATATAGCCAGCGGCCAACGAAATTCCGACGGATTATATACAGTAGCGTATGTACCATCACTTAAACGCTGTCCCCAAATTTTCGCGTTGCTATTAACGAAACCTTTTGCACGAAGCACAGGCTCTGCCCAAGTATGTCCGCCATCCTCACTGATAGAGGTAAGCGCATGTTTCCAAAGACTGGCAATACGTCCATCCGGCAATGTATAACAATTGAATGCTTTGTATCCTTTCTTCAGCGGGAGAATAGGATCTTCACGGTCGGCTTCTTCCACCCACTGCATCATATACAGCGGATTGTCAAGAATTTCCTGGCAAGCCTTCACAAACTCACGATCCTTGCTTTTCTTAAAATACGGATAATCAGTATTCTTTTCATTAAATCCATGATTATAATAAATGAAATAGATCGGTCCGTAAGAACCGTCTTTCTTTATTTCACGAACCACCCGGCCAATACCGTTTCCATCATTGGGATCATCTTTTTTATCCAAAGCAACTCCATAATTTCCCATTGTAATCAGCTTGCCGGATTTAGAAACATAGAATCCGACACGCTGGTGCATAATGGCAATCAGATCTTTGGCCTGCACACCCGGACGAGACTCTTTGGTGTATCCATCGGGAACTTGATAAGGAGGAAACACAATTTCCGGATTTGTCCAGCGATATCCATCCTTCGATGTCATCAGAAAAGTCTGTGAAGGCGGTACGTGTTCGTCAGAAGGATCTGCCAGGTATTGATAGAAAAACTGTCCATTCCAATAAGCCAGCATCGGCTGATGATTATACGTCCATCCATTGCCGTTCGAAGCATCGGGATGTTCACGATTGGCACGTACCAACTGAATGTTATGTACTCCGACTACCGGAGACAGTTGTCCGTCGTGACAAGCAGGGTTCGATAATTCTTTTCCTGTATAATGAATTCTATCTTGTGCAAAGGCTGTAGTAGTCAACCAACCGGCAGCCAGTACAAAAAGAATTTTAGCAGAGTTGTTCATGATTTATTCTGATTTAAAATTGTTTCCGGGTTTATTTCTTTTCTTCCAGCAATGCTTTTACGACTGATTCCGGAGCCGTAAATATGGTTCCATGCTTATGCCCTACAGGGATGCTTACCTCTTCTGTTACATCTGTAAAGTTCCGGAAATCCTTCGTACGCATAGCGCCATATATTTTTTTCTTATATACATCAAAATAGATTAGATAATCGTCTCCCACTTTCTCTACAGACGGTCCTTCTACAAAGGATTCAGTGAAAGGTTGGGATGCGGGCGAATAAGGACCGGTCATAGAATCGGAAAAAGCGATTTTCAGATTACGTTCCGGTCGGGTGTTATCCTTGAGTACCATTACATAGTCATTCTTTGCCCGTTTCACGATAACGGCATCAATGGTACTGAATCCCGGATCATACAAAAGTTTTGCTTTCGAGACGGTTTTAAAATCTTTTGTAGTGATATAGTATAAACGATGATTATTATTCTCTTCTTCTATCCCCTTTTCGAAACGCCCGGGGACACAGGAAGCCCATACGACCATAAACTGATCGTTCTCGTCGTCATAGAAAATTTCCGGAGCCCATACATTAATAGTAGTCGGTTCGTCTGCCATTACAGGAATCATCTGTTGTTCCGACCAATGGATCAGATCTTTGGAATGTGCGTAGCCAAATCCTAAATCACCTTTCCAACTTGTAGTCCAGACCAAATGGTAGGTTCCATCCGGAGTACGTACCATCGAGGGATCCCGCATGAGCTGGTGCTGTCCCAGTTCCGGCTTTAGCCAAACTCCCGGAATACTGTCCCAGTGAATTCCGTCCTCACTATATAAGTATCTCAACCCCTCATCAGCCGGTTCATGAAACGAAGTGAACATGTAGTAGTCTTTGTTCCCCCCACAAGAAGCCAGAAACAGAAGACTTATTGCGGCTAATGTATTTCTTAACTTTTTCATTTCTATATTCTATATTTGTATCTTTTATACAGAGGAGACGATGGAAAGCGCCGTTTGTACTCAAATATACTAGAAGAATCAATAGATTCAAAATTTATATACGATAAAAGGGCGACTCTCCGAGCCACCCTTTCCACCATCAAACAAACTAACCATTTACAATGGGAAAGAATTTCACTTCTTTTTATAGTATCTTATTTTTTAATTATATAGAACCTCCACGGGCTTTTATACGTTTATACCATTCCTCTCGTTCTTTCTTCAGGTCATATCCACGTTTAGCCAGATAGTTATTGATACGTCCTTTGTATTTTCCGAAAGCAGCGTGTTTCTTATTCGAATTTTCTGCATCCAACGCAAATTCACGAGCCTCTATCAACCAAGCATAGATTTGAGCTTTTTCTTCTTCTTTCAAAGTAGGAATCATGTCCAGATGTGAGTCATAAGTCACTTTTACTACTCCATAAGTCATGCCATCTTTAACAGCTTCTATTTGCTTTTCATCAAGAAAGAGAGATAAATTGGCAGGAAAAGCGAAATGTGAACGATATAGCGCCGCATCTTTTTCATTTTCCGCAGCTTTCAAAGCTTCATTTTTAGCCTCACCAGTCAACCCGGATTCTTTTACTTTCTTGACTTTCGCATCCCGCACCTCATAAATATCATTTAATTCGAAGTAACGATTGGCTATGACATTGCGAACATCTTCGGCTGTTTTCGCATCTGTAAGTCCGAGTTTATCAACGATCTTTTGTGACCGGCTGACAATAGATTTTACATATTCAGGATCACGATTCTCTTTATTTAAGTCGACTGCCTGTGCAGACATCCAACCGGAAATAAAAAGCAATGATAGTATCAGTATCTTTTTCATAATTACATTAATTTTCCTTTTTCAGCCAATGTATCGTAGTTGTTCTTCATATCTCTCCAATCTACTTTATGCTTTGTGCTGATACCGTTGATATATTTTTCAATATTCGTATATCCGTCACCAGTACAGTCTTTATTGGCATCACTCGGATCGTTCGGATTTAATCCGTTAGCAATTTCCCATTCGTCCGGCATACCATCTTTGTCTGTATCAACATAAGGAGTACCTTTGTATTCAGGATACCCCCCCATCTGGCGAACATCAGTAATAATACCCTGCTTATAAGAATCTTTCGGCAAACGACGATACTTGAACTGTCCGTCTTCTCCCATTGACTTAGGAGACAAACCTGTCAAGTCACCATAAGCGTCTTTAGGAAGTTTCTTTTCATAATAAGGAATACCTGTTCTTACTTCTTCAATCACGCGTTCGTCAACAATATCACGACAAGGAATATTCGCACCTACATGTTTCAATACATAGTCATAAGCATCTTTAGCCCCCATGATATTGATATACGGCATCTCGAACGGCTTATAGCTACGCATGTATTCAGTATATCCGTCAGTGTTTGGTTGAGTTTCAATCTGAATACCGCCATTCCAGTTGTCTTTAGTTATTTCAGGATAGCCTTCCATTATATTTCCGTCGGCATATACTCGCCCATATTCTTTATGATCCAGCTTACTACGTCCTGCTTCCGGTTTCAAGATACGATGTCCTACATTGGAATCCTTAGGAGTAGCAGGTCCCGGTTTGTAGTAGTTGTTAATCATATTGAACATCGCGGTATAATCACCACCATCGGAAGAACGGTGCACCCAATTGAATACTACATTATTAACGAAATTGAATATGCCATTCCAGCCGATAGAAGGATTACGTCCGGAGTTACTAGCCCAAAGGTTACGGGCAAATGCACAGTTCTCACCACCTAACGTGCTACCAAACGCATGATTGTACGTATCCAACGCTTTTGCCGAGATAGTATTTTGAATAGTTACGTTTACAGTAGGAAGTTTCAAGTCTTTGCTTTCATATTGTCCTTCACTCGGGTCGTACATGTGGCGATAGAAAGAAATGTTTTCATCCAATCCCCACGTACAGGAGCAGTGGTCGATCATTATATTACCAACAGGGTTACCTCCGAAAGAGTCATCACGATGCCATACTTTCGTTTCTCCACGACGGAAACGCATGTGACGTACCACCACATCATGTGTATCTACCCAAAATGATTCTCCAGCAATACAAACACCGTCTCCCGGAGCTGTTTGTCCGGCAATAGTTACGTAAGGAGCACGGACGATAATCGGAGATTCCAGACGGATGATACCGGCAACATTAAATACGATAATACGTGCACCACCAGTTTCACATGCTTCACGGAAAGAGCCCGGTCCACGATCATTCAGATTTGTGACAGTTATCACTTTACCTCCACGACCACCGAAACTGTACATACCACCACCTTCAGCACCTGGGAATGAAGGGATATCAGCCTGTGGCAAATCGTACGGACGACCAGCCCAAGGAATATATGGACGTCCTTCTCTAGCTTCTTTTTGTACTATCGGCAACGCTTTTGCCCATGCTTCATCAGAGCGTTTCCGCTCTTCAGTCATCATTTTTGTATAGTTTTCTTTGGCTTCGCCAGATATTTGTGGGTATTGCGCCCATGCAACGGTCGGAGTCAACATTGTTGCAGCAAAAACTGCTAAAAGTACCTGTTTCTTCTTCATTTTTATTTGGTTTTGTGAAGTTGTTAATTCAAAAATACAATAATAAGACGAAAGAAGAAAAGATTTGTAATCAGTGATGATGATCTTTTATCAAATGCGGGGGAGAGAAACGACTTTCCAGTCTCCAATGGTCCGTGTAGTACTATCGAGAATCACTTTGCTGAAAAGTGTCTTTTTCTGCCGGTCATTTCTCTATCGGAAGAAAAAACGACGAAGGAAGGAATGTGTCACACACGAAATCCGAATAACCGGAATAGCTTGGTGTAAAAGAAAAGAGGGAATCTTAAGATTCCCTCTTTTCACATTTTCTCTTCTATTAGCTGCCGTCAGAGAGCCGGATCGGGAGCTTCGCCACTGTCGCTGCCACCGGAAGGAGGAGTTACTCCACCGCCTTCATCAGGATCGGGAGCTTCACCTTCACCAGGCGTTATCGTTCCGTTGCCTCCGGAAGGCTTTGAGGGAGCCGTAATACCTTTACGACGATTATAAGCAGCTTTTGTTTCGGCTATGACTTGGTTGAGAGCAGTAAGAAACGCTGAAGCTTCCGTTATGGAGGGAGTCAGTATATTGACAGCGGTTATGTGCATCACCAAGTCATCGTAGAGTGAATCAAGCTGCGCACGCACAGTCTTTGAGTCCGCAACCGATTCTGCTGTACGAGTAACGGAACGGGCGTCTGTCAGTGCCGAATAGTTTTTATTGGCGGTTTCGAGTGCCGTTAATATGGCATCCAAATTGAGTGCCGTAACGGCGGTTTTCACGGCTTCCTTGCGGAAATCAAGCAGTAGTCCGCTGATGGCTGCCGTTTCCTCCATATTGCGCATGCGTGCCAGTCCGGTATAAGGGCGCACCGTGATTTCCAAGGTATTATATGCATCTCGTTGCGCTGCCAACGGTGAGTTTTTGGCCGCACGGACAGTAGCCAACAAATAACTGACATACGAATCGCGTTCGGCATCCAGTTTCAGTAAATCCTTTGTTTCGGCGTTGGCCGTGGAACGGTTCACCAGGTCTTCCATTTGTACCAACTTCGGCTTGATGCTGTTCACGATGTTTGTTACTGTCAGTTTGGAAATACTTCCTGCGGTGAGGAGTGTCAGCACACGATTCATGAAATTGGTGTACTCAGTGTTGTTCAGTTGTGACAGTGTGATACCGTCTGCTTTTTGATAACTTCCCATAATTTTTTCTTTCGGGATTCATACTTGTTCTATCTATCTCTGAAAAATTCGAAGTCCGGACAAGCCCGCGAAATGGTTGCTGTAAATTCGCGGACGTTTTGCATACCTGTGAAAGCATTTTTTAAAATTTGCAGGCGTTTTTCAAGCTTGCAAAAGCGATTTAAAAAGTTTTCCGGCATTTTACAAGCTTGGGAAAGCGTTTCTGGAAGTTTGCAGGCATTCAGCAGGCTTGGGGAAGCGTTTTGAGAAGTTTGCGAAGGCAAAGATAACTAAAATCAGCTGATTTAACGAACAAAAATTCACCAATTCCTGCCGTCTTCTCAAAGAAAAGAGGGAGGAACCGGTGAATTTCTATGGTTTTCGATGCCGAAGCATCCTGTGATTCATCTCCGATGTAATTATCCCTGCACCGAAATGCAGGGTTCTTATCGAAGGAAGTTGAGTTTTTTATTCAGCCAGCGGGTCAAAAGTACCGTTTGCGCCACCGTTGTTGTAATCTCCCCAGCCGATGGTTTGCAGCAATGTACTATTATTACCCTGGATACCTTGATGGAAACCAAGGATATAATACCTTGGAAGGAACGCGATATACAATGGAGAATGGCTATCATCATAAGAATCGCCTTTCTTTGTCTTACGGGTCAAATAATTTGAATAAAATTCTTTCAGCCTATCCTGTTCGCTGGCAAGATCCTTTCTCAAATCCATTGCAGCCGGACGGGTAATTCCAGCTTTTACTAACGGATCGTCGTCAACATTTGTTCCACCAATGCCACCGTTTACAGTTGTACGGAATTCAAGATTCTCGCGACGTTGTCCGTTGAGTGGCTTAAAACCAAGATATGTACATGTGTTTCCACCCCAGCC
The DNA here is from genome assembly GCF_003602705.1 of Bacteroides sp. AM16-13. Classification (NCBI taxonomy): domain Bacteria; kingdom Pseudomonadati; phylum Bacteroidota; class Bacteroidia; order Bacteroidales; family Bacteroidaceae; genus Bacteroides; species Bacteroides sp. AM16-13. The sequence goes on from NZ_QTLK01000002.1 coordinate 227,806, forward strand.
AGTCAGTTTCCAAGTAGCAGGCGCACCTTCAGGAAGTTCTATGCCGCCATCAAACAACATCCAGCGACGCATATCATCGAAACGTTTTCCTTCGTATGCCAATTCAATTTGACGTTCATACATGATAGCTGCCATACATTTAGCTTGGTCACCGTCCAAACCTGCTTCCAATCCATAATTATTTTCAGCTTTATAACCAACACGAGCACGGATTTTTTGTAATTGATCAACGGCAACTCCCATCTCACCCGCATTACATGCTGCTTCTGCATAATTAAGTAATACTTCCGCATATCTAATCTCCATATACGGCGCGGCAGAACGTGTGAATCCCCCGGACTTTTCATCATAGACATAACGGGCAATAGCATTCACATCTCTGTCATCAGAGCGTTTACGTACATAAAAACCTTTTACATCATTAAGGAGACCATCAGCGCCATAGGTCACACTGCTATTGGCTTCAATATCATCTACATAAGCTGCATCCGTATACCAGGTATAGTTCCAAAGTTCATAATCAGGACCATTGTGCGGGTATCGGTTCCCTTGTGTCGTAGGATTACCGACAAACGACCAACGAACTCCCGGGAAAGCGAATGTACGATAGAAGCGCGGATCACGATCGACGAAAGGAAATTCGCGATAATAAGGTATATCTGATTTAGTTAACGTATTGTATGTTTCACAAGTTGCAGGTATCTTGCCGTCAGACATAGGAAACATATCTACCAACATGGCGGAAGGTGTTTTGCCACCTCCTCCTCTAGCATTGTACGGCCGGATGCCATTTTCCCATGTATTATTCTTACGATAATCAGGAACTCCTTCCGTCAGCGTGTTGTGTAGCGTTACAAATACAGCTTCTTGACTCGGCACTTCAGTAAAAAGATTAGCCCAACCGGAAGCGTTCACACCGGGATTACTTTCATTAGCCAAGCCATATCCGGCAGCTGTCAGCACGTCAATAGATCTTTTTATATCATTGTAAGCCTGTGTCCAACGAGACAAATCATTGGAGCGATTAAATAACGGACTGGCATATAGTACACGTACTCGACCCAACAAAGCCACTGCTGTACCGGAAGTAACACGACCGTAATTATCACCAGACATCCATTGTCCGGCTCCCGTAAAAGGTGCTAACAATGTTTCAGCTCTCTCCAAATCGTCACAAATAAATTTGAAACAATCCTTTGCGGAAGAACGGGGAACAACAGAACTTTCAACAGGTTCCTGTACTTCCGTAATGATGGGCACACCACCATACCATTTCACCAAATTATAATAGCACCATGCACGAAAGAAGTAAACCTGCCCTAACAACTCATTCTTTTCTTCCTGCGAAAGCGTGCTTCCTTCAATGCCTGCAATGACATCATTAATATTACGAATACGTCCATAAGCGGAAGTTATAGGATCACCTTTCGTTCCTTCAAAGTAATCAGGTACAGGATTATTTCCGGTTTGATAAGTCAACGGCTTGAGTGGATCGACAAAAGCACTGAATCCACTATATTCTTCAGTCGACTTAGATTGGTCGTCTGCTAAACCGGTACTGTTATACATTGAACTGGGAGTAGCCTTAGGATCTGGCAGACATACTCTATAAACATCTGCTACACGTCCCAGTGCACCACTCCAATAATTATAAGCATCGGCAGTAGTGCTGTCAAAGTTCTGCTTGTCTTGCATGAACTGGTCGCTACAAGAAGTAAACGCAGTCATCGCCCAAAAAGCTACGCTGATACGGAATATATTTTTTCTTTTCATTTTACTGTTCTTTTAGAATGTTAAATTAACACCAATCGTGAATTTACGCAGGGTAGGATAATTCCCATAAGTAGTCATCGGATCAATAAAATTATCCGGATAAGGATTATAGAAACTTAATAGATTCTGTCCTGTAATGTTAAAACGGCAACTTTCGATACCTATCATTTTTGTATATTTTGACGGTATACGGTAAGCTAATGTAACGCGATTCAGTTTGACACGTGTTCCGCTTACTCTCCAGAAAGAAGAAGTTACTGCATTCACGCTGCCCCATCTCAAGTTCGGATATTTTCCATTGCGATTGGCTTTCACCACTACATTACCTGCTGCATCTACTACGTCGTTATACACAAACATATTGTCTGTAGTCCAGAACGAAGGCATATTTGCATATTCCAAATCATTATACTTATTAGCCGATGTTCCTTGGTTTCCTAAAGAAATTGCATCATCAGGCAAGAAACTATAACCACCCCAGCTCGCATTAAACTGAGCTGTCAAAGAAAGCCCCTTCCATTCTGCGTTCAGGTTCATTGTCATGCTGTAAGGATTGCTTCGGTTGGACAACCGCACCTGGTCATCTTCAGAGCTAACCACACCATCCGGTCCGGCGTATGTACCATCATCTTGTCTGGCTCCACGCACGTCTTTATAAATCAACATACCCGGTTTTACATCTTCTTTAACGTTACCCATATAGGAAGTAATATTGTACTTGGCAAAATACTCGTCAATATCCTGATAGCTGCGGAACATACCGATACACTGCATACCCCAGATGCCTTGATCCAAACGATCACCCTTCTTATAGCTCTTATAAGTAGGCTTCTGATCCCAGTCTCTTACCAAAATCTCATTATCACTATACCCGGTGTTCAACTGAATTTTATACTTAAAATCCTTACCTATCTTGTCTCTCCATGTAGCAGACAGTTCGATACCATAAGTATTCAATTCTCCATAATTCACTTTCGCAGAATTAGCTCCCACTGTAGATGGAACAGAGGCATTATAACTAAGCAACATCTCACGGTTCCATTCATAGTAAGCGTCAATATTGAATGATAAACGATTATCGAGAACATTGAAATCAAGCCCCAAATTACCTTTATAAGATTTATCCCAATGAGCATCCCGATTGATTGCTGCATTGTTTTTATTCATTGTGAGGTGACTACCGGCATTGGCCTCTGTACTAGTGCCAAATACTGGCCCTTTATCCTTATCTGTTCCGTAAGTCTGCAACCATTGCCATGCTGTTGTATTATCACGACCGGTCAAACCAAAAGATGCACGCAACTTTAAGTAATCAATCCATGTAACGTTCTTAGTAAACCATTCTTCTTGTGAAACCACCCAACCAGCAGATACTGACGGGAAAAATCCCCAATAATTTTCAGGAGCAAACTTGGTGGAAGAATCCGAACGAAGCAGGAACTCCAGTAAATATTTGTTATCATAAGAATAATTCAAACGACCGATATAAGATAAATTACCCGACTCAAAACGAGTGAATTCTGTACTAGGAGTACTATTCCAGTCTACCGAATTAGATTGTCCTGTCGTAAATTCGTATGGGTTAGTAACCATACCGTACAAATATTCTGTTTCTGATTCAGACTTTTCAATGGAGAATAAACCTCCTACAGAATGTAGTCCGAAATCCCTATTATATGCTGCAGTAAAGTTCATCTGATAGTTATCCGAACGAGTCATGGAACGAGACAAATATCCAGTAATATCACTTGTACTGGAGTTAACCACCGGTTTTCCACTATTTGCCAAATAAAAACTAGTATTTTCAAATGCACTGTTATCCGCTCCTTCAATTGGAGTATACAAATGTTCTCCACTACCAGAACGAGTCTCCAAATAATAAAGATTATAAGAAGTACCATAATCATTTGTCTTATTCGTATTGACACTCTTCGAATAAGTAAACTTCAATTTCAGTCCTTTCAACCATTTATTCCATCCGAAATCGTATTCCAACCCGGCATTAATATTCATGTTTGATGTCATGTTTCGTTTATAGTCGCCATTATTCTGAAGTACATTGAAATTGTAATTCTGAATATTACTTACCGATGAATTAGTAGGACCGTAAGCAGCTACCGCATATTCACCCACATATTCGGGAATATAATAAGGATGTGTCAACAGCGTATTGTAATCTTTCTCTGCAGACGAACCTCCGACCTGATTCAGAGGAGTATTTTTCTTTCCATAATCACCGGAGACCTGTACATTCGCTTTTATCCACTTGCTGATTTTCACATCTACACCAGCACGGTAATTCCAACGATTGTAATCCAGCTTACCTAAGTTACCATCCTGATCAAAATAAGAAATTCCGGCAAAATAACTGGCTTTTTCAGTAGCACCGCTCAGGTTTACACTATGCTGCTGCGTCAATGCGGATTCCCAATATTTATCCAGTAAATCATAGTGCAAACTTTTCATGGCATTCAACTCATCCTGCTGAAAAATAGCTCTTAACGGATCAATACTTGTCTCCGTCGGGTCAGCCATACGTACTGCATTCCATAACTTGCCATACTCATACGCATTCAACATCTTAGGACGAGATACTTCATCTGTAATACCAAATGTTCCATTATATGAAATTTTAGGCGCACCTAACTTTCCCTTTTTTGTGGTTACCAGAATAACACCATTTGCTGCACGAGCACCGTAAACTGCTGCAGAAGCATCCTTCAAGATAGAAATACTTTCCACAACTGATGGATCTAAGTTGTTAAACGCTTCCGCACCCAAATTAGTATAAGTACTTCCCACTTTTACTTCCGTAGGATAAATGTAACCATCAATAACATACAATGGCTGCAGGTTGGTACCTCCCATTTCTTCCAACTCACCATTCTGACGAATAGTAATCGTAGCGTTTTGTCCCGGACGAGTATCACCTCCGTTTACAGAGATACCATTTGCCAAACCGCTCAATGTACTGGCCAAACTTCCACTTGAAATATCCTGAATATCATCAACGGGAACAGTGGCGATAGCACCAGTCAAATGCGCTTTCTTCTGCGTACCATAACCCACAACTACAACTTCATCCAATTGCTGCGTATCTTCCTTCAAGATGATCTTTGTCAATTTGAATGGAGCAGAAAAACGTTGTGGTACATATCCTATATAAGAGATTTCCACTTCCTTACCATCAGGAACATTCAATGTGAAATTTCCATCTAAATCCGTTATTGTTCCCACTGTTGTTCCTACAACCTTTATGGCAGCTCCAATAATAGGTTGCTCGGTCTCATCCAGCACAACTCCTTTGAATGTTTTAGTATTCTGTGCTATTGTCGGCAAAGCCATCACAAAAGCTAGAAGCAGGCTGATACTGATTCTATATATATTCTTATGTTTCATCTTTATCGTATTCTAGATTTATTATCTTTTTAATTTAACCAACGCGGGTCGCCACTACCATGAGCAAATACTTCGGGAGCACTCGGAGTAAAATCACCGTTTGCAGCATCAGCGAATCCCGGATCCACGCCATAAGCAGAATTGCTCTTATCACCATCCGCACGATTTGAAGTCTCATCCAGTGGCAATGCGCCATTGTACCAATAACAGTTATTTTCAAAAGTTGCAGCTACCTTTGTACCCTGCATTCTTATACGACGATTGAAATTTCCCGAAAATGAGTCAATAAACAAATTGTTCTTTGAAATTACCTCATTATGTGTCTGTGACCAACCATTGCCATTAAAACTCTGTCCGGAATAGGAGAGATTATAGAATGTATTGCTTATAAATGTCATCGATCCTCTTGACCAACCATCATAACTGGTTGTTTGTCCACCTCCATAACGTAAAAAACGAGAACCGTTTTGGTTATGACTATAAATCGTAGAGTTACTTATTTCGAAGTCTTTCACAATCGAACTGCTAGAGTTAAAGTTTATCAGGTCAGCAGCTTGATAGCAATCTATTACACAATTTCTGATTGCAAAATTTTGAATACCATACTTCTTTCCGTTAATGTGAACTAAGTATTTTCTAACAGCCTTGATATTGCAAGATTGAATAACCATAGGATTAGTTACTTTTCCATGATCGGTTCTCTTTGTATCCAATATCTCTTCCGGAACATCACCAAACTTTAAAAAAGCCCCATCTGTCACTACATCACAATCAAAGTTGATAAACTTCAAGGCTAATCCTCCACCACAAGTAATAATAGAAGCCGGAGCAGTGAATTTCACATTCGCATTCCCGCGTGTTTTATTTCCGCGCAACTGTACATTATTTACGCCAAAGTTCAAATCTCCTGAAATATAATACGTCCCTCCTGCTTCCAGTTCGAAAGCAACTTCTGTATCTTTTCCCGTAGTCACCGGATGTTCAGCAAAATATGTAGTCAAGTCTGTACCATTAGGAACAAGCGTTGCGGCAACAAGTGTAGACCAACTGATTTCAGTGGCGGAAACGGAAGCTGTATTATTCAACTTTTCATTCCCCAATGCTGCAATCTCAACCTTATAGTTCGTATCTTCTACCCAAGGACATACTACAGCCGTCCCGTCTACAATACTGTCCTTCACTACAGCTACAGGATGATCAGGGTCATCTACAATGTACATAGAAAATTTATAACCACCTGCCCCCATAACAACAGACCAAGTAACTTTTACATTATTTTCAGTTGTAGCCAGTTTTTCAAAAGCCACATCCGATGCTTTCGGCGAATCCAATTGCGTATTCGTCACGCCACCGGAGAAGGTTTCTTCATCAAAACCATCTCCAGCACAAGAGCCCATAAATAAAATCATCGATAAACAAGCTATGCTCCCGACAACTTTCATTTTAATCTTCATCTTACTCTTCATAGATTAAATTTTAATTTAAACAAAAATAATATATTATATCTTCAAAATCTAAAAGTTCTTTTAAGGAAAGACGTACAATCAAAAAATATGTAATCACTTAAAAGAATAAAAAAATAGATTTTGCACTTTTTTCTCTCTTAACTATATCATAATATCCTCCTATCTCTGTTGAAACACCTCTTTCAAATACTTAATATTCGTACCATAATTCTTTTTCACGTTCCGCACGTCATTCTTGTCACGCGAACGTTCTACCACCAGCCATCCACTCCATCCCATCTTATCCAGTGTCTTTTTCACCTTATTCATGTCCAATCGTTCATTATAAGGTAAAGTCACTCCATCTGTGTCCGTACAGTGAATCTGGCAAATCCTCTTTTTCCCCAGAATCTTCAACTCCTTGCACAAATCCCTTCCATTCTCCAATGCATTTTGAAATTTAAAATAGATCTTGATTCCGGGAGAATTAATTTCTTTCAGTAGTTTCACATCTCCTTTTGCATCCAGTTGAGTTTCAATACCAATCACCACTCCTTCAGAAGCTGCCATATCTCCTACCTCCTTCAAGCGTTTTACAACTTCTGTCCGTAGTGCCGGAATCTTTTCCCATCCGGCTTTGATTCCTCCCAAAGGAAGAAAGGCTACTTTGGCATTCATCACTTTCATGGCATGAAGGCAATCCTGAACTAAATCTTTATAATTAACCCGCTCCAGAAAAGACTGTCCATAGAAACCGGACATAGCAATAGAAGAAACTTCTAATTGATATTTTTGAGCAGTTTCACGAAATAACTGCTGGAAATGGGGCTCGCGCAATTTATTATCAAACATTTCCCTCTTGCCAAGACCACCCATATCCAATTCTACACCGTCACCATTCAATTCATGTACCAATTGGAATGAACCGATTTTCTGACGTTTCAGAATCATCCAGTCACATACGGCTATTTTATAACGTTGTTCCTTTTGCTGCGATCCGGCAATTGCCAATAGAGGAAAACACTCTGCAAGTATCAATATCCAAAGGATATGTTTAAATAAATTTCTTCTCATTTTTTATTTTATTGCATACGATTTACATAGTAGACGTACGGAATAGATTTTTGTAATCACCTATAAAACAGAGAATAACTAAAAATACTACGGAGTATAATTTAATAAAAGTAAGATAGTGACGGTATCCAAGACAAATAGTGACGCTATCTTGGTCCGATACCGTCACTATCCCAAGCATATACCGTCACTATTTCCGATGAAGTAATAACAGAAATAAATGTAAAAAAATAGGCTGCCGAACTATAAGAAGTCCGACAGCCCTGTCAACCCAAAAACGATACCTATGAAACACTGTGTGTTATTTCAAATCAAACTTTAAATATTTGCCGTGAACAAGTTCATCATGTGTGATATGATATTTATTGAACTTCTTGCCATTCAATAGTACCTTATCAATATATAAAGCTCCTGGTTGAGTCCGATTGGTTTCAATCACCAGTTCGTTCTCTTTATACCATTTCGGATCTAACCGGATCGTTACCTTATTAAAGACCGGAGTCGTCAATGTATATTCGGGCAGTCCGGGACAATCCGGATAAAAACCGATCATATTGAAAATAGCCCAGGAAGACATCGTTCCCGTATCATCATTTCCTGGAATACCATCAGGTTTTGTTGTAAAGTACTTATCTAATAAACGCTGCGTCTCTTTCTGCGTACGCCATTCTTCACCTTTAAAGTATGAGAATAAATGAGCATAAGCAATATCCGGTTCATTTGCCGGGTCGTAAAGTCCTTTGTCAAAAACCATTTGTAGTTTATCAATAAAAGGTTTCTTTCCCCCCATTAATTTCGCCAAGCCATATACATCATGTGGTACATAGAACGTATAATTCCAGGAACTACCTTCATGGAAACCGGGATTCGGTTCAAAGTTCTCTCCTTGTCTCGGATTAAACGGGCTATAAAACGTTCCATCGGGGAGAATCGGACGGAAAGTACCAAATTCTTTACTATAATAATGTTTGTATCCTAAAGAACGTTTATAGAACATCTCTGCATCTTTCTTTTTACCTAAAGCAGCTGCAAAACGAGACAATGCAAAATCGGCAATATAATATTCCAATGCATGAGAGACGGAATTGTCATACTGTTCACGAAGGGGTACATATCCTTTAGACATATAATCATCATTATCAGGACGCATCAAGTTTTCCGCCCCCGGTAACGTAGCAGATTTGTACATTGCCTCATAAGCCAAATCAACATCAAAGTCACGCAAACCTTTCATCCAGGTATCTACAATTACCGGAATACTCGGATCACCTTCCATTGTCAATGTTTCTCTGCCATATAATTCCCACTTAGGCAACCATCCATGTTCACGATACATATCAAGCATTGTGCGCACCATTTCCATCTGACGTTCCGGATAAACCAAGGTCAACAATTGATGAACATTGCGGTAGGTATCCCAAAGAGAAAATACGGTATAGCGATCACCTTTGGTTGTCAGGATCTTATCACTTTCCATTGCCGGATATTCTCCGTTTACATCCTGCAAAATATTAGGATGAATCAGCAAATGATAAAGCGCTGTATAAAACACAGTCTTTTGGGCATCTGTACCACCTTCCACTGTTATGCGTGACAAGTCATCATTCCATTTGGAACGTGCTTCCGCATGAATCTTCTCAAAATCCTTTCCAGCCTGTTCACGATCCAGATTCAAACGGGCATTTTCTATGCTTACAAAAGAAACTCCCATTTGTACTTCTACTTGTTCACCTTCTTCTGTATCGAAGGAGAAATAAGTACCAATGTCATCTCCTGCTATTTCTTTTCCGTAGCGAGTATAAAGTTTATACTTTCCCTGATCCTTATCCCATTCAGCCTCAACCCCCATCATCGGACGTTGTTTCTTCCAATACCCTGTTGCAGAAGGATTCTTTTTAACCCGCAATACAAAGTAAATAGGGAATACAGCTTGAGGATTATAACAAAATGTACCAAGTAGTTTGACTCCTTCCACTTCGCTATCGCTTACACGACGAAGCATAGCGCCACTCTCATTCGTTAACCCCTCACCCAGATTCAGCAGGATGTGGCTTTTCCCTTTTGGGAAAGTAAACCGGGCAATACCGCTACGCGGAGTAGCCGAAACTTCTGTTTTTACATTATATTTAGTCAGATAATTAGAATAATAGCCCGGTGAGGCCTGTTCATCCTTATACTTACTACCATATTCTTTATAATCCACATTCAGTTCTCCGGTAGTAGGCATCAATAATAAAGAACCTAATTCCGGACAACCGACTCCACTCAAATTCACATGAGCATATCCGGTAAAGAAACAATTTGTATATTCATAAGGCGTAGACCACCATCGGGCATCTTTATCGTATGTGTTTTCGGAAGATCCCATCACATTGAAAGGAACCACAGACATCATACCATTGGGGCAAATCGCTCCCGGATTGGTCGTTCCGAAATTTGTAGTTCCGATAAAAGGATCCACATAATCTATCAAAAGACTTTTATCCGTATTTTTAAGGGGAGGGCTCCCCCCTTCCCCCGCATAGGCGGAAAGAAGGGAAAAAGCAAGTGTGTAAGTTAATATAATACGTTTCATATCTTTATTAAATGATACTCGTTCGTTTCGTAAAATCGATAATCTCTTTTATATATCCGAAGGCCATACCTACCACAGTATCTGCCGCACCATAATAAACAGCAACACGTTCACCATCTTGCAAAGCAGCACAGGGGAATACTACATTAGGAACGTCACCCTGAAGTTCGTAAGGAGCAGCCGGACCTATCAGATATTCACGTGTACGGTAAAGAACTTTTTCCGGATGATCTTTATCCAATATGGCAGCTCCCATAGCGTAACGGAAACCATTACAAGTAGTGATTACACCGTGATAGAACAGCAACCAGCCTTCATCTGTAAGGAAAGGAACTGAACCTGCACCAATCTTTGTACACTGCCAAGCGCTTTCCGGGAAAGGAGTCACTTTCATTACACAGCGGTGTTCACCCCAATATTTCATATCCGGGCTATAGCTGATGTATATATCGCCAAACGGAGTATGTCCATTATCACTGGGACGACTCAACATCGCATACTTGCCATCGATCTTCTGCGGGAAAAGTACACCATTACGATTGAAAGGCAAGAAAGCATTTTCGCACTGGAAAAACTCCTTAAAGTCAAAAGTATAGGCAATACCAATCGTAGGGCCATGATAGCCATTACACCAAGTCACCCAATAACGGTCTTCAATCCATGTAACACGAGGATCGTATTTATATTCCGACTCAATCATTTCCGTGTTACCTGCTTTAAACTGAATAGGTTCATGATTGATATCCCAATGAATTCCGTCCTTACTAAAACCTGCAAAGATATTCATCTGTACAGCTTTGTTATCACAACGGAATACGCCTGCAAAACCATCCTCAAAAGGAACAACAGCACTATTGAAAATACTATTAGATGAAGGAATATGATAACGTCCGATAACTGGATTTTGTGAGTAACGCCACATAACGTCCGTACATCCGACAGGACGATCTTCCCAAGGAATTTGAATTTTATTCATAATCGTTGATTTTATATTATTTATTTTTTGAGTCATCATACGTGAAAGGTATGAAATAAGTAATCAGAAAAGCTGGAATAGTTGCAATTAACACATAGATAAAGAAATTACGATATCCTAATAAGTCACTAAGATAACCACTAACCATTCCCGGAAGCATCACTCCCAGATTCATGATTCCTGAAGCAAATGCGTAATGTGACATTTGATGTTTGCCTGGAGCAATCTGTTGCATCATAAACAACGTCAGTCCGACAAAACCAAAGCCATAACCAAAATATTCCATTGTTATACAAGTTCCGATCAGATATACATTAGTAGGCTGTGCAACTGCCAAAAAAGTATAGGCTACAAACGGAAGATTAAAAATACAGCAGAGAGTAAATAGTGTCTTTTTCAATCCGAACTTAGAAACATAAATACCTGCCAACAATGAGCCTAAAACGAAAGCAGCAGAACCAAAGATACCATTTAGCGTGCCGATCTCTGTTAACGACAGTCCTAAGCCGCCTACATCCCTTGAAGCACGTAAAAACAGCGGAGCTATTTTCATGATAAAGCCTTCTGCCAAACGATATAAAATAATAAAACAGATGTAATAAAGAATATGCTTTTTAGTAAAGAAGTTAGCAATGACTGCTACCAATTCGTGCCCAACCTCCGATGCAGTTTTCTTTGTTGTTGACGGAACCTGTGTAGAAGGTAACATTTTTATATGATAAATACCGATCAGTACCATTATTGCCGCAATTACGCCGAAAATAATCATCCATGCAGATGAATACGCTCCTTTGTTAGCATCTATCGAAGCACCTTCTATTGCTCCGAAGTGCTCTGCCAATGCTCCTGCCATAGCAACTAATCCTCCATTAGCAACCAATTTGGCTACATTATAAAAAGCACCCTGCACTCCGATATATTTTGCCTGATCTTCTTTGTTCAATTCAGCCATATATACACCATCACAAGCAATATCGTGCGTTGCTCCACTAAAGGCAATCACTGCCATCGTAGAGATACTTATGGCGAAAAAGTAATCGAAAAACAAAGAAAAGGCTACTACTCCAAACAATACACCACTCAATAATTCTGTAATCAATACGAAGAATTTTTTCGTCCGATACATTTCAAGAAAAGGACTCCACAAAAATTTCAGTGTCCAAGGCATCATAATCAGAGAAGTCCAGAATGCAATTTGCGTATCCGAAATTCCAAGATCCTTAAACATGAAAACAGAAACCAGATTAATAGCAATAAAGGGAAGTCCCATTGCAAAATAAGCAGTAGGTACCCAGCAAGCCGGGTTAATAGTTTTTCGTTGAGAAGCAGTTTTATTCTGTTGCATAAATCATAGTATATAGATGAAAAAATTCATTTTTCTGACCCATCTATATATAATACAACTAAAAGGGGGAAACTACTAACGTCTCCCCCCTACTTTTTTTATTTTATTATCACTTCGTCTATAAAAAACCACGAAGGATGGCCTACACCATAATGCCAAGTCGGACATTCTTTTGTTCCGGTGACTTCTACTTTCACATAACGAGTTTTTATCGGTTCGGCTGATTCAGCCTTGACTCCACGGAATTTTACCTCACCGGTACGTTCTTCCGGTAAATCAATCGTTTTCCAATGTGTATAATGCTCACCGTCTTCAGCGTATGAATAAACCACCTTTAGAGGAAAAAGAATCCAGGCCCCTATTTGATGAAGAAAATCTGTTTCCACACTATGTATCTCTTTCGCTTCGCCCAAATCTATAACGAATGCACCATCGGTTCCTTCCCAACCAATCCAGCTATCAACAAAGGTTGCTCCACCAAACAAACCGTCAACCAATGCGTTTTTTCCTAATGCCGCATATTTTCCCGTAGGAGGAATTAGATAAGTAACTTTTGCGCCCAAAGCCAAACTTTTTTCTTTTTGCGGCATGTAACGTTCCCTATACAATTTGCAATAGTCTACCGGTGAATTGGAACGTTCATTCAATGTAGGAACTTGAAACTCTTTCACGCGTTCCTCAAAAAGGTCTAACTTTTTATTGATATCTACCAAATCTTTTTCTGTCTCCGTTCGTGCTATTTCCAGTTCTGAATACTGAATTGGCAGGCGTGCCCGTTGAACTCGTTTTAAGAAATCTGGTTCTGCTGCAACAGCCTTTTCAGCCAAATCAAATAAATGATTATAACGACGCATCAAAGCAGGCTTTAGCATGCCATATTTATGTGATACGGGTGAATCATATATCCACAACCTCTGTCCACTACCGATTAATGCGCCTTCCATTATCTTTATGTACTGATAAAGATATGGCGCTGCTTCCCCATAATATCCATGCAGAAAATGTTGCATCAATGAGTCTACATTAACTTCTGGATTCCACATTAACTTTGACACTAAATAAGCGCGAAGTTCTGCAAAATCTCCTCCCCTGCTCCCTGCTATTTGAGAGAAATGCATGGTGGCATGATTCTTTTTGAAAAGACGGATATTGTCCTGTAAAATATGGAAATTAGGAAATGGAGCCAGATAATTATCAAAGTTAATACCGTAATCCCACACGAAAATATTATTGGTAATCTTAGACCATCCTTCCATGGCTTTCACAAACTCTTTTCCCGAAGCATTCTCCGTCAAAGTTACTTCACGGTCACAGTCAATATCACACAACATAATATTCACATTCGGCAAAGGTTTCACATGTTTCGGAGGATTCATAGTATATAGATAAGCCAATGTGGAAAATTCTTTATCCGGGAAACGGGCAGCCAACTTATTCAGAAAAGTGATGATACTTCCTGATAATGCTCCTTCATAATCATCAATTGCCTTACAAGCATCACACGTACAATTTGTATAATTACCATCATTCTGACTTACAGACATGATATGCTTATCTGGATTTGCTTTGAAAATAGAATCAACACGTTGAGCTACAATCTCAAAAACCTCCGGATTACTCAAACACCACTGACTGGCCTTTCCCGGGTGGCGTTTTCCTTTGAAGTAAGAATAATATTCCGGATGTTCTTTCCCATAAATGAATGAAGGCAGAAGCTTATCAAAAGTATGCACCCAATAACCGGCAGCAAACACTTCATTCGGTTCCTCTAAACGATTCCACCACTTATAAATAGAGTCTGTATGGATAGCATAACATTGTGTCTGACGGTAACGAAAGCCCGGATTCTCGACTTTATTAATGAAGGGTAAGTTCACCGTTTTTGAAGGGGTAAGAGAATATTCATTCTCTCCCCAATAATCGATACCCAAATATTGCTCCAATAAAGTAACAACCCCATATACAACACCGTTTTCTTTACCAGATATTTTTAGAATACCATCTTGAGTAGAAATAGAGAATCCATCCTCTGTTACTTCCGCCGAAGATTGACCACCAATGAGAATATCTCCTTTTCGAGGAGTTTTATCATTTTCAATAGGAAGTGCAACTCCCGAAATTTCAGTAAGAAAACGTTGTAAGAATTGCGCTGACGTCTTACTATTTGGCATCTTGTCCTGCACAATGATGCGAGCACTACTTTTGCCATCTTTTACGAGTGTTATTTGTGCTGAAACAGTACCACATACCACCAGCAAAACAGATAATAACCAATGTTTCATGTTTGTTAGAATTTAAGTTTATATGAGCATTTACTAGAAGTACAATTCAGGAGAATAAAGTTCTAATAAATTATGGATACTTTAACATATAAAAAAGAGGATATGCCTCTGCGACATATCCTCCTCTTTCAATGATTTATTAGCCTAGAACATTTTATTTATCAAATCGGATATTATGTTCCCACCTTTGAAGTGCACCATTAGATGTTGCATTGTGTCCGTTTCCTGTGGCATCTCTAAAGGAAGTGCCATCTCCTTCATCCATTGGCCAAAGGGCAATCAAATTAGGATTCTTAGGATTAACTTCAAAATACATATTGTTTGCGATCTCCGATTCTGTACGAGCTACTTTCCATAGGCGAACCTGACTCATAGCACAATTATTACGGAAATAGCTACCACTATCCACTATTTTCATAAAATCAAAGCGTACGCTTCCACCTTTCGGTGCAGGAGGATCAAAGAAGGTATCTTGTTTTCCATTCCTATAAATGGTAAGTGTTGTTCCATTATAAACGAAAGCCCAATGATACCAAGTGTTTGCTTCCAAATCACTGGCTGTTTGTTTTTGACCTCCCAAAGACTTTATCTGTAGATAATTGTAAGGCCTATTGGCATCTCCAAAACGGATATAGATTTCATGATCATTACTTCCGGAAGTGAAAATAGCCTGATTATTTATACTATAACCATCCATACGTACCCATGCTTCCAATGTCCATGCATCTACTGTAATTCCCCAATCCGTTTCAGGAAGTGTTGTTACATTTCCGGCATTACCACGTAATACAGGAACAGAAACATTCAAAGGCTTAGCTAATACATAAATAAATTTACTTTGAGCTTTTGATTTTACAATATTACCTTTTATAACATTTCCTAATGTAAGAGGAATGGCATAAGTAATACCATTAGTCACAAAATCATCCACATGAAGTCGATAATTAGCACTAATTTCACCTGCCGGAATTATCACTGTCGCATTCTTTGGAAGCATATCGGCTGGCAAGACTTCATATTCCGTACCGCTAGTTGCATTGTATTCAGCCAGTAATTCAGGAGAGAACTGGATTTCCACTTCCACATCTTCCATAACTTTTTGAGCTAAACGCACAACAACGTTAATGTCTGCACCATCATCCATGGTAACAGTAGTAGCATTGTTTGTACCAGCCGCATCTGTTATGTAAAGGCTGTTTGACTGTGCCTTGTATTCTGCATTCTCACATCCTATAAGAAAGAATGCTGACAATGCAATCATAAGACTTGATAAATAGATATATTTCATAATTTTCATTCTTATAAAATTCGTTTAATCATTATTCTTCGTTGGCAGCATTCATGCGATCATAGAAATTCCTATATATGTTTGTAATTCCCTGACGCAAGAAATAATATTCCGGTGAACCATCATAATCGCCCTTACCTTGTGCATAGTCAAAGCCTACACGATAAAGACCACATCCACCAATTAACTGGTCTATTTCATAAGGTTTTCCATTAACAGTATAAGTATTTTTATATACGTAGTTTGACATACCCAGGAATCCTCCTCCAGTATTAGCATACGATTCAAAATTCTCGGTAGCTATGGTTCTACGGACAATTTCATCCGGAGTAATAATCCCCTGTTGTATCCAATCATCCATATCACGCAACACGCCTGTCATTCTATAATCTGCCATTCCACCATAAGCTTGCAATACAAAATAGTCTACATAGTATGAAAGCCATTCTTTATCCATACCTGTTCGGATTCCAACCTCACCGTCAATCAAGAAAAGAAGGCGTTTCTCTGGCATAGGGCGATCTCCACGATCGCGGTTAGGATCCATAGCACCATGTCCAAACCAGTAGGAAAGTTCCTCGACAAAAATAGTTCTCTGTACTTTATTTGACCAAAGCGGACCAACTCCCATTCCACCACCAGGCTCATAATCCCAGTCATAACCATCATATCCACATTCAAGACAAGCTTTATAAATATCCTCTGCATAGGCTTTAATTGCAGGTCTCACCTTTTCTGGATCACTACTGGTTCCAGCTTCATGATAAATTTCTTTATCTGGAAGGTCGTCGCCTATATTTTGAGAAAATAAGGTAACAACAACCTTTGTGCCTTTCACTTTTTGTACATATTCCATATCAGCCTTTCGCTCCGAAGTTAATTCAAATTTCGGATGCCCACCCCAGTTGGAAGCAATGGTTACAGAATCAGGTAGACCTCTCAAGCTATTTTCACCAGTAGGAGAAGTTCCTGTCCAATTGTCGAACCAAACGAACACTTGTGGAAGTCCCGGTGTTTCTTTCCACTTGCGCAAAGCAGCATAATACTCATCAGTTTTAATTGTTTGATTCAAATCAACATCATTAATAGATTCCACATCCGTACATCCAACGAAGAATATAGCGGCAAATGCAAATCCGAATGCATTTTTTATATGCTTTATATTCATATTCTATATTTTATCAGGTTAAAAATTAATTCTTTTTCGCCCACCACAAATCTGTAGCTCCGGTGTCCGGACCACCTAACATAGTTGCAATAGCTGCTTCTACATTGGCTGAGTTACTAGATTTTTCCGTTGTAGGATATGGTAAACGACGTACCATACGTTTACTATCAATATCACCGATATAACCAACAGAGCTTAGATTATCTCGCGCCGTAAACAATTCAGGATAACCAGTTCGGCGATAATCACACCACGCTTCGATTCCCAATGGATAGTTGGCAATCCATTTTTGAGTAATAATCTTCTGAAGTTTATTACTTCCGTTTTCCCATGCAACAGTAGGAACATCAGTAAATGAAATATTATTTTGAGAGTTCCATCGATCTGTATACCCTTGAGGAACAACTGTACTTGAAAGATAATCACCAATCTCTACGCCATATTGATTCATTGAAATTTGAATACCTTGTTCATAGTAACTCTTAGCTGCCGCTGTTCCACCTGCAATCCATCCTTGTAAAGCCGCTTCAGCTTTTAAGAAATAAGTCTCTGCCGCATAAAAAACTGGCATAGGAGAAGCATCTGTTACAGCTGGTTTAGAGTACCTTGCAGCACTACCTTCAACGCTTTTACTTGTATCTTTAATACCCATACGTACACCACGATACTCTCTATACGAAGTCGAAGTATTCATATATTTGCTGATACGTGGATCATTATATCCATTCATGTATGCAGAAAGTGTTGCATTGATAGCTAAATCACCCCAATCTGAAGCAATCCAAAATGGGTTATATGGCATAGATGGAAAAAAGGCATTATCATCATTAGATTCTATTACTCCGCCATCAATCGCTTCCGCCATCATTTGTTTGGCATATTCTGTATCTTCAGTATTAGAAGCGATACGTACGGCCATACGAAGTTTTAATGAGTTAGCGTATTTGATCCATTTGCTAAAATCACCATTATATATGATATCATATTCGGCAACAGGTACTTCTTTTCCTTCATTTTCCTGAACAAATGCCGAAAGTACATTGATACTACGTGTCAAATCATCAAACATATTATGATAGAGTGTTTTCACATCGTCATATGCCACTTGGAATTCTCCTTTTCCCATTTCAGAGTAAGGGATAGGACCATAAATATCAGCTACACGAAGCATAACACCGACCCGCAGAATAGATGCCCACGCATAAATATATCCGGTACCTCCTGTAGATTCTTTTATTGTCTGGAAATTCGGATAAAACTCTGTAAACATATCTTTATAAGGAACATCTACCCAGTCAGCACTAGGATTGAATGTTCCAAAATTAGTACCATTCCAAGGAGCAGTTGTTGCAAAATACCCGCCATACTGCCCTACCATTTGTTCAGTGTGTTGACTGTTATTTTCCTGACAGGCATTCAATAAGCGAGTCATAGCCACAAACAACGTACCGACCCGTTCCGTCGGAGTCATATCTTCGGGATACACGTCTGTTGGATGTGTGTTTAATTCGTCAAAGTTTCCCGTACATGAAGCGAATAGCAGAGTAGTAGTGAAAGCTGCCACGCTTACAGTCTTAATTATATTGAATCTTTTCATCATTCGTTGCTTTATTAGAATTGTACTTTTATACTAAATCCCATGTTTCTCAAGCTAGGTTGCATGAAATAATCCACACCAGTATAGAATGTACTGGTAGATGACGCAACCAATTCAGGATCGAACGGTGCCTTACAATATATCATGCCCAGATTATTTCCGATTAAACCTAATGTTACATCAGCAATGTTATACAACCACTTTTTAGGGAGTGTATATTCAAGACTAACCTCCTGCAAACGAATATTGGTTGCTTCATATACATAGTGGTCACCTTCACCAGTACCAGCCGCTACTATGCCGAGATAATCCTTAGCGGATACATTTCTGTTATTGATGGTTACTCCTCCAGCCTGACGAAGTTGTGCGCTATATTCGGAAACACCACAACGATCAAGGAAAGCTTGTGTATTAGATACAACCAAACCACCAAAACGTCCGCTTAACAATATATTCAGACGTAAACCTTTATAAGTAAATGAGTTTCTCCATCCTAAATTAACCTTTGGAAGCAATGAACCGATTTTCTTATATTCGGTTTCCACCATACTTGGCAAACCTGTCTTGGCATCCAAATAGATATAACCATTATTATCGCGTTTAAAGTCACGGTTGATATACAGGTCTCCCATAGAACCACCTTCTGTCAGGCGTACTACCGGTGAAGTAGAGCCTCCTAATCTTGCTTTGTCTACATAAGGCATTTCAATCGGTTCCCCCGTAATTCTGTTTGTAACACCATCAGCCAATCTTTTAATTTTATTCTTATTATAAGTAAAAGTAAAATTACTGGACCAACCGAAATCACGCCACTCATTTTTATATCCTAAGGCCATCTCTATACCTTGATTCTGTACACTACCTGCTTGGATGTTAACAGCCGTATACCCAGAACTTGCCGGAAGAGGCGCAGCGAATGTTTGGTTACGTGTATCAGAGTTGTAATAAGTAATATCAAAATTCAATGTATTCTTGAAGAAACGCATATTCAATCCCGCCTCATAAGATTTAGTAATTTCTGGTTTCAAATCAGAGTTTGGATACAAGGATTCTGCTTTATATTGGTCAAGCTGATCATCATAAACATAACGTACCTTTGTCAAATATGGATCATAGGCATTACCCACCGAAGTGAAAGAAAAACGTGCTTTTAAGAATGAGAACCATTCAGGCAAATCAATAACTTCACTCAAAATGCTTGAAAGACCAATAGAAGGATAGAAAAACGGTTTATTTCCTCTTTCTGAAAGAGCCAGAGAAGAATCCCAGTCAGCACGTCCGGTGAGACTTAAGTAGAGAAAACTTCTCCAGCCTATTTCCGCATTGGCAAAAACTGATTGTGTCTGACGCTTTAAACCATCAGCATTTACTTTATAATAACCACTGCGTGTAAGGTTTTCGATGGTAAAATGATTAGTTACATTGTTCAAGTCTCCATGTAAAGAAGTCAACTCCATACGAAGATCCTTAATAGAAGCACCCAAATTGGCCGTTACATTAAATTCATTGAACGTTTTATTGAAGTTCGCCAATACATCAGCATACACTTGTCTGTCTAGACGGTTTTCTTCTTTATATCGCCCTTTTGGACCAGCAAAATTACCGACCGTACCTGCGTGGAATTTTTCGGTGTATTTACTTTCGGTGTTATCGATGCTCACACGTCCTTGTACATTTAGCCCTTCAATGATATTATATTGTAGACTAGCAGCCAATTTATAACGTCTTCTATCGTTCTCACGATTCATACGATTCATAATCCAATAAGGATTTTGAGACGAAACACCGCCTAAATCACCATATGGCCAATACTGAGTATTTACACCCGACAAATCATCATAACGTTCGTATACAGCTACATCAGAAAAATCTTCGCCACGTGGGAACAAGTACAAAGAAGTAAGCGGGTTAAAATACTGCCCTTGCGATACCATATTCTTATCGTTTTGAATAATATAGTTAGCACTTGTATCCAAAATAAACTTATTATTCAAGAAGTTGGTAGTATTACGGAATGAGAAATTATATCTATCATAGTCATTATTGGGCATAATGCCTGTTGCATTAGTTGTGGCTACAGAGATATAGCTTTGACTCTTATCATTACCTGTAGAGAGAGAAAGTGCATTGGATACATTGCTTCCTGTATTAAAAAAATTTGCAGGATCGTATCTCTTATCAGTTTCTAATCCCCAGCTCATCATTTCACCTGTCATATTACCATAAGTGTTTTGAAACTTAGGCATCATCATAGGATCACTGAATGTGGTATTATTACTATAAGTCACGGTTGTCTTATCAGCACGTCCCTTCTTGGTAGTAATTAATACTACTCCATTAGCTCCTTCATATCCATACAATGCAGCTGCAGAAGGTCCTGTCAACAACGACATGCTCTCAATATCATCCGGATTAATGTCAGCTATTGATTCACTGCTCGGTTGTGTAGCCATAGCTCCATCACCCCCGGAAGAAGCACGATTATACATTGGAATACCATCAATCACATAGAGAGCGTTATTATTCTGCGTAATAGATTTAGCACCTCGCATTACAACCTTTACACCACCGCCTGGACCTGAAGCACTAGAATTAATCTGTACCCCTGCTGCTTTACCAGCCAGTGCTCCCATAAAGTTAGTACTCTTTACAGTTGTAAGTTCATCCCCTTTCACCTGTTGTACATTATACGTCAATGCTTTCTCTGACCGCTTGATACCCAATGCAGTAACAACTACTTCATCCAATACTTGCGTATCTTCTCCTAGGGTAACTTTCATGGGTTGTGCGTTGGTAAGTGTGATTGCTTGGGAGAAAATCAGTTTCATATACTTTTTCTAGATCCAATTCTTGTTAGATAAATAGATTAGATGTTCTATTTTTAAGATATCAGGCTAAATACAATTGAGCAAAATCAATGAATGAAAGAAAAAGTTAGTAAGATTGCACATGAATATGCAGTAATTAAATTGTTTTTATTCATATATGCGGTATGAATATTCGATAAAAGACGTTTTCTCAGGAATGTTCCACACCGAGAATCACTTCGTTTCTCGGTGTGGAACATTTTGATTCTTTAAATGGAACCTAACAAATCATTTAAAGAATAATAATAACTTGTTTTATAGTAGTTGTTTTCTTCTAGTTAGTGCCGATAATACAAAGAACGGAATCTTTTCATTTGATTAATATTGTCAATATTAGATACTATTCTATCACTACGCGGGCGATAAAAAGAATAATTTGCAATAATATTATCCTTTTTTATTTGAATTACGTTTGGCTAAAGTGGAAATCCCTGCGGTTTTCAAAACACTCCTGATAACAAGATGCATATTCTAAATTATAGGTAATCTGAATATGCGTTTTTTAATATTATACTCACTTTTATCCTATATCAATTATTGGTCCATTTTTCATTGTACATACAATTTGCATGCAAATGTATTAATCTAGAGATTAAAGTTAGTCAATAATTGAGCATTCCTTATTCTTTCCTCTTTTTCAAAGTATGCTAAATAGTGCTCGGTTACAGATAAGTTAGAGTGTCCCAAGCTTTCAGAAATATATGAGGTTTTCGCACCTCCACGTTTTAATACTGTAGCAAAAGAATGCCTTGCCGTGTAAGTCGTCAACTGAAAAATTCCAATGTCTTGGGCTATTTTTTTAAGTCTTCTGTTACATTTGGTTATAATACGCCGTACCAATCTAATCTTTTCAAAGGCATCTTCAGATCCTCTAGCATATTTAAAAATATACGTTTGCGGGCTTAATCTTGGATTACCCCATTTTTGAATAATATTCCACATTTCAGGAGTAATGATTGCATGTATCTCTTTGTTATGTTTGGTAGTTCGAGATGTCTTAGAGCGTACAAAGCATATTTCTCCATCCATAATATTTGAATACTGAAGAAATAATAAATCCATAAAATTAATGCCATTACATAAATAAGAAAACACCCAGAGATCCCTAAATTCTTCTATATCTTTTGTTTCACATTGATAAGACATTACTTTTTTTATTTCAGAAAGAGTAAGTGCTAATTTACGTCCACACCCTTCAGAAATTTCATATTTATTCTTTCCAAAAGGAAAAGATGATTCTTTTATGATACCATCATGTACAGCACGATTTAAGACACACTTTAAAGCTCGGAAATAAATACTTATGCTTGAATAGCTTTTACCTTCTGATATCCAAAATTTTTCACAACGTTTAAGCCAATCAATTGTAATGTTTTCCAAAGGTATAGTGGAACCTCCGAAATCTTCTAAACTTTTTAAAGCACTTTGATAATTTAAGTAAGTGTTTGCTTGTTCATTGGCTTCCAGTTCTTTCATTTTTAAGCGAAAAGCACTGCGCAAAGTCATATCATTCATCTGCCTTCCTAACCTGGCGCTTAATGTTTCAATACTAAATTCTCCTTTTTGTATCAGTTCGTTAACTTGTTGCTTAATAGTTGAAAAACTACTCTCTATATCTGATCGAATTTCTGCCAATAACCGGCTTTTTACTTTTAATAACCTTGCCCAATCTTCTTTTGACAATTCTTTCCCAGTTGAGTAATATTTTTGCTTTCTTCTATATACCACTTGAACTTTAACAGGAAATTGTCCACTCTTTTTTGCTCTTCTGGTATCTAATATGGTTAAAACCGAAATTCCATCTTTTGAATATTTGAACATAAAATGAATATTTATATCTATACAATAGGTAAAGCATACATATATTGTATGCAAAATGTATGCAAATGTAATAAATCAGCCTGATTTTAATAAATGCATAAGCTTCTATTTATCAAATATTTGAGTATTTATTTTTCAATTAGAAATCTACCTATTCTATTTTTTTGATAAAAAAAATCTTATCTTCGTTTAGTAAGGTTACAACATAAAATGTATTACTATTGAATAAGCGCTTATGGAATTTATTTTAAGTATAACCTTTAAATTTATTAATTATGAGAAACAGAGATACATGAAACCTTTGTGTGAAAACGGTAATCTCATTTACCGCCTCTAATTACAAATTCTCTAAAAACTATTTCTAATTAAAAAGAATAAGATGAAAGAAATTATAAAACACAAGTTTTCATACTTGTTATTCTTCCTTTTGTTGGTTTCGTGTTTTGCTTCAGCTTATGGGCAAGAACGAACGATCACTCTTAATCTATCGAAAGTACCCTTGAACACTGCTTTGAAAGAAATTGAGAAACAAACTTCAATGTCAGTAGTCTATAACACAAATGATGTCGATATAAATCGTGTCATATCTATCAAGGTAACAAAAGAATCTTTGAATAATGTAATGAATCAGTTATTCAGAGGAGTAAATGTCAGTTTTTCAATAGTAGATAATCATATTGTACTTTCTGCGAAGAGTAATAAAGAAGAGCAGCAGAAAAAAACACCAATTACTGCAAGTGGTACTGTTACTGATTCAAAAGGAGAACCATTGATTGGAGTTAGTATTTTGGTAAAAGGAACTTCAAATGGTACTATCACTGATATGGATGGAAATTTCAAAATACAAGCAGCTAAAGGTGATGTACTTGAAGTATCCTATATCGGTTATGCCTCCCAAACAATCACGCTTGCCAACGCACAACCTATAAAAGTAACTTTAGGAGAAGATACGCAAGTATTGGACGAAGTAGTTGTTACTGCATTGGGTATCAAGCGTGCAACTAAGGCGTTAAGTTATAATGTACAAGAGGTAAAAGGTGACGAATTGACAGCTGTAAAGGACGCCAATTTTATGAATTCACTATCAGGAAAGGTTGCCGGTGTTCAAATTAATAGTGGTGCAACCGGTGCTGGTGGTGCCACACGTGTTGTTATGCGTGGTATGAAATCTCTGACTAAAGATAACAATGCATTGTATGTAATTGATGGTGTACCTATTTTTAATACAGGAAAAAGCGGTGGCGAAGGATTATTTGGAGAGATGGGAGGATCAGATGCTGTTGCTGACTTAAATCCGGATGATATTGCTAGTATTAGTATGATGACCGGTCCTTCTGCGGCAGCACTATATGGTTCTGCTGCGGCAAACGGTGTTGTTTTAATTACTACTAAAAAAGGCCAAACAGAGAAAACTACCATAACAGTATCCAACAGTACTACTTTCTCTAAAGCATATATTATGCCGGATATGCAGAACCGTTATGGTACAAGTTCCGGATTATTCAGCTGGGGAGAATTGACAAACCGTCGATATAACCCATCTGACTTCTTTGAAACAGGATCCAATGTTATCAATTCGGTAGCATTATCTACAGGAAATACCAAAAACCAGACCTATCTTTCTGCTTCTACAACTAACTCCGGTGGAATTCTTCCGAATAACTCCTATAACCGTTATAATTTTACGGCACGTAATACCACCCATTTCCTGAATGATAAACTTACTCTGGATATCGGTGCACAATATATCGTTCAGAACAACAAAAACATGGTTTCTCAAGGACAGTATTATAACCCTCTCCCATCACTGTATCTATTCCCTCGTGGAGACAACTTTGACGAAATTCGTTTGTATGAACGTTATAATACTAACTACGGCTATATGGAACAATATTGGCCTTATGGTGATGCAAGTTTGTCATTACAAAATCCATATTGGATACAAAATCGCATCAACCGTACTTCCAACAAGAAACGTTATATGATGAACGCTTCTTTGAAATGGCAGGCTACAGATTGGCTCAATGTTGTCGGTCGCGTCAATCTGGACAATTCCGACTACCGGAATAAAAACGAAAAATCAGCTTCTACATTAACAACATTCTGTGGTGTAAGTGGTGGTTTTGAAGATGCCATGCGTCAGGAACGTTCTTTATATGCCGATTTCCTGGCTAATATAGATAAAACATTTGGTGATTTTCATTTAACAGCCAATGTTGGTGCTTCCATATATCATACTTCAATGGATCAGTTATATATTGCAGGTGACCTGGTTATCCCCAACTTCTTCCAGATCAACAATATTAATTTCTCCGCCAACTATAAACCGGACCCTACCGGATATGAAGATGAAATTCAAAGTATTTTTGCCAGTGCTGAATTAAGTTGGAAAAATCAACTGTATCTAACTGTAACCGGACGTAATGACTGGGATTCAAAACTCGCATTCTCCAAACAAAAATCGTTCTTTTATCCGTCAGTCGGTTTATCGGCTTTATTATCAGAAATGGTTAAACTACCAGAGGTGATTTCTTATGCTAAAATACGCGGTTCGTATACAGTGGTAGCCTCTTCTTTCGATCGTTTCCTTACTAATCCGGGGTACGAATACAACAGCCAGACACATAACTGGGCGAATCCGACCGTATATCCGATGGACAATATGAAACCTGAAAAGACTAAATCCTGGGAAATCGGTTTGAACTTGAAATTCTGGGGAAATCGTTTTAATTTAGACGCTACTTACTATCGTTCTAACACACTGAACCAAACATTTAAGGTAGATATCCCCTCTTCTTCCGGATATAAACAAGCGATTGTACAAGCTGGTAACGTGCAAAATCAGGGTATTGAATTAGCTTTAGGATTCAGTGATAAATGGGCAGGATTCGGATGGTCTTCTAATGCAACCTTCACTCTAAACCGTAACAAGGTGAAACGACTGGCAAGCGGTAGCGTGAATCCCGTGACAGGAGAAGCTATCCAAATGGATGAAATGAATGTGGGTTGGTTAGGTAAAGAGAATGTAGCTCCTCGCGTCATCCTGACAGAAGGAGGTTCCATGACTGATATCTATGTATACAACCAACTGACAAAAGACAATAACGGTAATATAAAAGTCGATCAGAATGGTAATCTGGGTATCACTTCATCAAACACTCCGGTAAAAGTAGGTAATCTGGATGCTGATTTCAATCTCGGATGGACCAATCATTTCACTTATAAAGAAATTGATTTAGGAGTTGTATTATCAGCCCGTGTAGGCGGATTAGCTTATTCGGCTACTCAAGGTATTTTAGATTATTATGGAGTATCCGAAACATCTGCAACGGTTCGTGATAATGGTGGTATACCTATTAATAACGGCAAAGTTAACGCCCAAAAGTATTACCAGACTATTGGTACGGGTGAAGGTGGCTACGGTCGTTATTATCTATATAGTGCAACCAATGTACGTTTGCAGGAATTAAGTCTAAACTATACACTTCCTAAAAGATGGTTTAAAAATGTGGCGAATGTTACTTTGGGTATTGTAGGACGTAATTTATGGATGATTTATTGTAAAGCCCCATTCGACCCGGAATTGTCTGCCTCTACCTCCAGTAACTATTATATGAATGTAGACTACTTTATGCAACCTAGCTTGCGTAACTTCGGTTTTAATGTGAAAGTTCAATTCTAAAAGAAAAAGCTAATGTTATGAGAAAATATTTAAGAAATATCACAGTCGGTGCCGCTCTGTTGTTACTGGCAGGAAATTGTACCGATAAATTTGAGGAGTATAATACGAATCAATATCAAATTCATGATGCAGACCCTGCGACTTTGATGAAGTCTATGATTGAAACAATTGTGAATATTCAACAGAATGACTCTCAAATGCAAGATCAGATGGTGGGACAGCTGGGCGGCTATCTATGCTGTTCTAACACATGGAGTGGTACAAACTTCAGCACATTCAATCAGAGTGATGCCTGGAATGCTACCCCCTGGAACACTCCGTTTGAAAAAATATATGGAAACTTTTTCCAAATACAGGAAGCAACTAATTCTACGGGACATTATTATGCTTTTGCGTGTATGATACGTGCAATAACGATGCTTCGTGTAGCAGACTGTTATGGACCGATGCCTTATAGTCAAGTAAAGAAAGGTAATTTTTATGTTTCTTATGATACTCAGGAACAAGTTTATGCAAATATATTAAGTGATTTAGCTAATGCTGCTGACGTTCTTTATAATTATTATGTAGAGACTAATGGTAACGCACCATTAGGTGCCAATGACCCGGTTTTCGATGGAAATTATTCAGGTTGGGCTAAGCTAGCCAATTCAATGCGTTTACGTGTTGCTATGCGAATCAGCGGAACATGGCCTGGCATTGCTCAAGAGGCAGCTGAAGCAGCAGTAACACATAAAGCAGGATTGATTGAAAGTAATTCGGATAATGCTATGCTTTCTTGTGGCACACAGAGTAATCCATATCAACTGGCAGCTGTAAGTTGGGGTGATCTGCGTGTGAATGCAAATATTGTAGATTATATGAATGCATATGGCGATCCACGTATGCCGAAGTTCTTTAATAAGTCTACCCTTGCCGGGAAAACAGATAAATATGTAGGTATGCGTACTGGAGATGCCGATTTTAAAAAGGCAGATGCAGCAGGATTCTCTATTCCTGCATATACGGCAACTTCTAAATTAATGGTTTTCTGTGCTGCAGAGACAGCGTTTTTACGTGCAGAAGGAAAATTGCGTGGTTGGAATGTCGGTTCTAAAACAGCAAAAGCCTATTATGAAGATGGTATTAATTTGTCAATGGAACAATATCAGGTTTCAGCCACTGAATACATGAAGATTGACGAAGCTCCTGTCGTATCACATGAAAGTGATGCTGTGCAAAATGCTACTGCTACAATTACCAATACAGTGAGTGTGATGTGGGATGACAGTGAGGCTGACAACGTAAATGGAAAGAATTTCCAACGTGTCATTACTCAAAAATGGATCGCCAATTATCCATTAGGATTGGAAGCATGGGCTGAATATCGCCGTACAGGTTATCCGGAACTTTATCCTTGTATCGACAATCTATCAGATTGTGGTGTGAGCAGCCAACGCGGTATGCGTCGTTTAAGCTTCCCTTATACAGAGGCACAAAACAATAAAGCCAATTATGATCTGGGAGTAGCAGAACTAGGCAGTGCTGATAACGAAGCTACTGACTTAAAGTGGGCTAAGAAGAACTAATTTATATAATGCATAAAAAGAACTTTTATGAAGAAAATTTATTTATTATACATTGTACTCATATCACTGGCAACGACCTCATTGATCGGTTGCAGTGACTGGACGGAATCGGAAACAAAAACTTTTCCCGAATCGATCGTATCGGATGAATATTATGCGGCCTTGCGTGCCTATAAGCAGACAGATCATCAGGTAGCATTTGGTTGGTTTGGTGGCTGGAGTGGTGAAGGCGCTTTTATGAAAAGTTCTCTGGCTGGTATCCCGGATAGCGTAGATATCGTTTCTATCTGGGATAATGGAACAAATCTTTCAGAAGCTCAACGTAAGGATATGGCTTTTTGCCAAAACATGAAAGGTACAAAAATTGTATACTGTTCAATTATCGGTTCTGTAGGAGACAAATTAACTCCTCAAAACATACTGGATAATTGGGAAGAAATGGGATATAATAGTGAGCAAGAAGCGATTAACGCATTTTGGGAATATCCTTCAGACGAAAGTAACATACAGGCAGTAGAAGTTTCAATACGCAAATACGCAAAAGCTATTATAGATACTTTAAATCTATATGGCTACGACGGATTTGATATAGATTATGAGCCTGTGGCTGGACCATACACAGGAAATATAGTTGATAAAGATGAACATTTGTTTTTCTTTATTGATGAACTAGGCAAGTATCTGGGTCCAAAGTCTGGAACAGGAAGACTACTGGTTATTGATGGTGAACCTCAAAGAATTACTACCAAGCCTGAAATTGGAACTTACTTTGATTATTTCATTATTCAGGCCTATAAACCTGGTAGTGATTCAAATCTAGACAAACGACTGATTGACGGTAAGGTTTGGGGACCGGGATTGGTAGAAACTTTCGGCGGAGTAATGTCCGAAGAGCTAATTACAAAAAGAACCATAATGACCGAAAATTTTGAGGCAACCGATGCTGCCATGGATGGTGGTTATCCTTATACCGACCGTTATGGAAATAGCATGAAATCTTTAGAAGGCATGGCACGTTGGCAGCCTAGAAATGGTTTCCGTAAAGGCGGGGTAGGAACTTATCACATGGAAGCTGAATTTGGTACCTCACCGGAATATAAGAATATACGCCGTGCTATTCAAATTATGAACCCGTCATCACATTCATTACTTAAAAATTAATGTAAACTATGAAACGTATGAATTATATAAAAATTTTATGCTTCTCCGCAGTCATTACAGGCTTAGGAAGTATAGTAAGTTGTGGAGATGCAAAATACGATACTTTAGATACACATGCTTATATTGAAGAAGCACTTTCCAGTACAAGTCAGAAAGTAACAGTACAAGCTTCTGGAGAAAGCTTTACTACCTTAAATGTGCATCTAAGTAATCTTTCTTCTACTGATAATCACTATAAGCTGGTCACAGATCAATCAGTATTGGATGCTTATAACCATATAAATGGAACCGGATATATAATGTTGCCCGAAGGATATTATACATTACCGGAAACCATTACAGTGAAAGCCGGACAATATGCTACTGATGCCCTTTCTATTGCTTTGAAAGCTTTTAGCCAGGAAATGATGAAGTCAGGAGAATCATATGCACTGCCTGTAAAACTTGTATTGCAGGATGGAAGTATTTCACCGATGGAAAATACCGGAACCTTTGTTATTTTGGCAGAAAGTATTATCGAATTTTCAGCTCCAATGTTTGTTGGCGCTCCTAGCTTAAAAGCTAATAAATTCACAGAATCTCCCGAAACGTATTCACAATATACGATAGAGGTTCGTTTTCAGGTAGCCAACACAGCTGACCGTGACCGTGCAGTCTTTAAGAACGGAGGAGATGATGCAAACTTCATCCTTTTACGTTTTGAGGATCCTCAAAGTGACAATGAAAATTATAAGGCACATTCATTAGTACAGATTGTAGGACGTAACCGGCTTTATTTGAATCCAAGTAATTCTTTCAAGCCAAACGAATGGCAACATTTAGCATTGGTCTGTGATGGTTCCAACTATCGACTTTACATAAACGGAGTTGATTCGGGTGTGTTGAGTATACCAACAGGAGCTACAACTTTCTCTGATGTAAATTGGTTCTGCTTAGGTGATGATTCTTATAGTAGATGGGGAAACTGTAAAATTTTGATGAGTGAAGCACGTATTTGGTCCGTAGTTCGTTCCGCTTCTCAAATTCAGAATAACATGACGCAGGTTAGCCCTAAATCTGTAGGTTTGGAAGCTTATTGGCGATTCAATGAAGGACAAGGTAATGTGTTCGAAGATGCAACCGGTAAAGGTCATACTTTGACAACTTCTGCTACTCCTACCTGGATTGACGGTATTTTATCTACAGACAAATCTACCGAATGGAAATAGTAATAATTTAATCGTATGTACATATGAAAAATATATTTCAATCACTATCAATAGCAGCCCTACTCGGCTTGTTTGTTCCTTTCATTTCGTCCTGTAGTGATGATGAAGAAGCTTTTAACGAGTGGAATGCTACGTATGTGTCTCTACAGAGAAATGACTACTTGTCAGGTAACGTCAAAAAGTTTAATCTGACTCATGATGCGAATGGAATCGGAGGAGATGAAATTAAGATGGCTTTTACTGTAAAAACACAGAAAGCAGTCTCTACAGATATGGTTATCGCATTAAGTGCAAAAAGTGAAACAGAAGGGCTTGATGCAAGCCAGATCGTTTTAAGTTCCTCACAGGTTACTCTCAAAGAAGGACAGATGACTTCTGAAGAAATCACTGCAACGGTCGATCCAACGATATTCGCCAGTATCATGGAAAAAACAAGTTTCTCTTTCAGTGTATCAATCAGTAATGTAACTACCAATGATAAGAACACTGTCATTAGCAGTAATTTAAGTATCTTACCTGTCATCATTAATAAAGCTGCCTACTGTAATCTAAAAAGTGGTACTCCTAGCAATAGCCAACTTATCAGTAATCGTGCAGGTTGGATTGTTAATGTGGAAGAAGGAGTAGACGGCGCACCTAATAATTTAATTGATGGCAAGACTGGAACTGACGTTGCTCTGAATAATAAAGGCTTCTGGTTCACCGTTGATTTAGGAGAAACTAAGGTTTTAACAGGCATCAAAACGAATCATTGGGGAAATGCATATGCTCCTAGAGAAGTGGAAATATTACAGTCTGAAAATGGTACGACATGGAAATCATTGAGTTCATTAGCAATACCCGGTAATAGTACACAAAACATCACGTTCATCTCTCCTATTACTACGCGATATCTAAAATATCAGATTATCACTATCTCTACAAACGGTCGTACGGATGTTACAGAATTTAATGTTTACGAACCCAAAAGTGAGTAAGTATTTATGAATAGATAACTATAAAAATATAGAATAGAGGCTATCAAACAGGCCTTAAGTTCATAAAATCACCCTCATTACAATGAACTGCACCCCAAAAGTTGAACACAAAACTTAAGGAGTGCAGTTCAGTCATGTAGTGAGGGTGATTTCTCGTGTTAAAGACTATCTAATCAAATCCCATTCCAATCAGTTTGCCACTACATATATGTGAAATGCCCCCAGAAAGTTATGTATCTAACTTTTGGGAGCACTTCACATCTTTATATAACGAACAAACCTTAATCTGTCAAGATCTAATTAGACAGCCTTTTAGAAACACTAACCTATCTCTTATTTCTTCATCACTCGGACAATCCGTCCGTCTTTCTTATAAGAAAAATGATTTGTATGCATCAAAACATTCAGTATTTCATCAGCAGTGCTATCAGTAGAGAATTCACCGGTAAACCGTTCTGATTTCAAAGCATCATCCTTATAGATAAATTTAATATCATACAACTTCTCCATAATATTGGTTATTTCCAATAAAGAATGTTGCTTGAATTCCAACTTACCTTTCATCCACAGGAGCACATCCGTAGGCTGGTTATATTCAATCAACTCTGCCTGATAAGTATCCGTATTCACATTCAATGTCTGTCCCGGTTTCAGTAAATAGCCATTCTCTTCCGTTCGTGGAGAATCCACCCGCACCAAACCTTGAAGCAAGGTAGTCACTACCCTATTCTCTTCTTCACGCGCACGCACATTAAATTTCGTACCAAGCACACAAGTCTTGATTTGTTTACTGTTTACGATAAATGGAGCATGTTTATCATGGGAAACCTCGAAATAAGCTTCACCCGACAAATCGATTTGGCGATCCGAACTCCAGAAAGAATTATGATAAACTAATTTAGAAGATGCATTCAGCCATACCCTACTACCATCCGGCAGTACAGTCTGTGCTCTCTGTCCGGCAGCAGTTATCACCTCATAATCTGAAAGTTTATTGGAAAGTAATCCCCAGGCAATTCCACCGGCAAAAACAAG
This sequence comes from Bacteroides sp. AM16-13, assembly GCF_003602705.1. Classification (NCBI taxonomy): domain Bacteria; kingdom Pseudomonadati; phylum Bacteroidota; class Bacteroidia; order Bacteroidales; family Bacteroidaceae; genus Bacteroides; species Bacteroides sp. AM16-13. The sequence goes on from NZ_QTLK01000002.1 coordinate 261,047, forward strand.
TCCGGTAAGAAAAGCAGCAGACACAGTAGCATAACGTCCCCAACGGATTGAGATATTTTTCCGTTTAGTCTTTTTCTCCTTTTCTCTGATAGCCGACTTAAATTTATCTAATGACGCCTCTGTATCTATAGCATTCATCACCGCTATACGTTCACCTACAAAAAGAGTATAATAAAGTTGCTCTAAAGTTTTCCGATTCCCCGGTTCTTCCTCGCACCAAGTTTCCACCCGGGCAGCTTCTTCATCATTACATTCACCCTGCAGATAATTCAACAAGATAGTTTCATCCATGCTCATTTAACCTTTTTACAATAAAAAAACTATAAAACCTTTGTAGTAATACAGTTGTGAGTACAAATATACTAAACGAAAAAAGAAAAAAATATTTTTTCTCGCATTTTTATTTCATTTATCTACTTCTTTCATTATTTTTGTCTTACATAAATTAAAAGAGAATGCCACAATCTCCGATATATTTGGATATTAATAATAATAAGTCCGTCATCACTGCCTTAAAAGCAGGAGAGGAAAAAGTTTTTGACGTCGTCTACAGACATTATTTCCGTAGGCTATGTGCTTTTTGTTCTCAATACGTAAGTGAGCAGGAAGAAATAGAGGAGATTGTGCAGGAAACAATGATGTGGCTGTGGGAAAACCGTTGTACTCTGATGGAAGATCTGACACTCAAAACTCTTCTTTTTACGATTGTCAAGAACAAAGCCCTCAACCGTCTTTCCCATTTTGAGATTAAACGAAAAGTACATCAGGAAATCGTAGATAAATATGATAGTGAGCTCAATAACCCGGACTTCTATTTGAGTGATGAGCTTTTCCGTCTATATGAAGAAGCATTAAAAAGACTTCCGAAAGAATATCTCGAAGCCTACGAGATGAACCGTAATCAACATCTGACGCATAAAGAAATTGCCGAGAAACTGAATGTATCTCCACAAACGATTAATTACAGAATTGGACAAGCTTTAAAGCTATTACGAGTAGCTTTAAAAGACTATCTACCTTTATTCATACTTATTTTCGGACCTAATTTTTTCGAACAATCATGAAATCAAACTTCGTATTTAGTAGTTCAAGCCTGTTTATCGGACTTTTTCTTTTCTTCTTCACAGAAAATGTATATTCACAAGAATCTGCTGAAAACTGGACTCTTAAACAAGCCCGCCAATGGACACAGAAACAAGAATGGGCGAACGGGCTGAAGGCAATGCCTCATAAGACAACCGATTATCAGGAGTTTGCCTCACAATATCACAAGAACAAGAAAGTGTGGGACAAGACTTTCCAATGGCTAGCTACCCACGACCTCGTAAATATGCCTGCCGGACGATACGAAGTAGATGGTGAACATTGCTACATCAATGTGCAGGATGCAACAACACAAGATGTCAGTAAACGTAAAATTGAAGCACACCGCCACGGCATCGATTTGCAATATGTAGTAAAAGGTACCGAACGTTTCGGAATTACTTCAGCCGAATATGCGGAGCCTATCACCGAATATAAACCGGATGTTACTTTCTACAAAGCCAAAAAAATAAAATATGTAGATTCCACTCCGGACACATTCTTCATGTTCTTCCCTAAAAACTTCCATCAGGCATTAGTAAAAGCCGGGAAAGAACCGGAAGAGATACGAGTAATCGTTGCTAAAATCGAATATATCCCTTAAACAAAAACATGAGTGAACTTTTAGTCTATAAAGCCTCTGCAGGTTCGGGTAAAACATTTACCCTGGCCGTGGAATACATCAAACTATTAATTTTCAATCCCCGTGCCTACCGGCAAATTCTCGCTGTAACCTTTACCAATAAGGCAACAGCAGAAATGAAGGAACGTATTCTTAGTCAGCTTTACGGCATACAGATAGGTGATAAAGATTCGGAAGCCTATCTCAACCGTATCAAAGAAGAGACAGGAAAAACAGAGCAGGAGATACGGGAAGCGGCAGGCATTGCCCTTAGCTATATGCTGCATGATTACAGCCGGTTCAGGGTAGAGACTATCGACTCATTTTTCCAATCTGTCATGCGTAACCTCGCACGGGAGCTGGAACTTAGTCCGAACCTGAATATCGAGTTAAACAACACCGAAGTTCTTAGTGACGCCGTAGATAGCATGATCGAGAAACTAGGTCCCACTTCCCCTGTCCTCGCATGGTTATTAGACTATATCAATGAGCGAATTGCCGATGATAAACGTTGGAATGTATCAGACGAAGTTAAAAGTTTCGGACGCAATATTTTCGATGAAGGCTATATTGAAAAAGGAGAAGGACTTCGGCAACGATTGCGTAATCCGAACACCATCAAAGAATACCGCAAACAACTGAAAGCTCTGGAAACGGAAATACTGGAGCAAATGAAAGGATTCTACGACCAATTCGAAGGAGAACTAGATGGCCACGCATTAACTGCTGATGATCTGAAAAACGGTTCACGCGGAATCGGAAGTTATTTCCGTAAACTGAATAATGGCGTTTTAAGCAATGATATCCGTAATGCCACAGTAGAGAAATGCTTGGAAGATGCCAAGCACTGGGCAACCAAGACTTCTCCCCGTTATGCGGACATCATCAACCTAGCTAATTCCAGCCTTATACAAATTCTGGAAGATGCTGAAAAGTTGCGTTCCAAGAATAATTTGTTGCTGAATAGTTGCCGGTTATCCTTGCAACATCTCAATAAAGTGCAACTTCTCGCCAATATCGACGAAGAAGTACGTCAGTTGAACCACGACAACAACCGTTTTCTGTTGTCAGACACGAACGCCCTGCTTCACCAACTGGTGAAAGACGGTGACTCCTCTTTTGTATTCGAAAAGATAGGGACAAATATCCATAATGTCATGATAGACGAGTTTCAGGATACCAGCCGAATGCAATGGGGCAACTTCAAACTGCTCTTGCTCGAAGGGTTGTCTCAAGGAGCAGACAGTTTGATTGTAGGAGACGTCAAACAGTCCATTTATCGTTGGCGGAATGGTGATTGGGGAATTCTCAACAGCCTGAATGACCACATCGAGCATTTCCCGATCCGCGTCAAGACGTTAGCCACCAATCGGAGAAGTGAAACGAATGTCATCCGGTTTAACAATCGAATCTTCACAGCTGCTGCCAACTATCTGAACGGAGTGTATAAACAGCAATTAGGCAAAGATTGTGAGGATTTGCAAAAAGCCTATGCCGACGTTGTGCAGGAATCTCCCCGAAGTACAGAAAAAGGATACGTTAAAGTCTCTTTTCTCGAACCCGACGAAGAACATGACTATACCGAGCAGACACTTATTAGCCTAGGATCAGAAGTGGAAAACCTCCTCACCTCCGGAGTACAGCTTAATGACATCGCCATCTTAGTACGAAAAAATAAAAGTATTCCCCGTATTGCCGATTACTTTGATAAGGAGCTACACTACAAAGTGGTATCAGACGAAGCCTTTCGCCTTGACGCCTCTCTTGCCATTTGTATGATGTTGGACGCCTTGCGATTTCTTTCCGACGAAAACAATAAAATAGCACGTGCCCAGCTGGCCATAGCCTATCAAAACGAAGTTTTACAAAAAGGATTGGATTGGAATACCCTCCTACTCCTCCCTGCCGAGAATTATCTTCCCGCCGCTTTTCTTGAAAAGATAAAAGAATTAAGGCTAATGCCTCTCTATGAGCTATTGGAAGAGCTTTTCAGTATATTCGAGATGAATCTTATCAAAGACCAGGATGCCTACTTATTCGCATTCTTCGATGCTGTCACTGACTATCTACAAAGTAACTCTTCCGAACTCGACGGATTCATCCGGTATTGGAATGAAACGTTATGCAGTAAAACAATTCCAAGCGGAGAAGTAGAAGGAATCCGGATTTTCTCCATACACAAATCCAAAGGATTGGAATTCCATACCGTGCTCCTCCCTTTCTGCGACTGGAAACTGGAGAATGAGACCAATAACCAACTTGTATGGTGTACCCCGCAAGCAGCACCATTCGACGCGTTGGATATTCTCCCTATCAACTACTCCACCCAAATGGCAGAATCTATTTATGGAAACGACTACCTGCAAGAACGTCTCCAACTTTGGGTAGATAACCTCAATCTGTTATACGTTGCTTTTACCCGTGCAGGAAAAAACCTTATTATCTGGAGCAGAAAAAATCAAAAAGGTACCATGTCCGAACTATTGGCAAACACTCTCCCAATCGTAGCTAAGGAAGAAGGTATTGATTGGGAAGAAGACTGTTACGAACAAGGACAACTATGTCCGTCAGAAAAAGAAAGAACAAAGACATCAACCAACAAGCTAACCCAGAAACCGGAAAAGCTCCCTATCCGGATGGAATCCATGCGCCATGATATTGAGTTTCGTCAGTCCAACCGTTCAGCGGACTTCATCCAGGGAATTGAGGAAGAAGATTCGGACGACCGCTTTATCAACCGCGGGCGTATGTTACACACCCTGTTTTCTGTTATTGAAACAGCAGAAGATATAGATCCGGCCATCGAACGACTTATTTTTGAAGGAGTGATCAGAAATGATGAGAAAGAAAAAGTAGCCCGCGAAGTTGCAACGAAAGCTTTTTCTTCTCCTGAAATTCAAGATTGGTATTCCGGAAAGTGGACATTATTTAATGAGTGTGCCATTATCTATAAAGAAAAAGGAGTGCTGCAAACCCGTCGCCCGGACCGCGTAATGATGAAAGACAACCAGGTTGTTGTGGTTGATTTCAAATTTGGTAAGGAAAACCCTAAATATAATAAACAGGTAAAAGGCTACATGCAACTACTTACCAAGATGGGATATAAGAATATCACCGGTTACTTGTGGTATGTGGATGAAGAAAAAATAGAAAAAGTATGAAAGCAGTTCCCCTCATTGGCATCGCCCGCCATCGACTAACTATTGACGGTGAAGGAGTTACAACATTAGTTGCTTTTCATGGTTGCCCGTTGCGTTGCAAATACTGTCTCAATCCGACATCTTTGCAGCCCGATGGTGCTTGGGAGAGTTATGATTGTAACCAGCTCTACGAGGAAGTACGCAAAGATGAACTTTACTTTTTGGCGAGTTGCGGCGGAGTCACATTTGGCGGTGGAGAACCTTTATTACAAAGCGAATTTATCAGGCAATTCCGTCAACTCTGTGGCCCGGAATGGAGAATCACTGTCGAAACCTCTCTCAATGTTCCGCAACAGAATGTAGAAGAACTGATTTCTATTATAGACAATTACATAGTCGACATCAAAGATATGAATAATGACATCTATCAGCGATATACCGGAAAGAATAATGAAAACGTCTTAGGTAATTTACGATATTTAATCGGGCAAGACAAAACCAAGCAAATCGTTATTCGGACACCACTCATCCCCTCCTATAATACGGAGAAGGATATTGACCAAAGCATAGAACTTCTGAAAGAAATGGGAATTACCCAGTTCGACCGGTTCACTTATAAAACCCCTAATGATTAATGACATGGTACGAGGAAAACAAACTTGCAAAATTTTAAAAGAGATTCGTCGGCAGATAGCTGAAGCGAATGATATTGAATTCATCACCTCTGAATGTCAGTATCAGGGAGACTGTTTGGGCACTTGTCCCAAATGCGAAGCGGAAGTTCGTTATTTGGAGCAGCAGCTTGAACGAAAACAGATAGCGGGAAAAGCAATCACAGTATTAGGCATATCTGCAGGGCTGATAGCCATGACTCCAATGACTTCATGCACTAATTCGGCTAATAAAGGAATGAATAAAGAAGTGTCTAGTGATACAACTTCCTATGAAAATCTCATTATGGGAGAGCCTGTCCCCACTCCGGCAGAAGACACCATCATTGCCTCCATAAAAGATGCACCACCTCCCCCGCCACCAGCGCCAACACCCGATGATGTGCTAGAAGGAGATATTTGTGAAGAACCACCTGTAGTAGTTGGATTTATTGCCCCCGATATATCAAATACTTCACTGTCGGTTAGCGATACACTGGAAGTAGCTCCGGTTATGCCGGAATTCCCGGGAGGTCAACAAGCATTAATTCAATTCCTTGGAAAAAAAATAAAGTATCCGACAGTCGCTCAAGGAGAGATGGGACTACAGGGACGTGTAATTATCCGGTTTGTTGTTGATAAGGAAGGAAATGTAGTCAACCCCAAAGTTGTACGCAGCGTAGATCCTTACTTGGATAAAGAAGCATTGCGCATCATCAACCAAATGCCCAAATGGAAACCGGGAGAACTGGAAGATGGTACTAAAGTAGCTGTTTATTTCACCGTTCCAGTTATGTTCCGGGCACAATAAATATATGAATTAGAAAAAACTTAATTAATATGCAATCATTTCTCCAACTAGTCGCTCACGATTTATATGCCAAAATAGGAAATGACCTGTCACGTACAGCACTCATTTTCCCCAATAAACGTGCTAACTTGTTTTTCAATGAATATTTGGCAGGAGAATCCGATCAACCGATCTGGTCACCAGCCGCCATGAGTATTAGCGACCTGTTTCAGAAACTATCAGTACAAAAAAGCGGTGACCCTATTCGATTGGTTTGTGAGCTTTATAAAGTATTCAAAGAGGAAACACAGAGCCAGGAAACATTGGATGATTTCTACTTCTGGGGAGAGTTGTTGATTAGTGATTTTGATGATGTGGATAAGAATATGGTTGATGCCGACAAACTATTTAGTAATCTGCAAGATCTGAAAAACCTGATGGACGACTATGAATTCCTCGACAAAGAACAGGAAGAAGCCATTCAACAGTTTTTTCAGAATTTCTCCATTGAAAGACGAACCGAACTCAAAGAGAAATTTATTTCCCTTTGGGACAAACTAGGCACTATCTACCATCATTACCGGGAAAACCTGACAGAGCTAGGCATCGCATACGAAGGCATGCTCTACCGGAATGTGATTGAACAACTCGATACCGATCAACTCAAATACGACAAATACATATTTGTCGGTTTCAATGTACTGAACAAAGTAGAAAACGAATTTTTCAGAAAGCTGAAAGATGCAGGCAAAGCACTCTTTTATTGGGACTACGATATTTTCTACACCCAACAAATCAGAAAACATGAAGCCGGAGAATTTCTGAAACGTAATCTGAAGGAATTTCCGAACGAACTCCCGGAAAGCTTTTTCGACACCTTCAAAGAACCGAAAAAAATACGTTATATTTCCGCTTCCACCGAGAATGCACAAGCCCGTTTCCTCCCCGAATGGATCAAAATGATTACGGACAATCATTCACAAATCGCTGAAGAAAAGGAAAAAGAAAATGCCGTAGTACTTTGTAATGAAGCCCTGCTGCTCCCTGTACTTCATTCCATTCCGCAGGAAGTGAAGAATGTCAATATCACCATGGGATTCCCATTGGCTCAAACTCCTGTTTATAGCTTTATCAATGCCGCTATGGAGCTACAAACCAACGGTTATCGCTCCGATACCGGCCGATTCACTTACGAGGCGGTATCAGCCATATTGAAGCATCCCTATACCCAGCAAATCTCATCCCATGCCGGTCCACTGGAACGCGAACTAACCCAAACAAACCGCTTCTATCCACTTCCATCGGAACTGAAGCAAGATGATTTCCTGGCTACCCTCTTCACTCCCCGTAATGGCATTAAAGAGCTATGCGATTATCTGATTGAATTAATCAAAGATATTTCAACCATTTATCGCAAAGAAGGGGAATACAATGATATTTTCAATCAACTTTATAGAGAATCCCTCTTCCAAAGCCATACCAAAATCAACCGTCTCTACAGTTTGATTGAAAGCGGAGAACTAAGTATACGCACCGACACCCTGAAACGACTGATTACCAAAGTATTGACAGCTTCCAATATTCCTTTCCACGGAGAACCCGCTATCGGAATGCAAGTTATGGGAGTATTGGAAACACGTAATCTGGACTTCCGGAATCTCATCATATTATCTCTCAACGAAGGACAACTCCCCAAATCCGGAGGAGAATCTTCTTTTATTCCCTATAACCTCCGGAAAGCTTTTGGCATGACCACTATCGAACATAAGAATGCAGTGTATGCCTACTACTTCTATCGTCTGATACAGCGGGCAGAAAATATCACTCTGCTCTACAATACTTCCTCAGACGGTCTCAACCGTGGAGAAGAGTCCCGCTTCATGCTGCAATTACTCGTGGAAGGTCCGCATGATATCACTCGTGAGTATCTGGAAGCCGGACAATCTCCGCAAAGCATCCAAGAGATACAGATAGAAAAAACACCTGAAGTACTAAGACGAATTTATCGTACTTACAATAGCACTAATCCTTCATCGGTAATTCTCTCCCCTTCCGCTCTCAATGCATATCTTGATTGCCGGTTGAGATTCTATTACCGTTACGTAGCGGGATTAAAAACACCGGATGAAGTCAGTGCAGAAATTGATTCAGCTTTGTTTGGAACCATTTTCCATCTCTCTGCCCAATTGGCATACACCGATCTGACTGCCAATGGAAAAATGATACAGAAAGAAGATATTGAACGCTTATTACGTAATGAAGTAAAGTTGCAAAGCTATGTCGATCAAGCCTTCAAGGAAGAATTATTCAAGGTCGCTCCCGAAGAAAAGCCCGAATATAACGGCATACAGCTTATCAACTCCAAAGTAATTGTTTCCTATCTGAAACAATTACTCCGCAACGACCTTCAATATACTCCTTTTGAAATGGTCGCCATGGAAAAGAAGGTTTCAGAAGAGATAACCATACAAACGGGACAAGGACCGTTCACTCTCCGCCTGGGTGGGACAATCGACCGTATGGATGCTAAAGAAAGTACCCTGCGGATTGTTGACTACAAAACAGGAGGAAGCCCTAAGATTCCAGCCAACATCGAGCAACTGTTTACACCATCGGAAACACGCCCGAACTATATCTTCCAGACTTTCCTGTATGCCGCTATCATGAGCCGGAAGCAATCATTAATGGTAGCTCCTGCCCTGCTCTACATTCATCGGGCAGCATCGGAAAGCTATTCGCCTGTTATTGAAATGGGAGAACCCCGCAAACCGAAAATACCGGTAAACAACTTCGCCTTTTTTGAAGATGAATTCCGTGAACGCTTACAGGCATTATTAGAAGAGATCTTTAATGAAAAAGAGCCTTTCACGCAGACAGAGGACACTAAAAAGTGTTCGTATTGCGATTTTAAAGCTATCTGCAAGCGATAGATTAAATTAAAAATTCAGGCACGAATTAGACGGATCACGGTTTTTCCAATTATCTTAAACCGTGTAATTCCGTGTAATCCGTGCCTGAATAAAATATAAAGAAGTTTCAACGCATCCTTTAACAGAGACAAAAACGCATTGAATCAATTATTTTTCAAGCAATGGAATTGAGAAACTAAATGTAGATCCGTCTCCCTTCTTTGAAGTAAACCACAGTTTACCACCATTCTTGACAACAAAGTCCTGACACAATAATAATCCGAGTCCCGAACCTTCTTCATTATTTGTACCGAAGGTACTGAAATGAGTATCAGTGTGCAACAACTTCTTCTGATTTTCGTCATCAATACCGCAACCACTATCTTTCACACTTACGATTGCCATACCATCTTCCTCTGTCAGTGACACCACTACTTCCGAACCTTCATTGCTAAACTTAATCGCATTGCTGATCAAATTACGAATCACTGTCTTAATCATGTCAATATCAGCACGAACAGCCACATTCTCTACAGGCACATCTTGTACTATCTTAATATTTTTCAGGCTGGCCACCATCGTAAAGATTTCACTTACGCCCTCTACGACTTCCACCATATTAATATCCTGATAAACCACTTTCAGCTTACCAATCTGGCTCTTCGTCCATTTCAGCAGATTATCAAGCAATGAGAATACATCTTCTGTTGTCTGATTAGCCATCGTTAGCAATTCATACATCTCATCACCGATTGTATCACTCGGCAAATTCAGAATCAGCATGTTCAATACCATCTTGATAGATCCCATTGGTGAACGCAAGTCATGTGCAATCACAGAATAGAGTTTGTCGCGTCCCATGATCGTCTTACGCAACTCTTCCGTTTGTGCAACAATGATTCTTTTCGCTGCAACCAACGAAATCTGGTGCGTCACACGAATAATCAATTCTTCTTTATTGAATGGCTTTGAAATAAAGTCATTACCACCCACCTGAAATCCTTTTACGATATCCGCCGTACTGTTTAGAGCAGTCAGGAAGATAATGGGAATTTCAGCCATTTCGGGGTCCGCTTTCATTTGTTGAGCTACCTCAAAGCCACTGATATCCGGCATCATTACATCCAGTAATACAAGATCCGGATTTTCCTTCTTCACTTGTTCCAACGCCTGCGTTCCATTACCGGCAGTCACAATTTTGAATTTCTCGTTAGTCAAAAGTACCTTTAATAAAAGGACGTTTGAAATCACATCGTCCACAATAAGGACTTTATATTCAGAAGGATTAATTTCCATATTCATAATTTTCTTTTTTTATGCTTCAGACATTTTTAAAATATTCAATCATACGCTTCAACCCCTCTTCAAGTTCAACAGTAGGCTGCCAGCCCAATTTCTCTTTAGCCAATGTAATATCCGGTTGGCGTTGCTTCGGATCATCATCCGGTAAAGACTTAAATACAATCTTCGAAGATGAACCGGTCATACTAATGATCCTTTCCGCCAATTCCAATACCGGAAATTCATTCGGATTCCCCAGGTTTATAGGACCTGTAAACTCGTCCTCCGTATTCATCATTCTTATCATTCCTTCAATCAAATCATCAATATACTGGAAGCTGCGTGTCTGCTTCCCATCACCATATATCGTTATATCTTCATTATTCAACGCTTGAAGAATAAAATTAGAAACAACCCGTCCATCATTCGGCAACATTCGCGGACCATACGTATTAAAAATACGGATAATCTTCACACGCACATTGTTCTGACGGTGATAATCCATAAATAACGTTTCTGCACAACGCTTTCCCTCATCATAGCAAGACCGGTATCCCACCGGATTCACATTTCCCCAATAGCTTTCCGGTTGCGGATGAACGATTGGATCTCCATATACCTCGCTCGTAGAAGCTTGCAGAATCTTGGCATCCAGTCTCATTGCCAATCCCAGCATATTAATAGCTCCCATCACAGATGTTTTGGCAGTTTGAATCGGGTCATGTTGATAATGAATGGGAGATGCCGGACAGGCCAAATTATAGATTTCATCTACTTCAGCCGAATAAGGATAAGTGACATCATGCCTCACCACCTCAAAATGATGATTATCCATCAAGTGAATGATATTATCTTTCGAACCCGTAAAAAAATTATCCAGGCATATCACGTCGTGACCTTCGTTTATAAGCCGTGTACAGAGATGAGAGCCTATAAAACCGGCTCCGCCACTTACCAATATTCTTTTCATTCTAAATATTTCTATTGTTTACTAAAGAGACGCTGTCTCTTCGTTTTGTTTATGGTCACAAATGTAACCGATTTGCTTAAAATAAACAATTTTCGGAGAGGATATTTTAAAAAAAAGAAGATTTAAATAGTTTCAATTTCCGAAACAACTTGCCACTGACAAATGTTTATAATAGAAAAGTATTATTTATTAGAACTATTATGATGACAAATAATCCAAATGCAAACCTCATAGAAGCGATGAAGGAAAAACTTCCGCTCAAAGGGCAACTAGCAGATATGTTAATGGACACGCTATATATAGGAAAAGAGGCAGTATACAGAAGATTGCGCGGTGAAGTGCCTTTCACCTTGCAAGAGTCGGCTCTTATTTCAAGAAAACTGGGTATATCGCTAGACAAGATTATAGGACTAAGTTTCAAATCGAACGCCATGTTCAATATAAACATTGTAGATTATGACGACCCGTTCGAGAGTTACTACAATATCCTTGAAAAATATGTCTCGCTGATTAATACGATACCGGATGACCCGAATTCTGTAATGGGAACTTCTGCCAACATTATTCCCCAGACTCTCTATCTGAAACATGAGCTTCTGGCAAAATTCCGTTTATTCAAATGGATGTACCAGAATAAATATATTGATTGCAAGAGTTTCGAAGAGTTGGATATTCCACCCAAACTGGTCAATATCCAAAAAGACTATGTAGCAATGACACGTCATATCCACTCCATAGACTATATATGGGATAATATGATTTTCCAGCATCTCATCAACGATATCCAATACTTCGCCAGCATCCATCTCATTTCCGACGAAACAAAAGAAGAAATCAAAAAAGAATTATTCTTATTGGTGGATGAACTGGAAGAACTGGCTATCAACGGTAAAACAGCCGGCGGCAATCGTGTACGCATTTATGTGTCGAATATCAACTTCGAGGCAACATATAGTTATGTAGACATCAATAACCTGCAACTGAGCCTCATACGTATTTATTCTATCAACTCCATTACCACGATGGACAACGAAATTTTCTGTACCTTGAAAGAATGGATTCAATCTCTGAAAAAGTTCTCCACTTTGATATCCGAAAGCGGCGAAATGCAGCGTATTCAATTCTTCAAGCAACAGCGAGAAATTATTGACGCTCTTTAATTTTATTTTCGCAGATTAGAACTTCAAAAAAAATTAAGTTCCAATAAATGAAAGTAGATAAGAATCTTATCTGCTTTTTTTCATTCCCTGTTCCCATACTACCCACTTGATTCCCAATCAGAAAAAGACCTGCACATTCATCTCTGTTTTACCACACAAATCTTTCAAACACAAGACGTAATTTTGCATAGAATGTATCACAGAGATTATTAACATTAAAATTAAAGGAACAAACAATGAAAAACGGTATTCTAAACGAATTAATATCTACAATGAGGGAGCGAATTCCTCAAGATATGAATCTGGCCAATACTTTGGCTGATATTTTATGCATGGGAAAGGAAGCTGTCTATCGCAGATTGAGGGGTGAGGTGTCTTTTACAATAGACGAAGTAGCGCTGCTTTCTCAAAAACTCGGTATTTCTATCGACCAGATTGTCGGTAGCCATGTATCTAATAAAGTTACTTTCGACCTGAACTTGCTTCATGCTTCCAGTGCGCTGGAAAGTTATTACGAAATAATCAACCGTTATCTGCAAATTTTCGACTATGTGAAAACAGATAATACGACGGAGGTGTATACTGCATCCAATTCCCTGCCCTTTACACTTTATTCTTCCTATGAGAATTTGTCTAAATTCCGTCTTTGCCGATGGATGTATCAGAATGGAGATATAAAGACGCCACATTCTTTGGAAGAGATGTCTGTGGATGAACGGATCGTCAATGTGCATAAGAAGCTGAGTGAAAGTATAAGACAGTGTCCAAAAACGTTTTTCATCTGGGACACAAATATCTTTTATTCTTTTGTGAAAGAGATCAAGTACTTTGCCAGTCTGAATCTGATAAGCAAGGACGATGTCATGCATTTAAAGGAAGAGCTTCTTCAGTTACTTGGCGTGGTAGAACATCTGTCCATAAAAGGAGAGTTCAGCGAAAACAAGAAAGTATCTTTCTATCTGTCCAATATCAGTTTCGAAGCCACTTACAGTTATATCGAGAAACATGATTACCAAGTCAGCCTGCTGCGGGTATATTCTATCAATTCGATGGATTCCCAAAGCTCGTATATTTGCCAGATGCAACGCAATTGGATTCAATCGTTGAAGCGCCACTCTATTCTGGTTTCAGAAAGTGGAGAAGCACAGCGTATCGCTTTCTTGCAAAATCAGTTGGAAGTTATCAATACCTTGTAAACAATTGTAGATTTTAGGATATAAAGGAAGGGGGGGTAAAAGACGAGCTGTATCAAAATGAAGACAAACAACATTCTGATACAGCTCTTTTCTTTTAGCTTTTATTCTATTGTGCGCACACAACGATACCAAGCCCAATCTGTGGATTCTCCAGTAGTCCATGCGCCGAATTCACCATTATTATGTCCGACCACCCAATAGCCGCCATCGCGTGAAGTCAATGTCCAATGTACAGCGCTAATCTTCTCGAATCCGCTCCCTGTCCAAGTAGTCGAACCACCGAAACCTTGGTTTTCAATGCTGGTAACGGCCCCTCCCATACTGAGCACCAGATACATCTCACGCTGGGTAGGCAGACGCCAGCCACTCCCTTTGTTTTCGCATGCCGCTTTTGCTTCCGACCAAGTTTTACCATTACTACTGGTATTTTCAATTTGAAACTTAGGAGCAATCTTATTCATCGCGTCACTTGTACCCGGAGTTTCACCTGAAGCAAATAATACCGAAGGATCCGTTCCTCCACTGGCATCACGAGAGACAATAGTGACCCCCGAGGATTCTACCGTTAGATAAGGGTACTTCTTTCCACTATTTGTATTATTCCTCACGCAACGGAAATAATTATTCTTGCTAACAGATTCGGAATCCAAAAAACCTGCCGACATCTCCATCCAAAAACGGGTAGCAGAGCCTTTAGCCTCATAGTATGATGAAGTCCAGTAATTACCGGTCCAGTTTTGATACCACCCATATATATTCTGGCTATCATGATTATTATAATTCTCTGCATTGCCACCCAAAGCATTTTCATAAGCGAATGACAGCAACAGTTCACTGGCAGTAGGCAGACGCCAACCATCGCCTATATTCCTACAGATATCCTCCGCATCGGCTACATTTTCCAACCGTCCCACACTTTGCTTCGTCTCGCCTATTTCCTTATAATATAGCCTGTTATCAAACCGAAGTGGATAAAGATAGAAAAGAGGTTCCCCTGCAGTTGTGTAAGATTTGGTTTCGGATACCATCTGAAGGTCAATCGTACGATAAAACGGGAATTCTTCATCCGACACAGTATGCATTACATTTCTGAACGTGATTCTTATCGTTCCACTTTTTCCCTCTTTCCACTTGCCAGGGTGAAGCTTCAGCCTAAAATCGTATCCGTGGCCAACCACATCATTACCCTTTCCGTCATCATAGCCTATGATAGACTCAAGATACATCTTGTCGTCCGCATTCTTTCTGCCTATAATTACATCATTATCCGAATCGGTCCGAATCAGTCCGGTACCATCATCGTTCGTTATATTCAATTCCTCAATATCCATAATTTCCCAATTGTTATTGACAAACAATTGCAAGTATTGCTCCGCACCCAGATTGACTTTATAAGTACGGCTATTGACTGTAGTGGGAATATATCGGAATGAGAATTCCAACTCCCCTTGATTGATGGGGAATTGTACATGAGTGAGGTATCCCTCCTTATCGTACAGGCCGAATAAGATGAAATCCCAACGCCACCACCAACCTTCACCATCTTCAACAGTACCATCACCTGCTCTTCGCGGATTAGGCTGTATGGTAAACGCCTGCACCCTTTCACTGAATGGTACCGTATTCGTCCTGTCTAATTGCGGAATTAAACCGCCGGCATTGTATTGGATCATACCGATATCGTTAGCGTCAAAAAGTTTACCTTCTATCTTATCCACGGAAAACATGACATACACCGTCTGCGGTTCGAGAGGGAGTTCGTCACCATCGGGATTTCTAATCGGGAAAAAAAGACCTCTCTCCAACACATTTCCGTATGCATCGACAAATTTGATAATTCCCGGATCTATCGTATACTGCGTCACTTCAATATTGTGAGTCAAGCGCCCTGCCGTCAACGTAACAGTAGCCTTACGCTCAACACCTATATTATCATTATTAAAATAAGGAATCTTCAATTTGAGTTGGGTATCATCGTTCGCAACGCCCGACGCCGCATCGGCTCCACCTTCAAATTTGAGCCAGTCGCTCCCTGCAGTAACGGTGGCCTTCCAACCGCCGGGATTGTCAGTAAAAACGTCTATGGCATAACTATTATTCTGGTATTGAGTTACAGCGACCTCCGATTCACCCACTCCGAGCATATATTGCCCATTGTAGACTACATCTTTGACCTTATCACGGTCATAGTGTATCAATCGGAATTTCAGGTTGGACATGACTGTATAGGATGCCAACGCCTCTCTAAAACTTGCATAACCGGTTCCTAACGCCTGAGTAATGGTAATGATGTATTTATGGTTTCGTTTCAAAGGCAAATATTCCACCTGCTCTCCTACATTTCCGGTTTTGGTGAAATCCACCCGGTAAAATGTCGATTCACCAGTACCGATCCTTCCTTTCACAATCAGGCAAGTGGCATCCTTACGGCTCGCTTCTCCGTCTTGTCCCACACCACCGGCATCCTCTGCCGCCAGGGATTCAAAGGTATAAATCTCCCCATCATAGGGTGTGTTACCCTTTACGGAATAAAGGATTGCATCCCCTTCCTCCGTCATTTTACCACTGTTCACAGGGAGAACCGGAGTATCCGGAGCCGGTTCAGTAACCTGCCCGTTCGTGTTCCATGCCGGAGCAATGTATCCGGTGGTATTGTAATTAGCCAGGTAAACCTCTTCGACCGTGAAATTCGAAGTGGCACTGTTATTACGGATATCGATACGCGCCAGCATACGTTTCATATTTATGCCAGTTATCGGATCCATCGAAGGAGTGATTTTGCTTATTACCTTCTCCCCGTACATCGGAATCCGCGTATACCCATCAGTCGTCGAACCGTCTGCCAGCCATTTGCCGGTCTGGGTGTGGAGCATCTTTTCCATTGCCTCAACCTTGGTGGTCGTTCCCTTCATGAAGCCCGACACAATATTATCAAGTTCCTTATTTGCCACAACCACGATGCAGGTAGATGCGGTAGTGGGAGAAAGCACAGCAGAGAAACTCACAGTGGAATTGTCAGCCAAGTCCTGAGTAACTCCTGTAGCGCTGACCCATTCCAGGTATACCGCCGGTGTTTTTGACATATCAAAAACAAGAATATCCACCGTTTCTATTTCGTCTTCTTTCTTTGCTGTTCCCGTTCCCGTCATCGTACGCGAAGATACGGACGGGAGGTTTACATCGGGAACCGTTAATGTAAACCGGATACCGTTTCCTGCCGGAGAAGGTGTTGATCCTAATTCTTCCTGTACGCATCCGGTAAGCCATACTGTCATCAACAAAACAGACAAAAGATAGTACCTTCTTATGATTGAAATCCCATATTGCATATTTCTATTTCCTTTCCTTAAACTTTAATATTGCATATTCGCCATTATGGCGCGGTCAATGTCACCGCTATTGGCAGATTATCACCATTCGTATTGGTTAGTGTGAGTGTAGCCGTATCACCGGACACAGCATCGGCTCTAAAGTAGAAGTAAACCACATCACCACTCACGCCACTTGTTTCGAGCATTGTCTCACTGTTAAGCAGAATTTTATCCGGATCCTGTATCTGGGTTATCTTCCACTCCCACGTTCCCGGGTTGCCCGAAGTAAAGACAAGCTTGCGACGTTGCATATTTCCGGTTCCACCATCACTGCCGTCCAATTCTACGTTCGAGGTCAACCACTCTCCGTTTTCTCTCCACTGGCTCAACAGTACATGATGTTGCAGATTACCGGCATTGATATAAAAGCCTGTTTCCCGCTTAATTCCGGTTCCGGAGTTAAATCCGGGCATCACAACCTGGATATTATAGGTATACACACCTCCCGAAAGGGATGTCTGAGTCATATTAACCGTTGCCCACGTATCCATAGTACTTTTGTTTAATGACGCACCCGGCAGATAGCCCGTATTCGGATTGGCATCATAATTCGTTTTCGCTTCTATATTGACAGTGACACCATCACCAGCCGTCTGTACCTTGGTCTGCGATAATTTGAGATAATACTGTTTGTCGAAAATCACATTCACCGGGCTTTCCGTCCATTCAAGCGGCGTGGCTGAAAGCTGATAGGTTTCGTTGGATATCGTAAGATTGTAGTTGATGTACTCGCCCGACTCCCAAGAGTGCGGGTTCTTGGCGATAATATCACTGAACAGGAATTCCCGGTCGCCAAAGTTGGTGGTAACAACGATTTTGGCGGTTGCGGAGAAAGCGTCGGTCGGCAACATGAGGAATGTATCCCCCATCAAGGTGGCATCTTCGGTCACCGTTTTGTTATCGGTGAGAGTAGAAACGACCTTCCCGGTGGCGACATCGCTCCAGACAAACTTTGGTTTGCCGTTTTTCGTCGTGGTAGTCGGAATTTCAGTCATGGCAAGTTTACCGCTTTTTCCCACATTTTGGAATTCTATTTTCTCGATAATCACCTCATCCGGTACAGGAGCTACTTTCTTGAATGTAAAGGTAACCTTGGTCAATGTGTGGTAGAAGTGTATATTCACACCCTCAACCCATACAGGACCCGATATAGCCGCCAGTACATCGACATGATTGGTGGCGGATGCATTCGCTGTATAATTCAGCACCATTTCTCCGGGATCAGTGAAACTCGCAGTAGGCGCATTCGCATCGCTGTACGGATACCAGGAGAAGAACTTCATGCTCGCATTCAACAATCCGGGCCAATATTGCAACGGCGAGATGATGGCTGTCAGGTCGGCGTTAACCGTGGCACTTGCATTGAAGTATGGTTGGGGAACGGAAGCATTGGGAGTCAGTGAGCCGTAAAGACCGAAAGTCTCTTCTTTCAGATCGGTATTCGAAGAGATTGCCGCACCACGAGTGTAGACATAGCCGCCTTCTCCGATACGTTGCACAACAATTAATTCCTTATCACACGTCATCTCTTCTCTGACACACGAAAAGAGGACAGCCGAAAGGACAGCCATTGCCATAATCATCCTAATATTATTAATAGTCTTTATCATCTTACTTCTTTTCCGAAATTAAAAACAATCAACGAAAGATATTACAAACCCAGATCCAAGTCAATATCTTGTCTTTCACCCCAATCTTCCACGCTTATCGTCAGTATCTGAATACCTATTTTTCCGACGCGTGCCGTTACCTGATACACGTTGTTCCGACGGATCTCCGTAAAAGGTTGCGCCGTCGGACTGCCTGTGTCGTCAACTTTTGTTACGCTTTCAATTACTTTCTCGGTTATTCCAGTGACGTCCGAAGGTCCTTTCGGGACATTAGACATACTGATAGACAGTCGGTCGGAATAATCCGACTTGAATAGGCGTTCGGCTGTGTAGAACGAGCAAAGCAACTTCCGGTTTTCAGCTCCGGCAGCCGATGAATATGCCCAGGTTTCTGTAGTCGTAGCCGTCCAGCTATGCGTTAACAAATTGCTTTCCGACACGTCTTCCTTCACTTTTCCGTAGTTTTTTGAAGAGTCGGCGTTATCACGCGTACCGTTATCCACGTTTCCCATCACGAAATAGCTATCGTGAGAGAAATTATGCAAGGTGACACTGGTGCTTCCGGCAGTATATCCGGTCACCGCCCCGCCGTCTATAGCTTCGATAAAGACATCTACTCTGGCTACGGCACGTTCGATCACCATTTGTACTGTTTTGGTTTCATCGGGTGCTATGGAAATATCCCGGATCACTCCTGTCATAGGCATTCCGGTTGCCGAAATAATCTGCCCGTCACTATTCAGTATGCTGGAGATATCGTAAATCATCTCCTGCAACGTCAAAAGATTGGCTATACCGTCAAGTTTGCTTGTGAGGCTCTGCGGTTCGTTGGCAATAACTACGACCAGGATATCATTGCTGGAAGTCACTTCGAGAAGTTGCGCATCTATATCAGTAGCTGTCTCCGGAGTACTCAACAGGATGTGTTCATTCACATCCAGCCTCACGCCACCGGGCGTGCTGCCGAATACGATAAACCGCATGGAGTTTATCTTCTCCTGTTGTTCCACATCCCCATTGTTCACCAAGTCGATGCTAAGTTGCGCCCTAGTAGTATGGGCAGGCAACTCATAAGCCACATCAGCTTCTCTACTACATGAGAACAAAAGGATGGTGGATGCCAGACAAATGATATGTAATAGTTTTTTTCTCATTCTTAAACTTCCATCCCGTGGAGCCAATGAATCCAGTTCCCCACGACAATACCAATTTGAAGGAATCCTCCTCCGGTTTTTTCAACAACTGTAAATATCAGGTTCCATTCACTCTGCCTGTCAAGATATTCCTGAAAGGGAAGTTCCGTTCCGTCGTAACGGGAAACCGGCCGTGCAATACTCAAAAGTGTCATCAGATTGTAGCTCCAGACTTCCGCTTCGGTATTCGCATCCCTTATAATAAATTTATAATCCCATCCGCTCCTGTTGAACAAACGCATCGTGTTCAGGCGTGCGGACATAACCACGTCGGATATTTCACCCGGACCTGTATAGTAAGGCACATAAGTAACCGGCCCTTGTCCTGCTGGTTCGTTTTCCCAGGAATAAGCTGCATTTTCCGGCGCCTGAATTTCAAATGTATATTGTGTGCCATTCACTTTATTTTCCTCATATCCCATTAACGCGAGATTAAACCGATTGGTGTCACGTATCAGGTTCACCGGATAAATTTTATGGTCGGTACTGGATGGCAGGTGGTCTACTTCCACAACCTCTCCGAAATAAAGATGCTGAAACTCGAAATCAACAACATCCGTCTCCCGCTTCAGGGATACAATGACCTGTTGGAGGGTGGTAGTTCCCGGTGCCAGTTTATTACCTGCATTGTCCGAAAGCCGGAATCTGTCAGACAGACTTCCGACGGTCAGTACTTTATAACTTCCGAAATCGAGCTCGTCGGTCAACGACATCCGGTTTCCACCAACCAGCGCAGCAACCTCGGCACTTTTGGTGAAAAGCAATTTATCATCGCTGTCGAACACAAGTACATCCACCGATTTAACCTGCGGATTAAATGCATCCGCATATTCCATATTGTAGTCGAATACAAATTCCAACCAAAGTTCGCACCGTGGAAGGTCTTCGCGTATACTGTCGCACGAAGCCATACATAGCATCGAAGCAACGATAAGGAATAGCGATTTAGTTTTTCCGAACATATCTTTTTCTTTTAGGGGGCAACCCTATCGGTTTGCCATTTTATATTGTCAGAGATCTCTATTTTGTGACCTCCGGTTATTTCCTCTTTTAGGGGCGCGCTTTGCATTTCATTGCATCTCGGATGCGCCGGTATATTTCAGTGCTGTTTTTGGGAAGCCTGTCACCGGCTTGTTTTTACTTTTTTCGGCGGCCTGTTCCGCACGGAATATCTATTAAAAAAAGTACAGGGCAGGCAGTCCGCACTGCCCTGTTTTCTTTGAAAGTAAAGAGTTTATTTAGATTTCGAAATTTGTAGTCCAGTATATCCACGGAGCAACTTTAATCTCAAAGTGGAGATAAGCACCTTTCTTATCGATATCTTCTTCTTCATCCGGATCTTCGGGTCCACCACCAGGATACCACGGTGTACCGTTACCATTTACCTTTGTCAGCGTAAGCGTATAATAGTTATTACGTACTACACCGTATTTTCCATACTCCATATAAGAGTTGGCTGCATTGTCATGACGAATCTCATAGTAGTAATAGTTGAGACTCTTTGGATACCAATAGATGCAACCTTCTTTTTTACACAGTTCACCACCATTCTTAATGTTGTTGTCATCAAGAATAGTCTGTGTAAGAAGAGCAAAACTACCCGGATCATTGGTGGTAAGTTCAGATTGTATCTGAGTATAGAACAGTTCGCATGCTGTAACCAAGAGTTTCTCCTGGGCGGTCATAGGGTCTGAGTTTGTTTGTTTAGCTTTAGCAGGTGTATAAGCAGCCAGCAAGTCAGCAAAACTTTTGAAGTTTACAGAGTTAGTTCCGTTAGGAAGACGATACCAGTCATCTCCCAAAGTAAATTCACCGGACTTCCAAGGTGCATACTGTCCCTTAAGTACCAGACGCGTAGCCGCACCGAACTTCTGATATCCTTCAGCCATCGTATTCTCGATACAGTATTTATAATTATCACCCGCATCTGCACTTTCAGCAACCCACTCTACCTTAGGTTCGCGGTTAGCATCAAGTGTATTCTTAACAATGCCTGTAAGATATTCAGTTCCACCTGCAGTCGTAAAGTTCGGGTCAACTGTATAGAAGTTACTTTTGTAGAATCCGGTAGTATGAGATGACGCTGTGGTAGTCTTCTTTGCAAAAGGATAGAACAGAGAGTTATAGTAGTCTATAGTCCAGTTTCCAAAATCAAATTGTCCAAGACTTGCATTTGTTCCATCTTCAAAAGGTCCAACTGCTAATGGACTGCCAATCATAACTTCCAACTTTGCAGCAAGGCGTTCTATCTCAAGAGTAGCCGGATTACTTTTCGCTGCATTCTGAGCTTGCGCTTCCGATTTATAGTCACTGACCAAAACAATCTTGTCCGATACATCGAGCAGACATTCATCTTTCCATGCATGATTGGATGGATCCGAATCGGAATCATCGTAGAATCCGACATTAATCATTGCACAACCATTGGAGTGTACAACCTCCTCTACCAGATAAGCATTGTTGGGCTTAGTATTGTTTTCAGGAACTGTAACCATTGCATTGATGGTAGCATAGGTTGCACCCTCTGAAAGGTTATCCAAGCGATCCTTTAATTGGTAACCCGGATTGGCTATAACAAGCAAATACTTAGTATTCGGATCCACTTTAACCGGAGTATTCGGAGTCGTAACTCCACTATTTGTTCCGAAAGAACCTGATCCCAATACCGTGGCATACTTAGTTGCCTTTTCATCCTTAGTCACCACCTTACCCGCATCGAACGTAATCACATAAAGCTCATTAATCGCGCTTTCTGCAGGCAAAGCCGGCTGTTCACCAGAAGCACGTGAACCAGGCACTTTTGGATTAGTCAGACTAATTGATACGTAAGCTACATCATAACCTGCTCCCCCTTCAACCTCCGGATTTTCCTCCAGATTCTCATTTGAACAACTTGCCAATGCCACAACGGCCAGCAACGAAACTAAAATTGATTTAATCTTTAGCATAATACAAAAAATTATTAGAATTAATACATATATAATTTCCCACTTAATTAGTAAGTTTTACTTACCATTTTTTCTCATTTCGGCAGCATTAGCCTTCTTCCTGACTAATTCTTCCAGATTGCCCCTAGCTGCATCCAGACCTGACTGCTCTGCGACCTTCAAATACTTCTTCGATAATTCATAATCTCCCTTCATTAACATTAATATTCCCATAGCATTATTATATTCCGGCAAATTCTTATTCGAATTCACCATGCTCAGATAACGTTCGGCCGAAACCAGATCATTGCGTGATAAAGCGGCAGTAGCAGCATTTATATTTGCAATCTCACTCTGTGGATACATCCGGACAGCCGTTTCGAACACATCAATAAATTCTTGCGAGCCTGTCGGATAGGTATTAGCTACCAGAAACATTTCATTCAAGCTCAAATTCTGCGGACGCGTCTTGATAATCTCTTTCGCTTCCTCCACACTAAAATCCCTCACTTCATAATTCACTTTGCAGATAGCCACACGCAGACTTGGGAAAATATACTTCAACAAGTATCGGTAAGGCGTCCCTCCATGAAGTTGCATCAGTTTTGTTTCTCTTCCTTTTTCAATAGGTATGTTCCTGATAATATCCAGCACTTCGTCTTTATATTCCAATTCGATTGTTTCAAGCGCTTTCTCCAGTCCGTCCCAGTTTTCACCTCCAAAGACAATGTAGTATTGGTTTCTCGGAAAATCGTACCTGTATGCCAGATAATCCCGAAGCGCCATAGCACGCCCTTCAGACAGACGTTTGTTCGCTGCCAATGTTCCTTCCGGAGAAGCATAACCGATAATATCCAGACGGTTCACTTTCACATTCGGATCGGACTTCAGCTCATCGATCATCTTGCGGATTTTAGCTAGTTCCTGAGGATTATTCATGTATTCGGGACGAATATTGACTTTATTCACCTCGAAATCCAGAAAACATTCTGCTTGAATATCCCGTTGTTTGATTTCTTCCGCTTTCGGTTGCAGATAAGCAAACTGAGGAACCACTACGTAAGGCGTCCATACACGTTCCAACGTCACTTTGCCAAACTCCTCTATGTTCATCAATGCCGTTTCGCCGCAACCACATTCATCACGCTGCACGTCCAAGCGCGCATCCTTCATCCATGATTCGAACGGAACCAGATATTGATACCGAATCGTATCATTTCTTAGTTTTCCAGCTTTTTCCACTATATATGGCTTCTCGTAGTTTCTTTTCTCTTTGGCATTCATCAACGCAAGCTCACGCTCATACGCCAGATACTCGTCACGACCTTTAATAGAAACTTTCGGAAGATTCTGAGTACGTCCGGGAGTCACCAGCCGCGGAATAAAATCCATTCCCCGGGCAGATTTCACTTTCACATTATTCAAAACAAAATCTATATCGACATGAATAAAATCACCTTTCTGTTCCAACCGCACCGGATTCACAGTAATGCCACCTTCGTAAGAGCGGGATTGAGCCATAGCTGTGTTTATATTCAGGCTGCAAACCACCAACATACACACAAGGAAACCTATTTTTCTTATTATCATACTCCTCATTATTTAATTACATAAATAAGTGACACACTTGCTTTAGTAGGCCCGAAATAGTTTTTGCTGCTTTCCTTTAGTCTCGTACCACAAGTAGCGCAAGGATACTTGTCATATACAATGTGCGCATATCCCACTCCGACAGATGTTTCTATACTCCAGCGTTTTTTCAGAATCCACGAATATCCTACGGAAAAGCCACCACCATAAAGATATCCCTGATAACGCGTATGCTGCATATTGTCACTGATAAAAGACCAGTCGGGCCATCCCCCTACATTGAAATCGGCATAATGTCCATGCATTCCGACAAACATACGGCGAAAACTCTCACAAAACCAGTAACGGATTTCGGGTTGTACCCCCAAATGACGGAGGCGTTTGCCGTCGGAAAGTTTCCACGGATTATAATTGACCGGAATATCCAGCGTCCATTTACGCGCCAGTCCGATCTCCAGTCCCAGATTCATGGTAGTAGTAGCGTCATACAGCAGATTGCTTTTCAGCGCAACCTTCTGGGCATGACCCTCGGAAATGGCACATCCGAGCATGAATAATATGAGTATAGCAACTTTCTTCATTTATATCACATTTACTGTTGTTTATTGCCCCAATTGAGTAACATCTATTTTTATGCGTTGCACATTACTGATGCCCGTTTTAACGGAAGACACCATTGTTGTGAGATGTACGATTCCGTTTCTGGAATCCGCCTCTACATTGGGCAATACCTTAATATAGATCTTACCGTCTTCAACGATAATGCGTTCTTCTCCTGTATGTCCCTCCGGCATTACGGAAGAATACAGACGAATCCAATTTTTAGCACTTTCATCCACTTCGCCCGTAAGGCAGAAATAATCGATTTCATACACCTCCGAATTTGAATTTCCAGTAGGCATGAGCTGAAGTGTACTTCCCGTAGCAGGAACAGCTTCCCTTTGTCTAATATGAACTTCTTTTTCCAAATTTCCTGTTTTTAATGTTATAAATTCATGGGGATAGTTTCTTGAGTGTCACTAATAAGACAGAGAGCCAAGCAAAGGATTGCTCAACGGCTTAGTCAACAACCTGGCATATATATCCGCACAAGTTGTCACCTTCGATGTTAATTGAAAGAGAGTGCCGGTCACATTCGACCCCTGCACACACATCACAGATAATAAAAAAATCAAATATAAAATACTGATTGTAAGTTTTGTTATTTCTCTCATTAATTCTCCAATATACTTTCTTCTACTTCTTGTATATCTCTCTTATTTCTCTTTTTGCTTTTCTCTCTGGACAATATTTTTGTCCAAATCTCATATTGCAAATTTCGGAATATTAAAGGAGATACAAAATTGTATTCATTTCTGTTACAGAGAATCAACTTAGAATAAAGGGGCTAATTATGCAGGTAGCGAACAAGAGGGTTGCGAAATTCACAACAAAAATATTTAATATCCTCATTTCTTTCGATATGCGAACATTAAAAAAATCCCAAGTTTCTCTCATAAAAACTTGGACAATGGAGGGAAGTTATGGTTTTCTGTGTCATTTAGACACAACTTAGGCACAAATTAGACAAAAGACATAGCTATTTTATACAACAAAATAGCCCAATAACTTGTATAATTTGTGCCTAAATGACAAAAAGTTCAATTTCTATATGTATATATAGTTATCAAATTATAAGGTTTTACGCTCTGTTTCCGTAGGTGCCACCTCATCAGGAATACTGAATTCGCGATTAGCAAACAGATCGGCAAGTCCTGAAATTTGTTTCAGACGCAACAATTCATCACGATCCATACCAATATTTTTCATTATCCATTGATCGGACATACCTGCCTTGTCAAGTTCCGCAACAATGTTGCACATCAATTCAATGTTATGCATTCCACGCGCACGGTTGTGCCGGATGGTCGAACTCATACGGTTAGACAGGTCTTTGTCTATCACCACAATCGGCAATAAGCCGTTTTCACGCTTATAGATTCGTTGGGAAGTTTTCAATACCGTATAGCGATGGTAGCCGTCCACCAGTATATAATGGTCTTCATCTTTATTGTAGTAACATACACATGGCATTGTAAAGCCATCTTCCCAAATAGAAAGTTCCAGCAACTTCATTTCAGGCGGTGCAACGACATTCGGATTATAATCGTTCGCATATACTTTTTCTACGGGTACCGCTTTTACCTCGTAAACAGGGCTTTTATCTACACTCATGATACTATGATTCTATATTGTTCCATAATTTGACTCCTCTTACTCATCTCCTCCTTCGTAGGTGAGAATCCCATATATTTGCAGGCATGGTCATTTTTAAGAATACAAACACACATTCGCTTATACGTGGGTATTTCTTTGAATTCCGGAATGTCGATATCATCCTGATATTCCATACGTACCGGTTTTTTCAACGTTTTGTAGTTACTGTTGTCCATAACGATAATCGGTACTTTCGCATCAATCAACTTTCGGATGGTAGCATCACTTAGACATCCACCTTTTGTCCGCCAGAAATTCACGCTCACTGAAAGTTTACGAAGATAGTTTTTCCTCGCCCGTTCCGGCAAAGTGGACAACAAGAAATACATAAACTCTCGCCATGTATATCCTTCAGGAAGTTTCACCGACTGCCATCCCATCGCATGAGTACCGCCATACATACCGGTAAAGTTCACACCGTTCACCCTTCCGACCATTTTGCCCCAGGTATTGGGATCTAGCACCCGATAAAGTTGCAGACTCTCTTGCGCTTCGTTAATAAAAGGACTTGCTACACGCTGACGCTCCAAATTGACTCCGGCACGATAGTAAAGGTCATATAAAGTATTATAATCCCACTGGAATTTTCCATTGGCCGTCCATACATCCGTTGTCTTCCAGTCGAATATAGGATAGGCATTATAAATATCATTCCCTACTTTTGAAGTCCATTTGTATTTATGATACATCTGGAATTTACGGCTCATATAGATACATCTCCACCGGTTGAAACTCTCCTGTGTACGGATTCCGATCAGACAACAAGTGCGCACTGCGTCATTTTTGTTGTGTATCCATTGCGCAAAACGCATCTGGAATTCATAATCCCACATGGTTGTATTATAAAAAGGAAAATCATCTTTGGTCATTGCCTTTTTAGGCATGGAACGAACCCATATATTCTTTTTATTATCTTCCCAGGGACGCCAAAAGGATTGATACATCGAGGTACAGGTAGCCACACGGAAAGGAATACATACCCGGTACACATCCAGAATATCCTTGTTAGCTTCCAACATCCGGTCCACATAGTCGATGGTCATTTTATACTGGATTTCATAATCCATGTGAAAAACTCCCAAACGTACCTTCAGGTTATTCTTCCGGATATAATCGATACACATATTCAGCAGTACCCCGCTGTCTTTACCTCCGGAGAATGACACATATATATTATCAAATTCATTAAATATAACTTTTAGTCGTTCTTGTGCTAATTCATATACATTCTTTGTGCCTGCTATTTTCTTTTTCGCCATAAGTTATCTATACATTTTTACATACCGTGTCCATTTCTTGTCCATCGATACAAATTCAAACTTTTCAAATGTTTCTTTATCTTGTACCAGTGTGACCGAATTGAGCAACCAACTCTCAGGCCCGAATTCCGCAATAACGGCAGGCAACAAATGCGACAGGATTTCCTCCCGTCCGGCGTCTTCTGCCTTTACATAATAATTATTGATTACAGCTTTCTTCCGGCTTTTCTGTTCCACCGGCACGAAGCCCACCACTTCTTTATCTTCAATCGCAATAAACCACACATACTCTTCGCCCGTCTTGAAAGGGTAATTATTGTTTGCGCGTATCACTTCGGGATCCATCACCATCGGCGCCACAAGCCGATATAAATGTTTGTCTTTTCCTTTTAATCGTATTATCTGTATCATATCATTCAAAAATGGACACACAAAAATAAGGAAAAAATATCAAATTCGTCATTTCTGTTCCTAAAACATTTGTTTTTCATGTTATTATCTCTATATTTCGATATTTTTGAAATCACCCGTCCGTCATTCCTCTCTCACGTTTAAAGTAAGTCAGTATGGTGGCAAAGCTTAGATATTCCCGCCCGGGAGTATGCGACCGGCTTTGAAATTGATAACGGGCAAAGATGACTTCACATGCCAGTTTATATTTAAAATGCAGCTTTAAGCGGTGCTGTAAAAACTCAAACACCCGACAGAGATATGCAAACACGTCTCCCACTTTGTCATTGGGAATCACTCGTGGCTCACGATGCGTATCCGATATGTGTTCCATTTCACTAAGAACATATTCCAGCTGCTCTATTTCCTCGCTAGTGTTTTGCATTGTACATTTCATTTGTTCTATTTTCTCTTCCTGACGAATGTACTGTTCACGCTTTCGTTGTAAACGTTCTTTTATGTTCTCTATTCCTTTTGACATTATAAAATTTAGTTATATATAAACGGTTTGACCTTACTGATTATTAACCGGGAAAATGCCATATAAAATCTAATCTCACATGCAAATATAGAGAAGATTGTTTAAATAATTAGATTTTTATTTAAAAATATTCATACTTATAACACATTTAAATTACCAGCATCATAAAATCGGTTTTTCCTTCCAATGAAACGAATCGTACTTTTGCGGAATATTTAAATATTTTAAACAATGGATAATCAATCTTTTGACTGGCTGCTTCATGGCTGCCATGCACTGTCCGAAGTGGCAGTAGCTTATTTTCCGAACTATCAGTATAATTGTTCAGCGGTGAAAGCGTTCCGGCGGATCATCAAAGAACATGCAGTATTACTGAACCAACTCACGGAAGCGGGATTCACCCGGCATACCACAACGCTCACTCCTCAGCAAATTGCGATTATTGTAAGGTTCTGGGGAACGCCTGCATTAGTATACGAAATGATAAAAAAGAATTCATATCTTGCTGTCCCGAAAATGGGGAAAAAGATATAATGTATTTTAATACATTCTTTTTTTCATTTATATATTAATGGATGAAGGGGTGGTCGAAGTGCTAATATAGGCATGCCGGCCTCCCCTTTTAACAGGGCGTTTGAGCAAGAGTAGAAGAAGGCAGACAGAGAGGTCCAAAAATATAGGTAATAATCAGGGGTATTGGACACATGAGCCAATATTAAAATATTTAGCCGTTCATAACCGTAAAATTGTACATCTCAACCAACCGGACTACCTTCGCACCAAATTAAAACAATATAAAGTATGATTAAATCTACAGCAGAAATGCTTAAAAAGGGATATCTCCTCTTCCCTAAAGTCTTATTCGAGGAGCAAATAAAAGTGACTAAAGGTGCAACAGGATATTTCGACGCGTTTATTTTGGTATTAACGCATGTCAATTATAGTACTGTGGAATGTCGCATCCACCAGTACACATTTCAATGCCGGCGGGGTGAATCTGTAATGTCCATGGTTCATTGGGCAGAATTATTCGGTTGGAAACGCAGTCGCACGCGGTATTTCTTCAATAAAATGTACGATGAAGGTATTATCGAAAGATTGTCTAATCCATATATCACTCACATCCGCATACCCGACTACGATCTGTTGGTCGGACAGAAACGTCGGGAAAGTGTCCGTGCCGAAGCTGACGGTATCACCTTCGATGCGTTTTGGGAAAAATATCATGATATTACCCGGAAGCCTAAAACCAATGTCGGCCGTGCTCGTCGGGAATGGAACAAGTTATCTGTCAACGAACGTTGTCTCAGTCTTAGTCACATCGATGAATATTATGATAATCTGGCGGATATCAAGTACTGTATGCAGGCTGCCTCCTATTTGTCAAATAAGGCATTTATGAATGAATATGACTATTAGAAAAGAAAATGAGTGAGATAACAAACCCACAGGACGCCGAACTCGAAGAAGTCGTGCTCGGCGCCTGCCTGCTGGAAAGCAAAGCTATTACACTGGTTGCCGACATATTACGGCCGGAAGTATTTTACACTGAAACGAACCGTGAGATTTATGCTGTCTTGCAGGGTATGTACCATGCCGGGCAAGTAATTGATATCATGACCATAAAAGAAGAACTTGCCCGGCATGGCAAGCTCGAATTTATAGGAGGGCTTTATACACTGGTGCGTATCAGTTCACGCGTAGTGTCGAGTGCTCACCTAGAATATCATGCCCGGATTCTCAAACAGAAATATATCCGTCGTGAAACGATTTTAGGATCTCACAAACTGCTGGCACTGGCTGCCGACGAAACGACTGATATAGACGATACCTTGGCAGACGCCCATTCCCTCCTCGATCGTTTGGAAAAGGAATGTGGTACTACCGAGCATCTTCGTTCTATGCTGCAACTTATGGAGGATACCATTAAACTAATAGAAGTCCGTACAGCCTCCAACAAGAATGGTGTCACAGGGTTGCCAACCGGATTTACTGATCTTGACCGCCTGACATGCGGCTGGCAAGCAGGTGACATGATTGTTATAGCTGCCCGTCCTGCAGTAGGGAAAACGGCATTCGCCCTACATTTGGCACGCACCGCTGCTTCGGCGGGATATCACATTGCTGTATATAGTCTTGAAATGCAAGGTGAACGTTTGGGAGACCGCTGGCTACTGGCTGCCACTACGGGAGTTAACCCCGATCATCTCCTCAGCGGACAATTAACTCCCAGCGAATTACGGCAAATACACGAGGCATCAACAGAGTTGTCTCATCTACCTATTCATATCGATGATAATCCGTCGGTGAGTATGGATTACGTTCGTTCTTCTGCTAAACTGCTACAAAGTAAAGGAAAATGTGACGGTGTCATCATCGACTACCTGCAACTGTGTGACATGAAAACAGACCAACACAACCGCAACCGAGAGCAGGAAGTAGCCCAAGCTAGCCGCAAAGCCAAGATGATGGCAAAAGAATTGCATATCCCTGTGATACTACTCAGTCAATTAAATCGTAATGTAGAGGGGCATCCCGACAACCGTCCCAGTTTGAGTGACCTTCGCGAAAGTGGGGCTATCGAACAAGATGCTGATTTAGTACTGATGCTTTCCCGCCCTGCTCTCTCCGGACGTGCGACAGACCGCAAAAGCACCTACTCTACAGATGGATTGGGTGTGATGGGTATTGTGAAACACCGCAACGGAATGACTGGTGAGCTTTATTTCAGACATGATCCGAGTATGACGAAACTGGAGGATTACGTACCCGGAATAGATTGGATGAAGAAGAATACAACTACCTGAACGGTATAATAAGACAGTGTTTTACAAGAGCTAAAGCTTAGCTTTAGAGGTCGTAAAGCGATGCTTTAGGTTATGAAAAGCAATGCTTTACGATCTCTTCTTTTTTTAAAGTTTCAACAATCTTATCCCGTGTCTTATGGTTCTCCCAATGCGTCTATAATCACTCTTACCTCCAAAGGTGTGAAAGAACGGCAGTTGGGCTGATAACCCAGGTCATACAGGCGTTGTAGAAGTCCCGGACATAACAGGATCCATTTCTTCATTTTTCGATAAGCAGCGATGTCGGTTAGTTCGGGAGAATAAAGTGAGGCAAGTTCCATACGGCCATACGCACGTATTGTGAATTCTTTCATGATAAATAAGCTTTGATTTATATCTACAAAATTAACAAAATATTTTCACATATGCAATACTTTTTCAATGAATAACTGACTATTATCATGCATTACTGACAGGTACAAATTGAATAACCGATATGCCCATCTTTATGCCAAAACAAGTTGCTCGCAAACTTCTTGGTTACCAATATTGGAATAGCACTCATGATGCTGTATCAATCAAGTATTTACGACAGTCTGTCACCTTAAACAAAAATCGTCTATTAAAAAGTCAGACAAAATTTGGTCAAATATTCCTTTTTATTAATTAAAAAGGCTACAGTTTCACAAACTAATATTGGATTTCAGTCTCTTTTCCATATATTTGCGCCCGCATTTTTATTATTGGATCAACCTCCTTATTCAATTTACCAAACTAGATAAAACAAATGGAAAATATAAACGCAGTAATTACAGGAGTCGGAGGATATGTACCCGATTATATCTTGACCAATGATGAGATTTCAAAAATGGTAGATACCACCGATGAATGGATTATGGGGCGTATTGGTATTAAGGAAAGGCGTATTCTGAAAGATGAAGGACTAGGAACTTCTTACATAGCTCGTAAAGCTGTCAAACAACTGATAAAACGCACCCATACAAATCCGGATGATATTGATCTGGTAATTGTAGCTACAACAACTCCTGATTACCGCTTTCCTTCCACTGCTTCTATTTTATGTGAGAGACTGGAACTGAAAAGAGCTTTTGCTTTCGACATACAGGCCGTTTGCAGTGGTTTTTTATATGCATTGGAAACAGGAGCTAACTTTATCCGTTCCGGAAATTACAAGAAAGTGGTGGTGGTAGGTGCTGAAAAGATGTCGTCAATAATAAACTATACCGATCGGGCAACTTGTCCTATTTTCGGCGATGGCGGAGCAGCCGTCATGCTTGAACCTACTACTGAAGATTTGGGTATTATGGATGCTGTGTTAAGGACAGATGGTAAAGGATTACCTTTTTTACATATTAAAGCCGGTGGTTCCGTATGCACCCCTTCTTATTATTCATTGGATAATCAAATGCACTACATCTACCAGGAAGGACGTACTGTATTCAAATATGCGGTATCTAACATGGCAGATGCCTGTGAATCTATTATTGCAAGAAACCATCTAAGCAAAGACAATATCGACTGGGTGATTCCCCATCAAGCTAATCAACGCATTATCACTGCTGTAACACAACGTTTGGAAGTTCCCGCCGAAAAGGTCATGGTTAATATTGAACGATACGGCAATACCAGTGCAGGCACTCTCCCACTCTGCCTTTGGGATTTTGAAGATAAATTCAAAAAAGGAGATAACCTAATTCTCACTGCATTCGGAGCAGGATTTGCCTGGGGAGCTATCTATATAAAATGGGGATATGATGGAAAAAACAGATAGCGATTAATCGCTATCTTCCAAATAAAAAATCCTCTAATTTACTAGAAACCAGAGGATTTTTTGTTTGGGAAGTGCGGTGCGTACGGGACTCGAACCCGTGACCCCATGCGTGACAGGCATGTATTCTAACCAACTGAACTAACGCACCAAAATATTCACTAAAGCATCTCTCTCGATTGCGGATGCAAAGGTAGATATTTTTTTGAAACCTGCAATAGCTTCAGTATCTTTTTTCTGAAAAAGTGGATTTATTAAGAATTATCGTGTACATTTGCAGCTACTAATAAAATAGAAAATAGAATGAAAAATACACCAATTGAACGACATCTGATTGATGAAACTATAAATGAGTTTCAAATTGTCGATTTTTCAAAAGCTACCATTCGGGAAGTGAAAGCTATTGCTTCGAAAGCAGAAGCTGCATCGGGAGTTGAATTTATCAAAATGGAAATGGGCGTTCCGGGGCTCCCTCCTTCCGCAGTAGGTGTGAAAGCAGAGATTGAAGCGTTACAAAATGGCATTGCCAGCCTATACCCCGATATTAACGGATTGCCGGAACTGAAAAAAGAGGCGTCCAACTTTATCAAAGCATTTATCAACGTGGATTTAAATCCGGAGGGCTGTGTACCTGTCACCGGCTCTATGCAAGGAACATTCGCTTCATTCCTCACTTGCAGCCAATGCGACGAAAAGAAAGATACGATTTTATTCATCGATCCCGGATTTCCGGTACAGAAACAGCAGTTGGTAGTGATGGGACAAAAGTTCGAAACGTTTGATGTATATGACTACCGCGGAGACAAACTGAAAGAGAAACTGGAAAGCTATCTGAAAAAAGGAAATATATCAGCTATCATTTATTCGAATCCCAATAACCCCAGCTGGATTTGCCTGAAAGAGGAAGAATTGCAGATTATCGGTGAATTGGCAACGCAGTATGATGTGATTGTTTTGGAAGACTTGGCTTATTTCGCCATGGACTTCCGGCAGGATTTGAGCAAACCATACCAACCTCCTTTCCAGCCATCAGTAGCCCATTATACAGATAATTATGTATTGTTGATTTCCGGTTCGAAAGCATTCAGCTACGCCGGACAGCGTATTGGCGTAAGCTGTATCTCTGATAAATTATACCACCGAAGCTATCCGGGACTGACCAAACGATATGGCGGCGGTACCTTTGGAACTGTTTTCATCCATCGCGTACTTTATGCACTTTCATCAGGAACGAGTCATTCCGCACAATTCGCCATGGCTGCCATGCTGAAAGCTGCCAACGAAGGACAATATAACTTCCTCAACGAAGTGAAGATCTATGGTGAGAGAGCACAAAAATTGAAAGAAATCTTCCTCCGTCACGGTTTCCACCTGGTATATGACAACGACTTGGGCGACCCGATTGCGGACGGATTCTATTTCACCATCGGATACCCGGGAATGACCAGCGGCGAACTGGCCAAAGAACTGATGTACTACGGAGTAAGCGCTATCTCTTTGGTTACAACAGGAAGCCATCAGGAAGGATTACGCGCGTGTACCTCTTTTATTAAAGACCATCAGTATGCGCAACTGGACGAAAGAATGAAACTATTTGCTGAAAATCATCCGATAGCCTGATTATCTGACATAAGATATTCATAAAAGCCATTCTTTAAATGAAAAAAAACGGAAATAACGATTGTTATTCCGTTTTTTTTCTTACATTAGTGGCATGAATATCGACTCTGACATATTTAAGATTCAATCGAATAATGTGTTACCATCAAGAGGAAGGATTTTAATATCTGAACCTTTTCTGCGTGACGCAACGTTTGGCAGATCCGTAATTTTACTGGTCGATCATACGGACGAAGGAAGTATGGGATTGGTTATCAACAAACAACTGCCATTATTCCTGAACGATATCATCATGGAATTTAAATATCTGGACGAGATTCCTCTATACAAAGGTGGACCGATTGCCACTGATACTTTATTTTACCTCCATACACTATCAGACATCCCCGGCTCTATCTCTATCAGCAAAGGACTTTATCTGAATGGAGATTTTGATGAAATAAAGAAATATATATTACAAGGAAATAAAATCAGCGAATGTATCCGTTTCTTCCTGGGGTATTCCGGATGGGACAGCGAACAGTTAAATAACGAAATCAGAGAAAACACATGGCTGGTGTCTGAAGAAGAAAAATCATATCTGATGAAAAACAATATCAAGGATATGTGGCGGACTGCTTTAGAGAAACTAGGCAGCAAGTACGAAACGTGGTCACGCTTCCCACAAGTGCCTACTCTCAACTAATATTTTATTTCTTAGGATTCAAACATTGGAGGAGCAATGCATCTTTGTAGCAGCCCTCCACTTTCAGCCAGTTTTTCAATAATCCGCATTGAACGAAGCCACAAGACGTGAACAGCTTTACACAAACGTCATTATCTGTCGTGACATGTGCATAAAGCTGACTTAAAGACAGAAAATCAAAAGCATATTCACAAAGCAGCTTCAATGCGTCGGTGGCATACCCTTGCTGACGATAATCCTTATGCACGGCAATTCCTACTTCTCCCCGCGAATGAAGGGGAACGAAATCCGTAATATCAATCGTACCAAGGATACACTGGTCGGATTTGCGTACCATCATCAAACGTAATTGCTTATCCGCAAACACATCACACTGCGAACCTTCAATATATTGGCGCAACACGTAACGGGAGTATGGAACCGTAAAGTTACTGATGTCCCACATCGAAGGATCATTTTCCATCTCATACATTATATCCATATCTTCCGGTTCTACCGCACGAAGATAGATACGATCGTTCATCAAGAAAGACTGTCTCATAGCTTTTCTTCTTTTGCAATGTGAAGTTCGTTACGCAATCTCTTCTCGCTGGGCAGGCAGAAAAGTGACGCCGTGAGGCCAATCAGCATACAGAGGTTACCCGTACTGCTCAACGTCAGGTAGTAACACAAAAGGTTCACCACAATAGCTACTTCAAGCACTCCCAAGCGAACAATGTTCCATTGCACATATCGCTTCAAGGCAAGCGTGATAGTCATGTGATCTATCTTTTTCTTAAGCACCAAGCTAAATAATTTGAGAGAAAGAGGCACACACAAAGCAGTAAGCAAAATGCCGACCGTCTCAAAATAGTAGATAGCCGGTGCGTTATCTACCAAACCTCCTACGGGAAAGAGTTCA
The DNA here is from genome assembly GCF_003602705.1 of Bacteroides sp. AM16-13. Classification (NCBI taxonomy): domain Bacteria; kingdom Pseudomonadati; phylum Bacteroidota; class Bacteroidia; order Bacteroidales; family Bacteroidaceae; genus Bacteroides; species Bacteroides sp. AM16-13. Next base: position 297,766 of record NZ_QTLK01000002.1, read on the forward strand.
AACTCTCCTGCCCCAAGCAAAAATGCCGGGAGCACCCAAAAGAAAACATAACTGATATTCAAATTTCTGACAGCTCGTTTTATCTGTTCTTCCATGTTCGTTCTTAAATGATTAATAATGATTATACAGTTCCGGTAAAAAGCGTCCGGTTCACAATGCTGCGTCCTAAAGTCACTTCATCGGCATATTCAAGTTCATCACCAACCGATATGCCACGGGCTATCACACTTAGTTTAACCCCTAGTTTATCCAGCTTGCGATAGATGTAGAAGTTGGTAGTATCGCCCTCCATCGTGGTGCTCAATGCCAAAATAACTTCTTTGATTCCACCTTCAGCCACCCGCTGCACCAGGCTTTCAATTTGAAGGTCACTCGGTCCGACTCCGTCCATTGGAGAAATGACTCCTCCCAAAACGTGATAAAGCCCGCGATACTGCTGGGTTGCTTCCACCGCCATTACATCACGGATATTTTCCACCACACAGACAGTGGAAGCATCCCGTTGCGGATTAGCACAAATCTGGCAAGTTTCAGTATCGGATATATTATGACACACTTTGCAGTATTTCACCTCACGTTTCAACGTTATGATAGAATTTCCGAAAGCTTCCACCGTAGCCGTATCCTGACGGAGCAGATGCAGAACAAGCCTCATAGCCGTCTTACGCCCGATACCCGGAAGTTTGGAAAATTCGCCGACTGCCTTTTCAAGCAGTATAGAAGGATATTGTTGGTTCATAGATAATATTTGCTGTTCTATCGATAAAACCTTGCAAAGATACAGATTATTGTTTTTAATACCTACAAAAATTGCTACCTTTGCATCTGTTATGATGATACTTGTCACTATTCTTTGCTACTTCGCGGTATTATTACTAATAGCCCGTATCACCGGACGTAAGGGAGGATCGAATGCAGCGTTCTTCAAGGGAGAGAACCAATCACCTTGGTACATAGTCTCTTTTGGAATGATTGGCGCCTCTATCTCCGGAGTCACTTTCGTCTCTGTACCGGGAATGGTGCGCGGAATGGATATGACCTATATGCAAACGGTACTCGGATTTTTCTTCGGATACATGGCCGTAGCCCATATCTTACTTCCTTTATATTATAAGTTGAATCTGACAAGTATCTACGGATACCTCGGCACCCGCATCGGGATGCGTGCCTATCGTACCGGCTCCTTTTTCTTTCTGCTGTCACGCATGTTGGGAACCGCAGCCAAACTTTATCTGGTATGCCTCATTCTCCATACGTATGTATTTCAGGAAATGCACGTTCCCTTTTGGCTGATTGCTGTCGGTTCGGTTGCATTGGTATGGATATATACTCATAAAAGCGGAATAAAGACCATCGTGTGGACAGATACCTTACAAACATTTTGCCTGATTGCCGCTCTGGTTTTTATCATCTATTTTACGTTCCAAAGATTAGACCTTAACTTCAGCGGCATTGTGCAAACAATCCAAAACAGTGAACACAGCCGTATTTTTGTATTTGACGACTGGGTATCCCGACAAAACTTCTTCAAACAATTCTTTAGCGGTATCTTCATCGTCATCGTAATGACCGGTTTGGATCAGGATATGATGCAAAAGAATCTTTCTTGCCGGAACCTCCGGGAAGCACAAAAAAACATGTACTGCTACGGTTTCTCATTCATTCCGCTAAATTTCCTTTTTCTATGCTTGGGAATTCTATTGATAGCGCTAGCGGGACAAATGCAACTTGAACTGCCAGCCATGAATGATGATATACTGCCCATGTTTGCAGCCCAAGGTTATCTGGGACAATCCGTATTGGTACTTTTTACAATCGGTATTATCGCAGCAGCTTTCAGCAACTCGGATTCCGCCCTGACAGCCATGACAACCAGTGTATGCGTAGATCTGCTAAATACGGAAAAAGACACAGAAGAAACGGCACGTCGCAAAAGAGATAAAGTGCATTTATCGTTATCAGTCTTATTGGCATTCTTCATCTGCCTGGTAGAAATACTCAATAATAAGAGCGTTATTGACGCCATATATATCATCGCCTCCTACACATACGGCCCCCTGCTCGGAATGTTTGCTTTCGGACTTTTTACACGTAGGCAAACGAACGACCGGTGGGTTCCTCTCATAGCCATCCTTTCACCACTGCTCTGCTATCTTGCCGACTGGTGGATTGGAAAAGAAACCGGATATAAATTCGGTTATGAATTGCTAATGTTAAATGGAACGCTTACCTTTGCGGGGTTAATCTGTATGTCTAAAAAAGGGAAAAACGATGTTACAAAGAAATAAATGACAAGAAAATGGAAATAACAAGTGCTGAATTTGTGATTAGCAATACGGACGTGAAGAAATGCCCGGCCGGCATTTTCCCGGAATATGCCTTTATAGGCCGTTCGAATGTGGGAAAATCGAGTCTTATCAATATGTTGACCAGCCGTAAAGGTCTGGCCATGACCTCTTCTACTCCGGGAAAAACGATGTTAATCAACCACTTCCTTATCAATAAGAATTGGTATCTCGTCGACCTTCCGGGATATGGCTATGCCCGACGCGGACAAAAAGGGAAAGACCAGATACGCACCATAATCGAAGATTATATCTTGGAACGGGAACAAATGACCAACCTCTTTGTCCTGATAGACAGCCGGCTGGAACCTCAAAAAATAGACCTCGAGTTTATGGAATGGCTGGGCGAGAACGGTATCCCCTTCTCTATCATCTTTACCAAAGCCGACAAGCTAAAAGGTGGACGTTTAAAAATGAATATCAATGCCTATTTACGTGAGTTGGGCAAACAATGGGAAGAGCTCCCTCCTCACTTCGTATCTTCCTCGGAAGACCGCACAGGACGTGTTGATATACTCAACTACATAGAAAACATAAACAAGGATCTCAATGTTAAATGAAAGAAGAATGAAAATGAAAAAGAGTTTTTTACCTATTGCCTTTATGGCAGTATTTATGCTAATGGCAACTAACAGCCAGGCGCAATCATGGTCCGACTTATTAAATAAGGACAACATTTCAAAAGTAGTAAATGCCATCACCGGAACCACCGAATCTATCGACATGACCGGAACATGGAGCTACAAAGGTTCGGCGGTAGAGTTCGAATCGGATAACTTACTAATGAAAGCAGGCGGAGCTGCCGCAGCCACTATGGCTGAAAATAAGCTGAACGAACAATTAAGCAAAATAGGTATTAAAGACGGCCAGATGAGTTTCACTTTCAATGCCGACAGTACTTTCACCAGCACGGTGGGCAAGAAAACATTGAAAGGCACTTACTCCTACAATGCTTCAACCAAACAAGTTGATTTGAAGTATTTGAAACTTCTGAATCTGCACGCTAAAGTAAATTGCAGTTCCAGCTCACTGGAGTTACTGTTCAACTCGGACAAACTGTTGAAATTAATGGCTTTCATCGGTAGCAAAAGTAGCAGTACCGCACTGAAAACAGTTAGTTCACTGGCCGAAAATTACGATGGAATGATGCTCGGATTCCAGCTCTCAAAATAGCAAAAGAGAATCGTTTAATACTATTTCGCACTCCATTAAGTATATTTTAGGGGAAAAGCATTATCTTTGTCGTTTGTAATCAAAAAGAGAAGGAAAAATGAAAAAGATACTTTTTTTAATGACCCTGTTAGTAATGGGCGTAAGCTTTGCATTTGCACAAACAAATGCAGATATCAAGTTTGACAAAACAACTCACGATTTCGGTAAGTTTTCTGAAAACAGCCCGGTTGTCAGTTGCACATTTACCTTTACTAATATCGGCGATGCCCCGCTGGTGATCCATCAGGCTGTAGCCTCTTGCGGATGTACAGTACCCGAATATACAAAGGAACCCATCATGCCGGGCAAAAAGGGAACAATCAAGGTGACTTATAACGGAACAGGCAAATATCCGGGACATTTCAAAAAATCAATCACCTTGCGTACCAACGCCAAAACAGAGATGGTAAGATTGTATATCGAAGGCGATATGACAGCAAAAGATGCAAAGTAGGAAAAAATAGACTATTACATAAAGGAGAATCTTTCGGTTCTCCTTTTTTTTTGTTTACTTTGAGGACGGAAATGTAAATTAACACATTAGCAAATTATAAAAACTATGAAACAAGAAGAAGACAAATTCACCGGGTTACCCGAGAATGCGTTCAGAGAGTTGAAACCCGGGGAAGTGTACAACCCGTTGATGGGTCCCTCTAAAAATTATCCGGAAGTTAATATCTGGTCAGTAGCATGGGGTATTGCCATGGCAATCCTTTTTTCGGCCGCCGCTGCCTATCTGGGGTTGAAGGTCGGACAGGTATTTGAAGCAGCTATTCCGATTGCGATCATTGCCGTAGGAGTTTCCGGAGCTGCCAAAAGAAAAAATGCGTTGGGAGAAAACGTGATTATCCAGTCTATCGGAGCTTGTTCCGGAGTAATCGTTGCCGGAGCGATCTTCACCCTCCCCGCTCTTTATATTCTCCAAGCTAAATATCCCGAGATGACGGTTACCTTCATGCAGGTATTCATCAGCTCTTTATTGGGTGGCGTATTGGGTATTCTATTCCTGATTCCTTTCCGTAAATACTTCGTCAGCGACATGCATGGAAAATATCCTTTCCCGGAAGCAACAGCCACTACACAGGTGTTGATCTCCGGCGAAAAAGGCGGCAGTCAGGCCAAACCGTTATTGATGGCAGGTATGATCGGCGGATTATATGACTTCATCGTAGCGACATTCGGATGGTGGAACGAGAATTTTACTACCCGTGTTTGCAGTGCCGGAGAAATGCTGGCAGAAAAGGCAAAATTGGTATTCAAGGTAAACACCGGTGCTGCTGTGCTTGGTTTGGGATATATCGTCGGACTGAAATATGCTTCCATCATTTGTGCCGGTTCATTGGCTGTGTGGTGGATTATCATTCCGGGAATGTCTGCTATCTGGGGTGACAGTGTACTGAATGCATGGAATCCGGAAGTTACCTCTACCGTAGGTATGATGAGCCCGGAAGAAATATTCAAATATTATGCCAAGAGCATCGGTATCGGCGGTATCGCTATGGCAGGTGTGATCGGTATTATCCGTTCCTGGAGCATCATCAAGAGCGCTGTCGGGCTGGCAGCCAAAGAGATGGGCGGTAAAGGGAATGTAGAAAAAAGCATTATCCGCACACAACGGGATCTTTCTATGAAAATTATCGCCATCGGTTCCATCATCACACTGATATTAATCGTATTATTCTTCTATCTTGATGTCATGCAAGGGAATCTGTTGCATACATTGGTAGCCATTGTTCTGGTTGCCGGGATCTCTTTCCTGTTCACCACAGTAGCAGCTAATGCCATTGCGATTGTTGGTACTAATCCGGTTTCGGGAATGACATTGATGACACTGATATTGGCTTCCGTAGTGATGGTAGCTGTCGGACTGAAAGGTCCTTCGGGCATGGTTGCCGCATTGGTAATGGGTGGCGTAGTATGTACCGCGCTGTCGATGGCAGGAGGTTTTATCACCGATTTGAAAATTGGTTACTGGCTCGGAAGTACGCCTGCCAAACAGGAAACATGGAAGTTCTTGGGAACAATCGTATCGGCTGCAACAGTAGGCGGTGTAATGATTATCCTGAATAAGACATACGGATTTACAAGTGGCGCACTGGCTGCTCCACAAGCAAATGCGATGGCGGCCGTTATCGAACCACTGATGAGTGGTGTAGGTGCACCCTGGTTGTTATATGGCATTGGTGCTGTCTTAGCAATTATTCTGACTCTTTGTAAAATTCCTGCATTAGCTTTCGCATTGGGTATGTTTATTCCATTGGAACTGAATGTGCCGCTGGTAGTGGGTGGAGCAGTGAATTGGTTTGTTACAACTCGTAGCAAAGATGCATCTCTGAATACGGAAAGAGGTGAAAAAGGAACCTTACTGGCATCCGGTTTCATTGCCGGAGGTGCATTGATGGGAGTAATCAGTGCCGCAATGCGCTTTGGTGGAATCAACCTGGTTAATGAAACATGGTTGAACAATACTTGGTCAGAAGTGTTGGCATTAGGAGCGTATGCCTTATTGATTCTTTACTTTATAAAGGCTTCAATGAAAGTTAAATAAATAATTATGAGGAGACTATTATCCATTATAGTATCGCTTGTAACTGCCATATCATTTGCGCAGCAGCCCGTCGAGCTACCTTTGTGGCCCGACGGTGCTCCCAACTCCAGCGGACTAACCGGAGAAGAGCAGGAAACGCGCCCTCATTTTGTCACGAATGTCACACAACCCACCCTGACGGTCTACCATCCGGAAAAGCCGAATGGAATGGCTATTATCATGTGTCCCGGAGGCGGGTATCGTGGATTGGGTATGGATGGAGAGGGGTATGATATGGCCCCTTGGTTCTGCGGACAAGGTATTACCTATATGGTATTAAAATACCGGATGCCGAACGGACATTGGGAAGTCCCCGTATCAGACGCCGAACAAGCCATTCGCATGGTACGCCAACATGCCAAAGAATGGAATGTCAATCCTTACAAGGTAGGATTAATGGGAGCCTCTGCGGGAGGGCATTTAACTGCTACACTTGCCACTCACTACAATTCGGAAACACGTCCGGACTTTCAGATATTACTTTATCCGGTAGTTACGATGATGCAAGTCACCCGTGGAAATACAAGAACTGCATTGCTCGGCAAAAATCCCACAATGGAACAGATACAGAAGTTTTCCGCCGAATTGCAAGTAACGCCCGATACTCCACAAGCATTTATCGCTCTTACCTCCGATGACCCTTCCGTAGCACCTTACCACGGAGTAAACTATTACCTTGCTTTACAGAAAAACAAGGTTCCGGCAACTCTCCATGTTTATCCTACCGGAGGACATGGCTGGGGATTTCAGGATCATTTTAAATATAAGCAACAATGGACACAGGAATTGGAGAAATGGTTGCGCGACGGCGTTGTATTCCCGGAAAACCCCGAACCCATGTTACGAATCGGGAAATCTTACCTGGGAACTAAATACGTGGCTAACACATTAGATCAAGACGGAGAAGAATCATTAGTGATCCGGACTGATGCCGTAGATTGCCTCACTTTCGTAGAATACACGTTGGCACAGGCACTCGGCTCTTCCTTTGCCGACAATCTGCAAAAAATACGTTATCGGGACGGCATCATCAACGGTTATCCTTCCCGGTTGCATTATACTTCCGAATGGATAGAGAACGGAATCCGCCACGGATTCCTCACCGATATTACTGCCAAAAACAGTGCGCATACCCAGAAAATCTCTCTTTCGTATATGTCTACCCATCCCAAGCAATATAAAAAATTGGCTGATTCGCCGGAAAATGTACGACAAATGGCCGAATATGAAAAAGCAATCTCCGGAAAAGTCGTACATTGGTTGCCGAAAAGCGAACTGCCGGAAGCCGGATTGCCCTGGATCATGAATGGAGACATTATTGCTATTACAACGAAGATGCCCGGACTGGACATTGCTCATGTGGGAATAGCAGAATATAAAGAGGGAAAACTGCACCTGCTGCACGCTTCTTCTACATTGGGAAAAGTAGTTGTCAGCGACGAACCTCTCAATCACATGCTAAACAACAATAAATCGTGGACAGGCATACGTGTTGTCCGGATGTCTCACTCTAAAAATAACTGATTATGAAACGAGTAAAACATTTCCTTCTCGCCTCGTGCTTATTCCCCACTTTGCTGGGAGCACAAGAAATGGCAAGCGCCTATTTTCTGGAACTTACTCCAGACGCCCAATCGGCAGGTATGGCAGGTACAGGATTAGCTACCACCGATAACGGTAGTACAGCTATTTTTCATAATGCTTCTACCATCGCTTTCTCACAAGAAGTGATGGGTGCGAGTTATTCATACGCTAAGATCAACCAAGATTATGCGCTACATAGCGCCTCTCTTTTCTACCGGATCGGAAGGGAAGGCATACATGGATTTGCTGTAGGTTTCCGGCATTTCAAAGATCCCAAGGTGCTCGATTACCGCCCTCACGTATGGGACTTAGAAGCTGCTTATTTCAGAAATGTAGCCAAAAATCTGTCTCTTTCATTAACGTTCAGATACCTGCAAGCCAAAGCCGCGGAAAGCGCAGACAGCAAGAATAGCGTTTGTCTGGACTTCGGCGCGACCTACTATCGCAATATGGCTCTATTGGACGAAATGGCTTCCTGGAGCATTGGTTTCCAAGCTGCCAACTTAGGCAAAAAGCTGGACGGACAAAAGTTACCCGCCAGATTAGGATTGGGAGGTACAATCGACCTGCCATTCAGCATAGAAAACCGTTTGCAGGTGGCTCTCGACTTCAACTATCTGCTCCCCTCTGAAATCCGTCATCTCCAGGCTGGCATAGGAGCCGAATATAATTTCCTGAAATATGCTGTTGTCCGTGCGGGATATCATTTCGGAGACAAAGACAAAGGAGTAGGCAACTACGGCACTCTAGGCTGCGGAATAAACTTCTGGCCGATACGTGCAGACTTCTCATACGCCTTGGCTGATAAAGATTGCTTTATGCGCCGCACCTGGCAACTGGGAGTTGGAATAGTTTTCTAAGCTCCTCTTCGAGGCGTTGCTTCACTTCGTCCATCGGCACATCGTGCTTTAGTTCCTGACGAAGAGAAGTGACGCCTTTATCTATAAATCCGCAAGGGTGGATATAACTGAAATAACGTAAATCGGTATTCACATTCAAAGCCAGTCCATGCATCGTGACATAATGGCTGCTCCTCACTCCGATAGCACAAATCTTACGCGCACGAGGCGTATCACCTTCCAACCAGACTCCTGTCGCTTTCTCCAAACGTCCGGCTTCAATGCCATAAGAAGCACATACCCGAATCACCGCTTCTTCCAACAGATGAACGTACTCTTTCAATCCTAACTGAAATTCTTCCAGGTTTAATATCGGATAGCACACCAGTTGTCCCGGACCATGATAAGTAATGTCCCCTCCCCGATCAATATGATAAAGGGTGGCATCAATTGCTTTCAGTTGTTCATCACTCAACAACATATTATTTTCTTTCCCGCTACGTCCTAATGTATAAACATGGGGATGTTCGCACATCACAATACGGTTTTCATAACTCTCGCCCTGAACTTTTGCCCGGACAATGTTATCAAACCATTCTGTTTGCCGTTGCCATGCTTCGGCGTATGGTATCAAATTCCAATCAATAAAAACTGTTTTCATAAAAACAAAATTATATAGAAAAATCGAGTTTTTCTACACCGGCACAATAAAAAACGAGGCCAACCCTCAAACTCTGCTTCATACTTCGTTTAATTGTTACGAATGTC
>NZ_QTLK01000020.1:0-381 GCF_003602705.1 Bacteroides sp. AM16-13
GACAAATATGCGGCTATAGCCAAGAAAATGGCGGTGAAATGGGAAGAAATGGCAAATGAAGGTAGTCATTATCGCCTGGCTTTTGACCGTAAAGATACCTGGAGCCAAAAATACAATATGGTTTGGGATAAGTTGTGGAATCTGAATTTATTTCCTAATAATGTAATTGGAAAAGAGCTCAATTATTATCTAACAAAACAGAATCCTTATGGACTCCCTTTGGATTCTCGTAAAGAATACACAAAATCCGACTGGATCATGTGGACGGCAGCTATGTCATCAGATAAGGAAACTTTCCAGAAATTCTCTGATCCTGTCTATAAATATATCAATGAAACAGTCTCTCGTGTACCTATCAGCGACTGGCACCATACAGACAGC
>NZ_QTLK01000020.1:391-131032 GCF_003602705.1 Bacteroides sp. AM16-13
AATGAAACAGTCTCTCGTGTACCTATCAGCGACTGGCACCATACAGACAGCGGTAGATGGGTAGGCTTCAGAGCCCGTTCGGTGATCGGAGGATACTGGATGAAGGTATTAATGGATAAAGTTCAGAATAATCAATAAAGTTAGCACGACGTTTACTTCAAATTTATGCATATGAGATCTTTAAAGAATATTACTATAAAATCAAATTATCTCATTTTGCCCATAGCATTATTGTTCATCAATAATGCTATGGCAAAAAGTAGTTGAAATGACAAAGGCTTACAAAATATGGGCTAAACGCTGTATAGTAGAACCTTACCCAAAACAGAAAAAAAGAAATAAGAATGTTTTTTATACACACAACTTTTTAACGTTATTACTATGAAACATCAAAACTTGGAATTTAAGTGGATGTGTCTACTCTTTCTAGCTCTGCTACTCTCTCCTCCTCTACTTTGGGGACAGAATCATAGCATTAAAGGGCAAATTGTAGATGCAAAAAGTAATGAACCTTTAATAGGAGTAAATATTACTGTTGAAGGCACTTCGAATGGTACCATTTCTGACATAGATGGTCGGTTTACGCTATCTGTAGCTGCTAATGCCGTACTCAAAATCTCTTATATCGGCTATCAAGAAAAGAAAATCAAAGTGGATGATCTGAAAAAAGAGCCTATCATTTCTCTGGAAGAAGACAGCAAGCAACTAGAAGAAGTAGTGGTAGTAGGTTATGGTATTCAGAAAAAGGTATCAAGTGTAGGCGCCATTACCCAAACTAAAGGAGAAGAATTGTTGAAAGGAGGTAATATTACTTCTGTATCAGAAGCTTTACAAGGCAAACTAAATGGTTTGGTAGCTATCAATACGTCAGGCAAGCCTGGAGCAAGTGATACCAAAATGTACATTCGTGGTAAGGCTTCCTGGCAAAACTCTGACCCTTTAGTATTAGTGGATGGTATAGAAAGGGATATGAACGATGTTGACATGAATGAAATCGAGTCTATATCTATTCTAAAAGACGCTTCTGCTACAGCTGTATATGGGGTTCGAGGTGCAAATGGTGTAATATTGTTAACAACCAAACGCGGACAAGATAAGAAACCAAACATCAATTTTTCTACAAGCTTTGGTATTAAACAGACTACTGCAAATATGGAATGGGCAGATTATGTTACATCTATGAAAATGTATAATGAAGCTGTAGCTAATGACAACAACTGGAATCAACAAATTAAACAATCTGTCATCAATGCTTGGTCAAATGCTTTTGATACAGGCAACTACGGCCCTTATAATGATGTCTTTCCACAAGTAGACTGGTGGGATGAGTTGGTTAAACCAGGTTTTTCCCAACAATATAATGTGAATATCAGCGGAGGAACCAATTTCATGCGTTACTTCGCCTCCATCGGTTATCAAAATGACGGTGATATTTATGATTTACAGAAACAGGAGAATTTTGATCCAAGGAACTACTATCGCCGTTATAACTGGCGTTCAAATTTAGATTTTAATTTAACTAAAACGACTTCCTTATCAGTAAATATTGCAGGGAAAATGGGATACCGCAATGACAATTTTGCTGATGATGTGTACACTAGAATCATTGCGGCACCAACCAATTCCTTCCCGATAAAGTATAGTGATGGCTATTGGGGAGATGGATCTACTGCCGGCTATAATCCTGTTTGTAATATGAATACAAATGGATCACAACTGTATAAAACCTTTCAAGGATGGTATGATGTTCGTTTGGAACAAAAACTGGACTTTCTAACTAAAGGACTAAAAGCTGCCGCTAAAGTTTCATACACCTCTGCTTCCACTACTCGTTCTAGTATAAAGACTGGTGAAATTTGGGGTAACAATGATTTTGAATCCAGAAACAGTATTATTAAATACCATCGCGAATATGATTATTCTAATCCGATAGTCAATGCAGATGGTTCCCTCACTTACCCCATGATTTTGGAAAAACGATGGCCAAATGATGAGGATATTGAACTCCCTCCCAACGTTTCTTATGATAATTTGGATGGTTATAATCGTAAGTTATATTACGAATTCTCTGTGGAATATAATCGTTCATTCGGGAGTCATAATGTAACAGCGTTAGCTCTGATGAACCGTCAAGTATCTGATTCAAAAGATGATAAAGTTATCAAATTCCCAAGTTATCGTGAAGAATGGGTGGGACGTGTTACTTATAACTGGAAAGAACGTTATTTGGCAGAGATGAATATCTCTTATACAGGTTCGGAAAAATTTGCCCGAGGACAACGCTTCGGCCTGTTCCCTTCCTATTCTTTGGGATGGCGTGCTTCAGAAGAACCTTTTATAAAGAAACATGTTGGAGATGTGCTGACTAACCTAAAATTTAGATATTCATACGGAAAAGTCGGTAGTGATGCAGCTGCTGCACGTTGGAATTACATCCAATTATTTAATTCTTTAGGAAGTATTGAATTAGGAAATACACAAGGAGTCACACATAGCCCGCTCTATACAGAAGGAGATATTGCTAACTTGACTTCAACATGGGAAAAAGCGACTAAACATAACTTTGGAATAGAAATTGGCTTATGGAATAAGTTAGATTTAACTTTGGATTTATTTAAAGAGAATCGTAAAGATATTCTAATGACTCCACAAACCACATCTTCCATTGTAGGAGCTACTTTTAACGCTATCAACCGAGGAGAAACGAAAAATCATGGTTTAGAATTAGAGTTACGCTGGAATGACAAAATCGGACGTAATTTTAATTACTGGGGAGCTTTAACTTTTGCAGCCAGCGAAAACCGGATTGTCTATAAAGATGATCCTAGAAATGCGGATGAGCACTTGAAAGCTGCAGGTAAACCGATTGATTATCAAAACCGTTTTATTGCGGTCGGTAATTATGGTTCGATAGACGATGTGTTCAATTACGCACAAACAGCTATAAATGGTACTACAGCATCACAAGTAATTCCGGGAGACCTTATCTATATAGACTTCAATGGAGACGGGATAATCAACTCAAACGACAAGGTAGTTGTAGACGAATTGAATTACCCATTGACTACCATCGGATTTTCTTTCGGGTTCAATTGGAAAGGACTTAACTTCAGTGCAATGCTCTATTCGCCACGCAATATATATAAGTTACAGTTCGATCAATATCTGTGGGATTTTCCAGCTTCAAACATACGTGTTCAACCAAAATCCATGGAACGATGGACGCCGGAAACAGCTAATTCATCGGGTGTTATGCGACCTGCTACACACTTGAACAATACATACAACAAAGTGGAAAGTACTTATCGCTATTCCGACTATTCGTATATACGATTAAAGAACATGGAGATAGGATATACATTCCCTAAAAAATGGTTGAGTGAAGCCCATATCTCTAATCTTCAGGTTTACATGAACGGGAATAATTTACTAACCTTCTGGAAAGGGGACAAACGCGTGGACCCTGAAACAGGAGGTGTTGGCAGCTATCCGATTGTCCGTACTTACACTTTAGGACTAAGAGTTTCATTTTAATCATATTCAAAAGAAATAAAGATGAGAAAAGTATTATTATATATCTGTTCAGTTTTCATTCTTGGCGGGATGACAAGCTGTGAAGACTTCTTAGATAAAAGGGAAGATGTAGGATTGACAGAAGATGATATCTTTAGGGATTACTATTCCTTACGAGGTTTCTTAGACCAATCTTTCAACCAATTGGAAAATGTTATGGTGATGGATAATTGGGAAAATGGACGCGCATTTGTCGGTCTCTTTGCAGACGAAATGGCAACTACAGATAATTCATCTGCCGTTTTTACTTTACATTCCGGAAACTGGTTAAGTAATGCCAAATCAAATAAGACTTTCGAAATCGGTAATGCTGGAAGTACAGCTATATCTCGATCATATAAGGCGTTGCGTATCAATAACCGCATTATTAATGATATCGATAAGGCTCCTTTGACACCTGAACAAAAAAATGAGATTCTGGGACAAGCTTATTTCTATCGTTCTTGGTTCTACTTTCAGATAATCAAAAGATATGGGGGGATGCCTATTATTGACAAGGTCTTTGAAGGTGGAGATGATGATATTCCCCGTATGACCTACCATGAATCACACGACTGGATGATGGAAGATATACAAAAAGCAATCTACATGTTACCTGACAGTTGGGATGATCCAAACTATGGAAGACCCACAAAAATTGCAGCAATGGCACTTAAAGAATGGGCACAGTTGTTTGATGCAAGTCCATTGATGCAGAATGATTTAAATTCTACAGAAAACAAAGGCTATGACACGGAACGCGCAAAATCCGCAGCAAAATCAGCTTATGAAGTAATACGTTATATGGATGGAAGCAAGTCTGCCCCTTATCCCTATGGTTTGGCTAGTAAAGAAGAATATACGAATGTTTTCTATTTTAAATATCCACCTGTGCATCAACCGGAATACATTTGGGTCAAGCGACAATTTCCTAACGCTGCTAATCAAAACCAAAAACGCACTATCCGCACATTCTGGCAATATGAGGATCTTGCATTCGGTTCGGGACCAGATGGAAATTCCATGTGCTGCCCAAGTTTGAATATCGTCAACATGTTTGACAAGAAGGGAGCAGACGGTATTTATTACCCGATTGATGACCCACGAAGCGGCTATGCACTTGACTATGACCATAAACCATTTGAGGATCGTGATCCCCGTTTCTACAACAACATACTTTTACCTGGAACAACTTGGGGACATTACGCTGATGGACGTACCTATTACATTACAACCTACAAAGGAGGAGCAGCCTATCAGCACATGTTAACTCAAAAAGACTGCAACAAACGAATGTTCACAGGATTTATGTGTAAAAAGTTCATGTGGCCGGAATGCAATCAGTATCTTGAAAAGAACAATCCGAACTGTTGGTGGGACTATCGCTTCCTCACCATATATATCCGTGCTTCGCAAATTTATTTAGATTATGCAGAAGCGCTATTTGAGGGTTGTGGAAGTGCTACGGCAACTATTGAAGGATGTCCTATATCAGCTGCAGAAGCTATTAATATTCTTCGCAGACGAATTGGCTTAACAGATCTGCCATCAGATATTGTAGCCGATCCTGATAAATTCCGTGCAGCTTATCGCCGTGAGCGTGCCGTAGAATTAATGTTTGAAAATCATCGTTGGTGGGATATCCGCCGCTGGATGATCTTGGAAGAAACATTCAAGGATACTTATCCTATTAAAGGAGCATTATTCACACCACGAGAATCTAATCATGGAAGTATCACGGATAAGTCTACATTGACTTATGATTATGAACAAATCGATATAACTCCGGAAGTGCGTTCTTTTACAAAGAAGAATTACTGGTATCCTTTGCCTCAACATGACGTAGACGCATTGAATAATTTGCAACAAAACCCATATTGGTAATTAAAATGGCTTAATCAAATGAAAAGATATAATAAATTCATATTTATTCTGTTTGTCACTGCTATATTATCCGGCATAGCCACTTCGCTAGAAGCACAGGATAAACCTAAAAAGAAAAAAACAGCCCTTATTGAAGTGAAAGGGCTGGTGACAGACAACACAGGTAAACCGCTAAGCGGAGTAACAGTATTGAGCGGTGAAGGTTCTATTATAAACTATACAGATGCAAATGGAAAATTTGCACTCAAAACAAAAGCTGATGGAACCTTATTAATTGAAGCGTTCGGTTATAAAGATGTTGTAATAAACCTCGCAAAAGAACAACCCACTGTCATCAAATTACAAAATGAAGATCTATATGCTTCAGAAAGGGACATACACGAACGTGCAGACGGTGGAAAAACGTATCAGCGGGACCTGGTAGGTACAGTATCCAAGTTATCTATGGAAAATGTATTAAAATACCCTGATTTACAATTATCCAATGCCTTACAAGGACAGGCTGCCGGACTAATTGCTATTTCCGGTGATGGCGGCTTGGGCTATAACACATCAACATTATATGTACGTGGACAACACAATAATGGAACAAATACGGCCTTGGTTATTATTGACGGAATAGAACGTCCGATAGATGATATTTTACCGGAAGAAATAGAATCCATCGAAGTTTTAAAAGATGCTACAGCCAAAATCCTGTATGGAGCAGCTGCCACAAACGGAGTGGTCTTGGTACGTACTAAAAGAGGAGAAGCTCATAAACGAATTGTTCGTGTCGGGGTAGAATACGGTGTACAGCCCTCTACACGTGTACCTAAGTATCTGGATTCCTACAACTATTCAAAATTGTTTAATGAAGCTCGTATAAACGATGGGATGAATCCTTATTATACTGACACGCAATTAGAAGGATACAGAAATAGTAGTGGAGTCAATGATGTATTGTATCCAAATGTTGATTATTACAATGAGTTCTTATTAAACCAAAATATCTACCGAAAAGGTACAATTGAGTTTAATGGAGGTAATGAAGGTGTGAAATACGCATTAGTTGGTGGATATACTGGTGGTTCCGGATTAGAAAAAGTTGGAGAACGTTCGGCTTTAGACCGTATGAATGCACGTGGTAATCTGGATATTAAAATCACCGATTTTCTTACAGTAACAGCAGATGTTGCAGCTCGTGTGGAACTGAAAAACTGGGGAGCAAAAGATGGTGCAGGCATATTCAGTACATTATCTTCTAATCGTCCCAATGAGTACCCTTTCATTATTCCTAATGAAACATTATCGGGACAGTTTACCCCCAATGAAGATGGCACGCCATTCTTCGGAGCCAGCACACGGATAGTAGACAATTTATATGCAGATATGGTTTATGGAGGTGACACTTCCGAAAGGTATGTAAATAGCCAAACAAACCTTGGAGCAAATTTTGACTTCAATAAATACGTTAAGGGATTGACATTTAATGCTTATGTAACTTTTGACAATTATAGTTACTTACGTCAAGAATTAAGGAATACTTATCCAACTTATGCCATTGACACTTATAGTGATTTAGACGGTGAAACTATCACCCGATATACACAGATGAAAAAGCTGGATTTGCCCAAAACGCAAAAGATAGCCTCCAATAATACCTACCGCTATTTTGGTATGCGTGCAGATATAGGATATGAACGCACATTAGGAGTGCATGACTTTTCAGCAATTGGCGCATTCCGGTATACAAAGAATGAGATGACAGGAATGACACAAGATTTTAAAGATGCCAACATCTCTCTGCGTTTAAACTATAGTTATGACAAACGCTATCTAGCCGAGCTAACTCTGGCTGGTATGGGGTCCAACAAATTTGATAAAAACGATCGTTTTTTCTTTTCTCCGGCTGTAGGAGCTTCATGGATAATTTCTAACGAAAGTTTCATGAAAGAAGTAAAGGCTGTTAACTTTCTGAAGCTAAAAGCAAGTTTCGGTGTATTAGGCTATACAGGTAATACTGGATTCTTCTTGTATCAAACTGGTTGGAATAATAATGGCAACTATAATTTCTTCCAGGATCAAACAGATCATAAAGTTAGTTTAGCTCGCTGGGGAAATCCTGATTTAACATGGGAATACTCTCAAGAGTTTAATATTGGTATCGAAGGATTATTCTTTAATAATCGCCTAAGCACAGAACTCAATTATTTCCATGAATGTAGAAAAGATATCATCGGAGTGAATAACGCCCAATATGCCGCTACAGCAGGGAATTATACCATGTATGAAAATATCGGCCAAGTGACTAATCAAGGTATAGATATTGCAATCAACTGGAAAGGGAATATCGGACGGGACTTTTTATACACAGTCGGAGCCAATATGACTTATTCAAAAAATAAATTAGATAAATGGAATGAAATAGAAGGAGTGGAAAGCTATCGTAAAGCCATTGGACGGCCTACTAGTACTATTTTTGGCTTACAAGCACTAGGATTATTTGGAAAAGACATTCCATTAGAAGATCACTCATTACAATCATACGGTATATATCAAAACGGCGATATTGCATACGCTGACTTAAACAACAATGGGATTGTAGATGATAATGACCGTATGAGCCTAGGGCAAAGTTTTCCTGTAACCACTTGGGGAATCAATGTAGACCTCAAATACAAAGGGTTTGGACTTTATATGTTAGGAACTCTTCATACAGGTATTACTCAATTATGTACAAACGCTTATTATTGGAATAATGGTCTGAATGGATACTCTGAATTAGCATTAAATCGCTACCATGAGGTTAATAATCCTTCAGGTACAATGCCCCGATTAACAACAACGACAGAAAGCAATAACTTTCGTGATTCCAGTTTCTGGACAGAGAATGGCTCATTTTTCCGTTTGAAAAATATAGAACTTAGTTATACATTTGAAAATAAGGCAGGTAGATTCTTTGCAAACAAATGTAAACTATTCGTACGTGGTACAAATTTGCTTACCTTCTCTAAAATAAAGGATCTGGACCCGGAAAGATTAAATGCCGGAATCACAAATTATCCGGCCTATATGACTGTAACCGGCGGTTTATCCGTCTCTTTCTAAACTTAAAAAATATGCAAATATGAAAATAAGCAAATTAATACTGTTAGCCTGTGTTTGGGGAAGTATTGTTTCTTGTGAAGATCTGCTTGACCCTAAATTGACAAATGAATGGTCCAGTGAGACCGTATGGACTAATCCCGATATGGCACAAGCCGTTTTGACGCAAGTATATGCAGATTTAATGGTTGTTCCGGATCATTATGATGATAATTTCTTAGATGCTGCAACAGACAATGCACTAACCCGAAATTATGGTTCGAGTGTATACCGGGCTAGCATGGGAGCATTCAGCCGATCAACAAATCCACTTGGAAATTGGGACAATATGTATGATAAGATACAAAGCATCAATCTATTCATGGAAAAAGGAGTTACAGATGATGTAATATACAATCGTGTAAGTAAAGAAACTGATCAGGCAATAAAGACTCGTTTACTTGGTGAAGCCTATTTTTTAAGAGCATGGTGCAGCTTCAAATTGTTACAAACTTATGGAGGACGAACAGACGAAGGAGAAGCATTGGGATATACGATCACCAACCATTTCATTGGTGATAAGGAATCTGCGAAGCCGAGCCTGTTTAAACGTGACTCGTATAAAGATTGCGTCAGCCAGATTGTTTCCGACTGTGAAGAAGCTGCCAGACGTTTGCCTGTAACTTACACAGGAGATGATGTAGTTGTCGGAAAATCTAAAATTGGTAGAGCTTGCGGATTAGCGGCAAATGCTCTTAAAGCAAGAACTTTGCTCTATGCAGCAAGTCCGGCTTATCAAGACAAGGATGTAATTCAAATAAATGGCATGGGTAATTTTACTGTATTAAATGAAGCGACTTATCAAGCTGGTTGGGAGCGTGCTGCTCTTTTTGCCAATGAAGTGCTCAAAGACGCAGGGATAAACTATACCTTTACAGCGATGGCTGCTAAAGATTTGGCTGACGCTGGCAGTGATACCCCGGCCGATTTTATTTTCCGCACCTACATGGGACTTGTACATGGTATGGAAAGCCGACACTATCCTCCTTTTTATTTGGGAAATGCACAAACAATTCCTTCCCATAATTTAGCTGCCGCCTTTCCTGCCAAAAATGGTTATCCAATAACAGATTCACGTTCATTATATGATGAGCAAGATCCGTATTTGATAGCTAGAGATAACCGATTCAATATGAATCTATATTATCAAGGAAAAAAATTTGGAGCTTATAACTCAAACATTGATGTATCTGAAGGTGGAAAAGATTCAGAGAGTTTTCACATTTATGCCAGTCGTTCGGGATATTATTTATCTAAGTTCTTGTCTACTACACAAAAAAATATGCTGGATCCGATTCAAACATTGAATTCTCGGCACTTTAACCCATTATTACGTAAAACAGAAGTTTGGCTGAATTATGCAGAAGCCGCCAATGAAGCATGGGGACCTGAAAGTAAAGGTGACGACTGTAAATATAGTGCTTATGATGTCTTAAAAATCATACGTGAAAAATCAGGTGGTATCACAGATGCTACCTATTTGTCAGAAGTAGCTTCTGAAGGAAAAGCAGCATTCCGGAAATTAATCCAAAATGAACGTCGTATAGAATTTGCTTTCGAAGATCACCGTTTTTGGGATTTACGCCGCTGTTTACTTCCCCTAGATACCACTATTGAAGGAATACAAGTGACAAGAACAGACAACGGTCTTTCTTATGAAATAAAAGAAATAGAACAACGTCCGTTGGATGCACTTCGCTATTACTATTTGCCGTTACCTAACGACGAATTATTAAAGAACCCAAACCTCAAAAATAATATGGGGTGGAATAATAACTAATATTATATACGATTATGAAAATTGCAAAAATAATATTGCTTGCTTTGACGACTTGTTTATCGTCTTGCTATGAAGATTATACGCATGATTATGAAACTACAAATGTTGGTTTTGCTTTACAGAACCCATTGCGTACAGTAATATCAGACCGTGACATGCCTATATATGTAGGAGTATCATTAGGAGGTAAACGAGAAGTTGACATGAATGATTGGGCTAAATTTACCTTGGATGCTTCTTTATTAGAGGGTACTCCTCTTACACTTCTTCCCGAAGAGTATTACATATTGGAAGATCCGGAGATATTTAAAGTGCGGAAATCTAATTTACCTGTAGCAGATGTTGAAATCAAGTTTACAGATGCTTTTTATACAGATCCGTTAAGTCTGACTACCCATTATGCTCTCCCTTTCAAAGTTACAGAAAGTTCCATGAACACTATTCGCGAGGGAGCGGATTATTCTATTGTAGCAATCAAGTATGTCAGTTCCTTTTCCGGAGTTTACTACCTTCAAGGTGAAGTAAGTGAAGTAGACGATAATGGAAATACAATAGAAGGTACCACTGTGGTGTATAAAGAAAAAGACTTGATAAATAATAATACATTGGAACTAAGTACTCTCGCGAAAAATAAATTGTTAAGACCCGGAGTAGCAAACTTAGCAAAAAGCAACATCAATCGTTTCCAGTTGACAATCGACAACAACGGCGAATCTGGTTCAGACTACAATGTTCAAATAGAAGGTATAGAAGGAGGAGTTACAATCATTGAAGGAAATGGCAGCTACATTGCCCAAAGTCCGACTTACACCTTCAACAGTGGAGACAAACCTTGTCCGGAAATCAACCTGAATTACACCTATGAATTGGCAGGCAAACGCTATAAAGTGAAAGAACAATTAGTGTTACGTCGCGATCCTGTGAATGATTTACGAGTAGAATCATGGAAGTAATCTAAAAACTTGAGACATGGGGAACTATATTGGTTTCTCATGTCTCAAAATGATAACAATAAAATGGCTTCTCATACACCTATCAGCAATCGTCACCACACTGAAGGTGATAAATGAGGTGACCTCATCATCAATCAATCTACTATGGTGTTAACTCAAAATTTATACGTATGAAGTTCTTAAAGAAAATGTTGTTGGTTGGGCTACTTCCTGGCTATTTGATATGCCAGGCACAAAATGTCCAAAACAAAGAAGATGTACCCTTGGACTTAGGATATCGTGTACTCCCTATGGGAGATTATAACGGTTCAGCCTACACAATCTCGGGTAAACAGTTACGCAATCTACCTGTTACAAATCTTTCGGCAGTATTAGCCGGACTGGTACCTGGTTATTTTGCCCGACAAGTGCAAGGTGGTGGATTAGTGAATGAACAGAATTCATTCTGGATAAGAGGACAAAGAAGTAATTCGCCCGATGTATTAGTACTGGTTGATGGACAGGAACGGGATTTTGCTGTTTTGTCATCACACGAAGTAGAATCAATTACCGTATTGAAAGATGCTGCAGCAACAGCCTTATATGGAATGCGTGCAGGCAGTGGAGCTATTCTGGTTACAACTCGTAAGGGAGCAAAGGGAAAACCACAGGTTGAATTGACAGCTCAAATTATAGCTCAACAACCACTTAAAGAATTAAAGTCATTAAACGCAGCCGATTATGCAAGACAGCACAACATAGCCCGCCATAATGACAATCTGGATCCCTTGTATTCGAACTATGATATAATGAATTATGCTAAGAATGATCCTAATTCCATTTTATATCCCAATGTAGATTGGGCTGATAAATATTTAAAGGATATCCGATGGAGCCAACGCTATAATCTTAATATCCAAGGAGGAACAGAAAAAAGTACATATTTCGTGAATGCAATGTATACTCGTAACAATGGCTACTTCAATACAGATGATTCACATGATTATAATACCAATCACTCTGCCGAACGGTTTAATATCCGTTCCAATATCGATTTTGCCGTAACTCGCACTACCCAGCTGGATGTAAATCTGTATGGCTGGTATCAAAGTCAAAATGGCCCTGGCAGCGGAGCCGAAAATATCTATAAAAATCTAGTCACATTACCGCAAGGAATCTTCCCAGAATGGTACAATGACCAAGGATATACAGATCAATACGGCAATGTTATCAATGCAGAAGATGGAAAAATTGTAGCAGGAAATGCATTCCGTGAAAATCCATGGGCAATGCTAAATCGCTCCGGCTACTTCCAGGACAAACAATTGTATGGTTCTTTCCGTACAAAACTCTCACAGGATCTTTCCTTCATAACAGAGGGATTAAAAGCTTCTGTTGCTCTATCCATGGATTCACGCACAATTTCTTCTATCAGACGTACGATAACTTTCGCATATTACGAAAAGGATGCGACGAATGAGAATGTTCTCCGCCGGACCCGCGAGGATGACTCAATGATAAACAAGGTAGATAATACCAGTTCTTTCCGCCGGACCGGTATCGTGGCTCAATTAGATTATAACCGTACCTTTGGAAAACATGGAGTTTCGGCTTTAGCTTTCTATGAACAATATGAAAGCAATGATGAAATGGTATTGCCAACCCGATTCCAAAGCGTAAATGGTTGGTTCGGCTATAATTATGATAAAAGATATGGCATCGATGTTATCGGAGCTTATCAGGGATCTCATAAATTTGGTCCGGGACACAAATTCGGTTTCTTCCCTACAATATCTGCCGGATGGACTGTTTCTAACGAATCTTTCTGGAAAGATACAAAAAAAATAGTGCCCTACCTGAAGCTAAAAGCATCTTATGGACAAGTCGGCAACTCATCCGGCGTAGACGCCTTTTATTACAGGGGACGTATGTGGCCGCAAAACGAAGTCTATATCACAGGGGTAAACATGGGAACAAAGCTTGGAGGATACATTCAGGATATACTTCCAAATCCCGGATTGACTTGGGAGAAAGCTAGAATTCTGAATATCGGAATAGATACCCGACTATTTTCAGACCGGTTATCTGTTACAGCAGAATTTTTTAAAGACAACCGTCATGATATGTATGTAGTAAATAACAAAATCAGTTCTCTTGTCGGCAATGTAAAGGAATTTAAGC
Source organism: Bacteroides sp. AM16-13 (assembly GCF_003602705.1). Classification (NCBI taxonomy): domain Bacteria; kingdom Pseudomonadati; phylum Bacteroidota; class Bacteroidia; order Bacteroidales; family Bacteroidaceae; genus Bacteroides; species Bacteroides sp. AM16-13. The sequence continues at coordinate 13,847 of NZ_QTLK01000020.1, forward strand.
AGAATATAGGCAAAATCAATAGCCATGGAGTAGACTTATCTGCCATGTGGAATTCAAATATTGCAGACTGGAGCTATTTCATAGGTGGTACATTCTCTTATTCTACGAATGAACTGATTGCAAACGGTGAAGTAGATCAGCCATACGAATGGTTGAAGAATCAGGGACGGCCTTTAGGAGAAAATCGAGGATACATTGCAAAAGGCTTTTTCAATTCTTGGGAAGAAATAGCAGCCTCTCCTGTACAAACATTCTCTGATGTCCAACCAGGTGATGTACGTTATGAAGATATAAACAAAGACGGACAGATTGATGTAAACGATATGGTACCTATCGGTTACGGAGACATTCCCAGAATCATGTATGGTATTAACTTAGGAGTCGGCTACAAAGGATTTTCGATCACCGCATTATTTCAGGGAGCCGCAAAAGTCTCTCATCAATATTCGGACATTGTGATGAATCCTTTCACAGATAACGGAACCATATTTGAACATCAACTTGATTACTGGACACCAGAACACCAGCATGCAACATTCCCACGTTTAACAACACTGGACAATGCCAGTCTTAATAACAGGCAGATAAGTACATTAAATGTAAAGGATGCTGATTTCTTAAGATTAAAAACACTGGAAGTTGCCTATGACTTTCCTACAAAAATGATACAGAAAATCCATCTTAAGGGATTGAGACTTTTCCTTAGCGGAACGAATCTGATTACCTGGACAAAATATAAATGGGTTGATCCTGAAGCTCCTTCACTGGCAGCTCCTTTGACGAGAAACATGAGTATAGGTTGTTCCTTAAAATTCTGATAGCATGAAAAAATCGATAATTTATTTGGCAATAAGCGCAACACTAACATTTTCCGGTTGTGATTATCTGGATGACATGCCCTATGACTGGGCCCAGCCTGATGATATTTTTACGAATGAACAGAACTATCTGAAACCGATTAATCAGGTGTATGCATATATTCCCGAAGGCTTCAACCACGTAGGAAATGCCTTTTTAGATGCAGCCACCAATGATGGAATAAGTACAATCATTGATTCGGATATTCATAAGTTGTCTCGTGGGTATGTCACTTCTTCAAATCCGATTGAAGAATGTTGGAATAAGTCATACAAGGGAATTCAACAGGCCATTTTTGCCCGCAAATATTTGCGTGAGGCTGACTTGGTGTTACAAAATAAGACAGAAGAAGACATCCAGACATTTAAAGATACCTATTGTGCGGAAACTGAATGTTTACAAGCCTTATTTGAGTTTAACCTGTTAAGACACTACGGAGGCTTTCCTATTGTCGATCGTATTTACGAAGTCGACGATCCTGAACTGCAGACAAAGGCAAGAGACTCTTTCAAAGACTGCGTCAATCACATCGTACAGTTATGTGAGAGTGCTGCCGCTGTATTGAAAGTTGATCCGGAAGGTGGGAATGGTTCTTATGGCCGTATGACTAAAGGAATGGCACTTGCTATTAAAGCCAAGACATTACTCTATGCCGCAAGCCCACTCTACAACAGAACGGATAATAACGATCCACTACTAGGCTATACTGACGGCTCGGATGTGACGGAACGTTGGAAACTTGCAGCCAAAGCTTGTGCAGATGTAATCAATCTAAATGCAGACGGAACAATATCTCCGAATGGAAATAAAAAATATAATCTGATAGCTCTTACTGCTGCTAAAACGTACGACAAGATCTTTATCAATGCCAATCCTAATCCGGAATATATCCTATTCTATACAGCTGCTAAGGACAATGGTCTGGAAAACAGACATTATCCCCCTACAATCTCAAAAGATCAGGGAGGAGGTACAGTACCTTCACAGCAATTGATCGATGCATTTACCATGAAAGATGGAAGCGATTATACCCATTCTTCTGACGGTGCAAGCATGTATACTAACAGAGACCCGCGTTTGACAGCAATTATCGGATATGATGGTTCGGTTTATGGAAAGAATACCATTTATACGCGAATTAGTGATAACACAACCATAGACGGACTCAACCAAGTGAAGAACCGTTCGACCAATACGGGATATTACTTAGCTAAATTCCTGGACAAAACACTGAACTTCGGACAGGCCAATGTGGGTACCGTTTTCCACTTATTCCCGATGATTCGCTTATCTGATATCCTACTTTCCTACGCAGAAGCCATGCACCACGCTTACGGCATGAATGCGGATCCAGAAGGCTATGGTTTGACAGCAATAGAAGCCATACAAAAAATACGTACCAGAGCCGGATTCGAAACAAATGATAAATTTCTTAATGGGGTGACAGATAACAACTTTATGGAAAAAGTGAAGCAAGAACGCCGTATCGAACTCTGTTTTGAAGAACATCGTTACTTCGATTTGCGACGTTGGATGGATGGCAATCAACTTAGAGAACCTATTATCGGAATGAAAGTAGAAGAAAATGCTTCCGGGCTTCATTATACACGCATTACAGTAGATGAAGCACGCAATTTTAAAGATTACATGTATTATCATCCTATTCCTCTGAAAGTAATCAAGGAAAGCCCTTCCATCCAACAGAATCCAGGTTGGTAACGGGTATCAAAACTATTTAATAGATAGAAAACATGAAAAAGATAATAATATTATTCATATGCTTAACCAGCTCCATCTGGCATGTCTGTGCACAAACCAAAGTTAGCGGAATTGTTAAAGATTCCCAAGGAATGGAGATGATTGGCGCTACTGTCCTTCAGAAAGGGACTAATAATGGAATAGTGACTGGTTTGGATGGCAAATTTACTCTTACATTGTCCAACAAAGCAGAGCAAACACTTCTTATCTCAATGATCGGCTTTATAGAACAATCTATTGCCATAAAAAAGAATCATCCTTTTATCAATGTCACCTTGGAAGAAGACATTGCACAATTAGATGAAGTTGTTGTGGTGGGATATGGAACACAGAAAAAAGTATCTCTGACCGGTTCAATTTCTAATGTCGGGACGGAAGACTTGAAAAGCATGCCTGTATCAAGTGTCACAAACGCTTTAGGTGGCCGCATCCCGGGACTAGTAACCCGACAAGAGAGCGGACGTCCCGGCGGTGATCAGGCTACGATGTTTGTTCGTGGTCGTGCTTCATTGAACGACTCTAGCCCCTTAGTACTGATTGACGGGGTAGAACGACCTATGGCACAAATCGACCCTGATGATATAGAAACTATCTCCGTGTTAAAGGATGCTTCTGCAACAGCCGTATACGGTGTACGAGGAGCCAATGGTGTGATATTGGTAACTACCCGGAGAGGTCGTGAAGGAGAAACTCAAATTTCTTTCTCATCTGAATTTGGTGTTACTTCCTTCAATCGCATATCCCAAACCCTAAATTCAGAATCCGTTTCAAGATTCATGCGTGAGGGTGCTATCAATGATGGCTTTGACCCTTCCGATACCGGTAATACTCGCGGCCTTTTCCTGTCAGAATATGACAACTATCTATATCGTACCCAGAAAAGTCCGTTTACACACCCGGACAATGACTTTGTAGATATGTTTACGAAAAATGGTCTCCAACAGAAATACAATGTAAACCTATCCGGCGGAAATAAAACAGTACGTTACTTCGTCTCTGTGGGATACTTCACTCAAACCGGTATGTTTGAGACAGACGTAGACAAAATTAAAGAACATGAGACAATACAAGCTCTTTTAGCAGCCTCACCCGATGTAGCAAAAGGCTTATACAAAGAAGGTTATAATTCGGAATATAAGTACAGTAGGCTCACCACTCGTTCGAATATCGATATCAATCTAACTGAAGATTTCAAGGTATCCGTGAATCTTGCTTATCGTTTCGGAAGTCAGAACCGCCCCTATGGCTATGATGCTGACGGACAGGAAGCACTGCGCCTGTTCGGCATGTTCTATCGCAATTCTCCTCAAGCATTCCCAATCTTAAACGCGAATGGAACTTATGCCGCCGCCGATGGTATATGGAGACAGAATCCACTCGTGACATTATGCTATTCAGGTTTTTTTCTTGATTTCAATAATAAACTTGAGACAGATTTTGCATTCAAGTATAACCTAAGAAAACTGTTAAAAGGATTAAGTATAGACGGAAAATTCTCTTACGATGCAGGCTGGAGCAATAACCGAAGCATACAGCAGCGTCCCAATATCTATCAATATAATCCTGTAAACGGAACTTATAAACAAGGGCTTGAAATGGTGTTGCCAACAAAAGCCACCAATAAAACGGCAGCTACACATCGGAAGTATGCTGAAGCGGCAGTTCGTTATAAGCAATCCTTCTCCGGACATAATATATCTGGATTGGTACTTTATAATATGAGTTACACTTCCACTCCCGGTGGACGCTATTCTTATGTACCTCATATCTATCAGGCTTTAGTAGGACGTGTTAACTATGATTATGAGAATCGCTATCTATTCGAAGTTAACGCAGGCTATAACGGCTCAAACCGTTTTGCGGAAGGACACCGTTATCAGCTCTTTCCTGCAGCATCAGTGGGATGGGTACTGACTAACGAACCTTTCTTTAAAGAAAACCCTATCTTAAGTTTTACTAAACTACGCTTCTCTTATGGTGAAGTTGGTAATGACAAGCTGGGAGGTTTCTCTTACTATTATCGTTCAGGATACGATGAAGGACTAGGCTACACTTTTGGAGAGACACATAATCCTGCGATTAAAGGTCTGATTCAAGGAAAAAGCGCCAATGAAAATATCACATGGGAAGTTGCACGGAAATATAACTTAGGACTTGAGACCAAATGGTTGAAAGATAAAATATCTGCCAGTATCGACTTTTTTAAAGAACGTCGTAGTAATATCCTATGTGAACCGGAAAGATATTCTCAAGCAGCCGGTTCAAACGGATTGGCTCCCATAAACTATGGTGTCGTAACAAATCAGGGATATGATTTGGAGATAGGCTATCAAGATCAAAAAGGAGATTTTGGATATTCTATAAAAGGGATTTATGGATATGCACACAATGAAATTGTAGAGAAAAGTGAATCTGTAAAGCCCTATGCCTATATGTCACAAACGGGAAATCCCATCGGACAGTTTATCGGCTATATTTCCGACGGTTTCTTTAGCTCTTATGAAGATGTAGCAAGTTCTCCCGTTCAATTCGGACAAGTAAGCCGACCTGGAGATATTAAATATAAAGACTTGAATCATGATGGAGTGATCGATTCTAACGACCAAGCTCCTATCGGCTATAATCCGGTCCCTGAAATGACTTTCTCTCTTGCTGCCGGTTTGAACTGGAAAGGAATTGATTTTAGTATATTGCTTCAGGGAGCTGCCCGTTCATCCATCTATCTGCAACAGGATATTGCATGGGATAATTTCTGGGGTAATTATTACGAAGAGCATATCGGAAGATGGACACCGGAAACAGCAGCAACAGCAACGTACCCACGTTTCACTAAGGCAGCTACTGCCGCGCATCCTAATTATTATAAATCTGACTATTGGTTGAAAGACTCCAAATACTTGCGTCTGAAAAACATTCAGTTAGGTTACACTATACCTCGCAAACTATTGAAAAAATTCGGAGTACGTTCACTTAGAGTATATGCGAATGCCTACAATCTCTTTACATGGGATAACGTAAAGAAGGTAGATCCTGAATCATCGAACAATAGTAATGGACAATTCTATCCACAACAAAAAGTAATAAATTTTGGTATCAACCTGAATTTCTAATGTTTGAAATGAATAATTTATGAGAAAACTATTTATATCCTTTGTAACGGCTGTTCTGCTTGCCAGTTGTAGTGCAGATAGCCTGATGAAAGAAACCGAACTGGATCTTACGGATACAGAGAAAGTTTATTCGGACATCACATTGACCCGCAAAGTTGCATACGACTTGTATGCACGTATGCGCATGGGAAGAGACCGCCTTGGCAGTTTTGGTTTTTTGGCAAACATTGGTGGTTCACCTTGCATGCTTGACAACGCAACAGACGATGGAGCCGGAAATACAACCCGTGCCGGAGGGGCAGTTATTCCCGAACTCGAGAAATTTATCAAAGGGGGAATTGATGCTTCCAAAGGTTTGATTGGCAGTGACCATCCATGGACATTTTACTATAAGGCCATCCGTTCTGCAAACACATTCCTGAACAACGTAGACCGTTCACCATTGGAGGATGCAGAGAAGATTTCCCTGAAAAACCAAGTACGCTTTCTGCGTGCATTGTATCACCACGAACTGTTTCGTTTCTACGGAGCATTAGTAATCGGAGACAAAGAACTCGATCCGTTACTTTATGACGAAATCAAACGTGAATCGTTAGAAACCACAGTCCGTTGGATTGCTAATGAATTCAAAGAACTTGCAGAGCCGGGAGTATTGCCCGACAAATACGATGCAGCAGATTACGGAAGAGCTACCCGGGGAGCAGCCCTAGGCTATCTGGCACGCACATTACTTTATGCAGCAAGTCCCTTACACAATGCGTCCGGAGTAACTTGGAGAGAAGCGGCTGATGCTGCCTACGATATGATTGAATATGCTGACAATGGAGATTTCTATCGTTTATATGAAGATCCGACCACTCCCGAAAAGAGCTACACACGATTATTCAATACCCGTGCCAATGGTGAGGTAATCATGGGATTTCTCCGTGCACCGGCAAATGACCTTTACGGAATGATGCCTGCCTTTGACCCCTGGAACGTAAATAAAGAACTACTGACTTGTCCGAACCAATGGCTGGTAGACTGTTATGATATGCTCGACGGCTCACAGCCCATTCTCGGTTATGAATCAAATACGAAAGCCATCATCAACCCAAACTCCGGTTACAATGTAAATTCTCCTTATGCTAACAGGGATCCTCGTTTGGCGCAGAGTATTCTATGTGATGGTGCTACCTGGCCTTTAGTCAACGGTAAGCCAGCTGCAATAGACCTGTCAAAATCATATAGATGGGGAAGCGGATACTTCCTGACAAAGTTCCTGGATGACCGTATCGATCATCGAAAAGGTGGTACCACTTACATGGACTTTCCAATGATGAGATATGCAGAAATCCTGCTCGATTATGCAGAAGCCGAGAATGAGGCTGAAGATACGAATACAGCCAGAGAAAAAGCAATAGCCCAGCTTAACAGGATACGTCGTCGTGCCGGTATCACGACAGACTTACTGGCCGCAGATTATAATCAGGCAACCCTTCGGGAACGCATACGCAAAGAACGCCGTGTAGAACTTTGTTTTGAAGATCATCGATTCTTTGATATAAGAAGATGGCTGATAGCAAAAGATGTAATGAGGTTACCGGCTGTCGGAATAAAGAAAATTAACGGTGAATATCAACGGGTAACTTTAGACACACGTAATTATAACGAGCGCATGAACTTGGCTCCAATACCACAGGATGAAGTTAATAACTGCCCGAATATCTACCAGAATCCAGGATACTAATCTAAATAGAATGTTTACTTAAAAAAATAAAGTCATGAAAACAAATAGTATAATTGCATTAATTCTGTCAATCAGTTTATTTGGATTATTCGGTTGTGCAGATAAATATGAAGTTGATTATGAAGCACCTGTCAAGATTGAATTTACAGGTGTCGATCAAAACAATAGAGTGTCATTAGAGAAAGGAGTTGCAGAATACACAGCAACTGTTAAAGTTCAGGGAGAGATCATGAGTTTTGAAATTTATCAGGCAGACTCCAAGACTGGAATACAAGGGAGCCTGATAGAAGAAACTGCCCGGTCATTTGAAGACGGAACCGCTAATTACGAGACAACTTACAAGTTTACTTCTTTAAAAGAGAATGCCTGTATTACAGTAGTCGTTTTAGGTACCGACGGTAATACTTACCAACGTAAGTTATTGGTAGAGATTACTCCTTCCGTTTTATTCTCCGATCCGGATTATGGAAAAGATGGAGAAATAGTAGAGACAGCTTCGGCTTATTATGGTTGTTACTATGCAACATGGCTTCTTGGACGCACCTATATGGCTGCTGATGCCATGAAATATGCAAACGAAGTAGATTTCTCACTCGGAGATGTTATCTTGTCTCCGGGAAGTGAAGCAGTACCTGCTCTTGTTTCACCTGCTAAAAGAAGTGAGTATGGTTTGATGACAATTAATGGTTTACAACACACATTATTTGCTGAAACCTCTTTATCACAAGCAGAATTTAATGCAATCTCCCAAGTAGATGCAACTCCGATAGAAAATCTGGCAGATCCAACCTCCGAAGTCTTAGCTATTCAGGCAGATAAAGTTTACCTGTTCAAAACTGCCAATGGAAAGAAAGGATTGATTTACATACAAAAAATAACAGCAAAAACTGGTACTATCGAAGTCTCACCGGATAATTGGGTAGAAAACACTAAATACTCATGGGTACAATTACTGACTAAAACCGTGGCGAAGTAAAGCTCCCATTCAAGATACTTTCTCCAATGATCGTATTATCATAGAATAATTAGAAGAATAGAGAAGTTTTCGGTTTCTACGAGCTTCTCTATTCGTGTTTTCTCAATAGAAGAAAGAAGAAATCTATCATTCTACCATTTTTTTTCCTTTATTGATTAGTATTTTTCCTTCCTTCTCTGATATCTTCCCTACTTTTGCGAAAAGTCATCATGAAAAACTAAAGTTAATTAAATCACAATAATTATGAATCTGAAAAAACATTTACCCTGGCTGGGAGCCTTACTCCCCATTGCTAACACACAAGCAGAAACAAAACCTAATGTAGTAATTATCTATATCGATGATATGGGTATCGGTGACATAGGTTGTTATGGAGGCAAATTCGCTCCTACACCTAATATTGACAGGCTAGCACAAGACGGGTTATTATTCAACCAGTATTATTCTTCTGCGCCGGTTAGTTCTCCGTCTCGCTGTGGATTGACCACAGGTCTCTTTCCTCTTGAAGTGGGAATCAACACTTTCCTGAACGACAAAGCTGCTAATAAGAGATGCGAACAACGTAATTTCCTTGATGATAAGTTACCCTCCATGGCACGTGCTTTCCAAAATGCAGGTTACTCAACAGGACACATCGGAAAATGGCACATGGGAGGCGGACGCGACGTACATAACGCTCCTTCTATTAAGAATTACGGTTTTGACGAATACATATCAACCTACGAAAGCCCGGACCCGGAACCAGCAATCACTGCTACCAAATGGATCTGGTCGGATAAAGACAGCGTGAAACGCTGGAGACGAACGGAATACTTTGTAGATAAGAGCATTGAGTTTGTAAAAAAGCATAAAGGCGAACCTTTTTTCCTGAATCTATGGCCGGATGATATGCATACCCCTTGGGTACCGGAATTCAAACAAAAGGAAAGAAAAAGCTGGGAAACACAAGAAGCATTTGCTCCCGTCCTTGCTGAAATGGACAAACAGCTTGGACGTTTTATCAAAGCACTGGATGATATGGGGCTGGCGGAAAACACAATCATTATTTTCACTAGCGACAATGGCCCTGCACCCAGCTTTAAGTCTGTACGTTCCGCTTATTTGAGAGGAACTAAAAATAGTCTTTATGAAGGTGGTATTCGTATGCCTTTCATCATCAGATACCCCAAGAAAATTAAAGCCGGACAGGTAAATAACGAGTCTGTGTTATGTGCTGTAGATTTATATCCGACTCTCTGTTCAGTAGCCGGAATCAAAACAGAAAAAGGCTATAAAGGTGATGGGCAGAACTATGCAAAAGTTCTTCTCGGTAAATCGGAAGCTAAACGCAAGACTGATTTAATGTGGGACTTCGGACGAAACAAACATTTTGGCTTTCCAGGAAACCCTTATGACAGAAGCCCCCATTTAGCTATACGCAGTGGAAAATGGAAATTATTAGTAAACGGTGACGGAAGCGATGCACAACTATATGATATGGAAAAGGATAAGTTCGAAAAGAATAATATCGCAAATGAGCATCCTGATTTGGTTGCCAAGTTGAGCAAGAAAGTATGTAAATGGTTTGAGGAAAACAAAGACAAAGGAAAAGAGTAATACAGTGAAAAACAAATTATAAACCAACATTAAACTTATGAATTCTAAATTTTTACTATTACCAACCGCCTTGATGGTTGCTGGACATTCTGCAGCAGAGGCCAAAGGAAAAAAGTCCGATCAAAGACCCAATATCCTGGTAATTCTTGCAGATGACCTAGGCTATTCCGACCTGGGATGCTACGGTAGTGAAATCCACACACCTAATCTGGACAAACTGGCAAAACAAGGAGTACGTTTCAATCATTTCTATAACACCAGCCGGAGTTGTCCGACGCGTGCTTCCCTGTTGACAGGACTTTATCAACATCAGGCAGGAATCGGACGTATGACCTTCGATGACCACCTGCCGGGTTACCGGGGAACACTCTCACGCAATGCCGTTACCATCGCAGAGGTATTGAAAGAATCAGGATATGCTACCAGCATGGTAGGTAAATGGCACATCGCAGAAACTCCACTACGCAAAGACCAACGCGAATGGCTCGCACATCACGTATACCACGAAACCTATTCTGATCTTTGTCATTATCCGGTGAATCGCGGATTTGATAACCACTATGGTACTATCTACGGAGTAGTAGACTATTTTGACCCATTCAGTCTGGTAGAAGGTGAAGTACCCGTGAAAGAAGTACCCGACGGATATTACATCACACAGGCGCTTTCAGACCGTGCAGTGAAAGAAGTGAAAGAGTATGCCAAAGACGATAAACCATTCTTTATGTACCTGGCTTACACAGCACCACACTGGCCATTGCATGCACTGCCGGAAGATATTGAAAAATATAAGGACACCTATAAAGTAGGCTGGGAAGCTATCCGTAACGCCCGTTACGAACGTCAGAAACAGCTTGGTATATTCCCTAACATGGATAATTTCCTGTCTGATAGACAGTTCAAAGATAAATGGGAAGATAACCCACATGCTGAATGGGATGCTCGTGCTATGGCTGTTCATGCTGCCATGATCGACCGTATGGACCAGGGAATAGGACAAGTAATCGATGCTCTGGAAAAGACAGGACAACTTGAAAATACACTGATTTTATTCCTTTCCGACAATGGATGCAGCAATGAAGATTGTCAGAACTACTCTCCCGGAGAAAATGACCGTCCTGATATGACACGTAAAGGGGAGAAAATGGTTTATCCTCATAACAAAGAAGTGCTGCCTGGCCCGGAAACCACATACGCTTCACTGGGAGCACGCTGGGCAAACGTAGCCAATACACCGTTCCGTTTCTGGAAAGCCAAATCTTATGAAGGAGGTATCTGTACTCCGATGATTGCTCACTGGCCGAAAGGCATCAAGAAGAATGTCGGCAAGATGACCCCTGAAATCGGACATGTGATGGACATCATGGCTACTTGTATCGATATGGCAGGCGCCACTTATCCTACCAAATATAAAGGAAACGACATCATCCCATTGGAAGGTAAGAGCTTGGTTCCTATCTTCAAGACCGGACATCGTGAAGGACATGACTATCTTGGATTCGAACATTACAATGAACGTGCATTCCTCTCTAATGACGGTTGGAAACTGGTTCGTCCGGGAGAAAAAGCTAAATGGGAATTATACAACCTGAATGAAGACCGAAGCGAAATGCATAATCTGGCAGCACAATACCCTGAAAAAGTAGCTGAAATGACAAAGGCTTACGAAGCATGGGCTAAACGTTGCATGGTAGAACCTTACCCGGGACAAAAAAAGAAATAAAGCCTACTCAATTAATAAGAAAGAGTACTCGATTAATTATTTTATATTTGACTCCTGTCGGAAAATATCCAATGATATTGCACGACAGGAGTTTTTTTATATGCTTTTATCCCTTCTTTATCAAGCCTCACCTGAAATCGGAGGCTGACCTGTATATTCCTTAGGCAGTACACCATATTGCGCTTTAAAACATTTCGCAAAATAAGAAGAAGAAGTAAATCCTACCTGCACTGCCACTTCTGAAATACGGGTACCGCCCATTATCAGTTCAGCAGCTCTATTCATACGAAGTGTCTTCAAATAATCATTAGGAGACATTCCGGACAAAGCCTTTATCTTCCGATAGAAATTAGAACGACTCATATTCATCTGTTCAGACAGGGTATCTATCGAGAAGTTCTCATCTGCTAACTGTTCGGCTATCACTCCCTGTATCTTAGCTATAAACTCACAATCCTTTTGAGACATCGCAAAGTCCGTTGTTGAAACAGCAACCGTATCTCCAGCCAGATTCACCATTAACTTATGGAAAGACTGCCTCAACTTCAACAGATTCTCGATCTGCATACGGAGCTGTTTAACAGAGAATGGTTTCTCAACATATACATCCGCTCCACATTCAAGTCCTTCGACTTTAGACTCCAAAGTGGTTTTCGCCGTCAACAAAATAACCGGAATATGTGAATAAGAGATTTCAGACTTCACCTTGCTGCAAAGTTCCAGCCCATCCATCTCCGGCATCATTACGTCACTCACTATCACATCCACATTTTCCTTCGCAAGCACTTCAAGTGCTTCACGACCGTTAGAAGCCCTCAACACACGGAACCACTCTGCCAATGACTCACGAGTCAGATTCAGCAAATCAACATTATCCTCAACCAACAGAACTGTGAACTTCTTTCCAGCATACTCCGAAGAAATCGTTTCAGAAGCATCCGCATGCTCCGGGGATATTTCTACAATATCGCTCGTTTTTTCCGTCTCCCACTCTTTGACCGGAAGAGACAGTATAAACGAAGAACCACCTCCAATATTATCTTCCAGACGCAAATCTCCCTGATGAGCTTCTGCCAAAGACTTCGCAAAAGCCAATCCGATGCCAGTGCCTACTGCTGTGGCCACCTTATCGTCAGGCAGTTGATAGAAAGCCTCAAATATCTTTTGTTTCTGTTCATTTGGTATTCCAGGACCATCATCGTTCACTTGTATCTCATATCCCCCATCAGTGACAAGCAGCTTCAAGTCAATACGCGCATGCGCATATTTGATGGCATTTCCCATCAGATTGACAAGAATCTTACTTAATTTGTCCCTATCCACCGTAGACACCAGCTCTTGTTCGGGCACGATCAGTTGCAAATCAATACCTTTTAATTCAGCAGGACTTGTAAACTGATTATAAACGTCACTGACAAGTTCTTTAATATCACTCTTTTTCAAATTCAGATGCAGCGTACCACTCTCCATTTTCTGAAAATCAAGCAATTCATTAGTAATCCCCAGCAGATAATTTACATTCTTATCTATCACAGACAAATACTTGAGATCTTTTCCTTCACGTTCTTTCTCCAATAATTTTTCCAAAGGAAGCCGTATCAAACTAAGCGGAGTACGTATTTCATGCACCAGATTGATGAAAAAGCTAATCTTCGACTTGTAAACTTCCTGTTCCTTGGTAATCTGATATTTTTCCATCCGCCGCTTATATTTGCGTTTAACACGGAGATTCCATCGCCAAGCCATCCAACCGATCCATCCCAACAGCATGAGGACATAAACGAAGTAAGCAAAGGTACTACGCCACCAGGGAGGAGTAATCACCACCTTTAAAGTGATAGTATTCTCATTCCACTGGCGATCATTATTAGAGCCTCTGACTTCGAACAGATACTCACCGGGAGGTAAATTGGTGTAAGAAGCCATATTATTATCAGTATTCAGAATCCACTCCTTGTCCACTCCCCGAAGTATGTAAGAATACCGGTTCTTCCCCGGATCTTCAAAACTAAGAGCGACAAAACGGATGGAGAAACTATTGTTTTCATAAGATAAAGTCACCTTATCAGCCATATAAAGCGGTTTATCCAACTGAAGCAGTTTCTTCACCTCCTGCTCGTCGGTTTGATAAGGCAACCGGATATCGGTCACATAAACCGGAGGAATATATTTGTTATCTACAAACTGTTCCGGCTGAAATACATTAAAGCCGTTGATCCCACCAAAATACAATTTTCCTTCGGATGATTTCAATGAAGATCGAGCTATAAACTGATTCCCTTGCAAGCCGTCATTAATCGTGAACTGGCGGAAATGATCTTTGGTAACAGGATTAATCTTAAAGATTCCGGCATTACTGGATACCCAGAAATCACCTCCCTGATCTTGCTCAATCGCATAAATAACCTTGTTAGGTAATAAAGTATTATGCGGATCAAACTCAATGAATCTTTTCTCTTTAGCATCAAAAGAACACAGTCCTCCCCCATTCGTTCCAAACCACATGGTTCCTTTCGCATCTTCAAATAAAGTAATGACCGAATTACTGGTGATCGTAGTCGAGTCTTCCCGTTCATGCTGATAATGTTTCCAATGAGCATTCATTGTATTGTAAGAAAACACACCACTATTGGAAGTCGCAATCCAGAGATGATTGTACATATCCTCATAGATATCGACAACAGAAACCATTGAACCGATGCTTGTGATGGTCATAAAGTTATCTCGAACCGGGTCATAACAACACAATCCCCAACTCGTTCCTACATAAATTTGTCCTTTTCGTCCTTTATAAATACACAACACATCGTTGCTACAAATCGTATTGGGAATTCCACGAGAATGAGTATAGGCTTTCACTGCCCCTGTGCGTAAATTGATAACCCGTATTCCTCCGGCATAAGTACCGATCCATAAATAGTCGCCATCCAGCATTAAAGAACGGATGTCATACTTTTGATTTTCAGCTCCTCCTATTGCATAAGGAGAAAGTTCCCGGGTGGCAACATTGAAGAAATACAAACCGCTTTGAGTTCCAATCCAGATATTCCCATCTTTATTCTCACAGAAAGGCGCAACGACCTCCCCCGCTCCCGGCACTCCGGACAGATAGGCAGGCGAATAATAATCAAAACGTTTAGTCTGCTTGGACATATAGTTGATCCCACCCAAATTGGTCAACACCCAAAGAGCCCCTTCGGCATCCCACATCATTCCATTGATAGTCTGGTCGCTCAAACTTCTCGGATCGGCGGGATTATCCGCCCGCTGAAATGTGTTTGTATTTTGATCGAACAGATAAAGCCCGTTATCCGTTCCTACCAACAGCTCTTTATCCGTATACTTCAACAAACAATGAACAGCTCCGAAATTAAACGCCGAACCACTGTAATTGTCTATAGCTTCAGTTCGTTCATCCAAACGGCTCAACAGATTACTTCCCGCACCAATCCAAATATCTCCATCGATATTCTGAATACAGTTCACTTTATAACTATCGGAAGCATTTATATCCAATGAGATTTCATACGTCCGGAGAAACTTGCCGTTTTCGTCAAAGCACAAAAGTCCTTCCTGTAAGGAAGATATATAGACCCTCTTCCGATCAGCGCTCTGACAGAGGTCCCATACAAAAGACGTCTGAACACTATTTTGAGTCAGCACCTCTGTTTTCGGATCATAAATAAAAAATCCCTGTCCCAAAGTCGCAATCCAGATAAGACCATTTTCCGTCTTGATAATCTTTTTAATCTCACTGCTGATATACACATTATACTGCGTCGTTTTATCAAAGTAAGAGAAACGATCGGTATCCCGGTCATAAATATAAAGTCCGGAGTTTGTTCCAACCCAGAGATTCTTGTCCACCTCTATCAAGGCTTCTACAAAATTGTTTTCTAATGAGAACTTTTCGTTGAGAACATTCCGGTACACTTTATTGCCCCGCCCGTCATAACGGTTCAGTCCGTCACTGGTGCCCAGCCAGATAAAGCCATAACTATCTTGAAGGGCGCACCACACGGTATTATGAGACAATCCATCTTCTACCTGATATTTCTTGAACGAAAAATAAGGAGACGCGGATAGTGTTCCGGTCCAGAAGATCAGCAAGCATATTAGTATTTTAGTTAACTTCATTCTACGTGTTTTTTATTCAATTATCGGTTCAGCCAAGGTTCAGGATTCAACTTTTCTTTCTCCCTACGCAACTGGAAGTGCAATACCGTCCGTCCATTATCCGTACCGTCAGAAAAGACCTGACCGATGGATTGCTTCGTCTTCACCGTATCACCGGCTTTGACGGATGCAGAAGAAAGATTGCAATAAACAGAAATATAATTGCCATGACGAATGAGGACATTAAATAATCCGTTCAATTGGAATACAGCCGCCACCTTTCCATCAAAAATGGCACGCGCCTGTGCACCCGGTTTTCCCTGAATATCAATACCCTTGTTATCCAGTTTCACGTTGCGCAACCCCTCTACGGCATATTGTCCGTAACGGCTGGTGATAATATAAGCGCCGGATATAGGCATTGGCAATTTCCCGCGATTCGCGGCAAAGTTACCCGATAATTCCCGATCCGCCTTACTCATGGTATAAGCCTCAAGAGGTTTCGATTTAGCGGTCGTTTCCGTTGCAACAGATTTTCCCTCCTTGCTTTCTTCTTTCTTACGGGCAGCCGCTTCACGACGAGCCTCTTCCTGCGCACGCTTACGGGCACGCTCTATTTCTTCCGCAATTAATTTATCGATGCGGGCATTCAGCTGATTGGCTTCCCTGCGTTTTTTATTTATCTCATTCTGCAATCCTTTCTGCTTCTTTTGCAGATTAGTCACCAACGTGCGTTTCTCTTTTTCCTGCTCTTCCAACTTCACCTTTTCGCTCTCACGTTCTTGCAACAGGTTCTCCTTGGCAGCTTTCACCTGTTGCAGTTCCGCTTTCTTCTTGCGTATCTGCTCCTGTTTCTTTAGGATTTCTTCCCCTTGCAGACGTTGATAAGTGGCATATTCACGAACATATCGCATACGCCGATAAGTCTGCCCCAGATTTTTTGCCGAAAAAATAAACATGAGCTTCTCCTCTATCGACTTATTCTTATACAAGTACTGGACAGAAGCTTCATATTTCTTCTTTTTATCTTTCAAATCCTTCTCCAACCCGTGCAACTGGCGCTCCAATGAAGCCAACTCACGCTGGATAGCCTCCACATCATTGTTGATAGCCATGATATAGCGTTTCCGCTCTTCAATCTGTCCGGTCAACACAGCCAGACTATTCAACTGACTTCCCACATCTTTCTTTGTATCCTTCAATATAGATTCCGATTCGGCAATCTGTTTTTGCAGCGCACCGCGTTTACTTTCCAGCTCACGAATCAACTTGTTCGATTGAGCGAAAAGAGGAACTGCCAACCAAAGGCAACTGATTAGAATAACAAAGAAACGTTTCATCATAATAAAGCTACCAGCATTTTTACTAATTCTTCCAAGGGAATCTGGTTGTATTTGGACGTCAGTTCCGTCGGAGTCATTGAAAACTCTTGTGTGGAAAACTCATAAAGTTGGACTTTAGCCTTTTCTAATGAAGGAATTCCTATATCTTTTCCTGTCAGTTCTGTCTTTCCACCAGGAAGAGAGGCATCCATCAATATCTTTTCCAAACGGGAAAACTCCACATTCTTCGACAATACATTTTTCAATTCAGCTTTAGTGGCACGAACAAAGCGTTTATTCATCCTGTCTACCAACAAAACTTCATCGGGAGTAACTTCTATACGTGCCACTTCCGTACGCAGAATAGGCATCAATAAGGAGATTTGTACCCGCTCATGAGTTTTCATCTTCATGGTTCCCCCTACAGACATACTTCCCTTCTTGCCGGGAATAGTCAACTGAAGCTTGGAAGCCAGGTAACTGGATGTCGGAGCCTTTGTTGAAGTCTTAGTTTCCGAAGTTGCCAAGTGCTTCGAACTCTTACAGCCGGCCAACACCAATACCACCAACAACAGTAGATAAATGATTCTTTTCATTCCGCAATATATTTCTTCTTCTCTATTTTCTGTTTCAACGTTTTCGACTCGCTACCCATTTCCAGTGCCTTCTTCCAATATTTCAACGCACCTTCCACATCGCCGGTCATAAAATAAATATCTCCGCAATGCTCCACAATCACATCGCTCTTCTCGCCGTCGTTCTTCATTGCATTGTCAATATAGATACGGGCTTCGGCATAGTTTCCCTTTTCAAAAAGAATCCATGCATAAGTATCGAGATAGGTCGAATTATTAGGTTCGGCTTTCACCGTTTTATAACTCATCTCCTCCGCCTTGTCCAAGTCACGACGTTCCACAGACAGATAATAAGCATAATTGTTCAATGCTCCAATATTGGAAGGATTGTACACCAAAGACGAATCGTAAGCAGCGTATGCCTCCGCCATCTGTTTCTTGGTATGATAAATGTCTCCCATGATTGAATAGAAATCCGAAATGACTTCTTTTCTGGTATCGGCAGTTACATGTTCCAATGCCCTGCTGCAAACACTCAATACACTATCCGTCTGTTCTGCCTGATGATAAGCAATAGCCAGATAATAATAAAGTTCCAACGCATCGGGAGTGGCTTCAATACCCGGTTCACAGACTTTGATAATTTGCTTGTAGTCTTCCTTCTTCACCGCCGCACTAACCAGCATCAATCGGGCAGCCTTATTGGTAGGGTCCAGATCAACCACCTGCTCCAATACCGGCACAGCCTCTTGTTCCATATTCTTCGACAACAGATATTGAGAATAAAGCATCGGAATCTGCGGATCATCTATATCCTGCTTCATCATCCGGTCGAACAAGGCAATCACTTGAGTGCTATCTTTGGCAGACGACTGTTCGTTTTCCACAATCACCTGTCTCATAACACTGATTTTGGTATCGGAAGTCACCTTCTTATTCAGCAATAAAGTATCCAACTGCTGTTGATACAACTCTTTCTGTCCGGTCTGTTCATAATAAGAAGCCATTGAAAAAAGAGCCATCGGATTGTCAGGCTCTACCGCCAGGACCTTCTGATATGCATCGTATGCTTCCTGTTTTTTTCCATTCTGAAGATACACATCTCCCAATATCACCTGATAACGCATATCCATCGGATATTCCTGTACCAGACTTTCTATTTCCTGAAATGCCTTCTTATCATCTTTCATCTGAAGATAAATACGGAATTTCTCCATAGAAAGCTGCTCATTCTTACCCAAGCGTTTCTCTAAACGGTTCAATGTAGAAATGACATCATTATATTTCTCCTGACGACTGTAAATATCAAGAAGACTGAACAAAGGCTCCTGCTTTGACGGGAAACGGGTTACCATTTTCTCAAGCAACGTTACAGCCTTATCCAACTCGTTCTGTTGCTGATACAGGCTGACCAGCCCCTGGCTATACCAGAAATTATCAGGAGCAAAAGCCACCGCCTGCTCCAAAGCCGCCTGACCTTGCGGCACCTGGCGGAGGAACATATAATACTGCGATATTTCATAAAGCGCCGAAGAAGCATTCGGATTGATATCCAGACAATGCTGTAACAATCCAAATGCCGCATCATACTCATTCTTTTCTTTCATCCGCATGGCTTCCAAAAAGAAGTAGTCATATTTACGCTGTTGTTCAGCAGGAAGCAATGATTCTTTTACCGAAAAGGATGCATCTGCCTTCACTGCTGTTTTTGCTGTACGCATAGAACGGGTTCCCCCACACGAAGTGAGCACTAACACCGTCACGAACAGCCATCCTATTTTTATCTTCATTCTATTTTTTCGATTAAGCATTCATCATACTCCGGTATGTCCGAAGCCACCGGCTCCGCGTTCCGTTTCATCCAGCACCTCCACTTCCTGCCATACAGGCTGTTCGTGCTTTGCTATCACCATCTGCGCGATACGTTCGCCATCTTCAATAACAAAAGCCTCGGACGAGAGATTGACTAAAATGACACAAACTTCTCCACGATAATCCGCATCAATCGTACCCGGAGAATTAAGTACTGTGATACCTTTCTTTATCGCCAGTCCGCTACGTGGACGAACTTGCGCCTCAAATCCCTTCGGCAGAGCGATATACAATCCTGTCGGCACCAGACAACGTTGCAACGGTTCCAGTGTGATAGGTTCAGAAAGATTAGCACGGATATCCATTCCTGCGGACAATTCGGTGGCATAAGCCGGAAGCGGATGCTTCGATTTATTGATAACTTGAATATTCATAAATGCATGTTTACTATTTAACGGGCGAAAATACACATTTTGAACTGAAAAATAGTTAAGTTTGCAGTTAAATAATGTACCGTTCCCTAAATTGTAAATAGTAAATAGTCAAATCGTAAATAAAATGATGAATTGGAAACAACTAATATCAGCGAAACGTTTCGGGATGGAAGAATTCCATGAAGAACGACAGGAAAACCGATCCGAATTCCAACGGGACTATGACCGTCTCATTTTTTCGGCTCCTTTCCGCAGATTACAGAACAAGACGCAAGTATTCCCTCTTCCGGGCAGCGTTTTTGTACACAACCGACTTACGCACAGTCTCGAAGTAGCCAGCGTTGGCCGTTCACTCGGGGACGATGTTGCCAAAGCACTTCTGGAACGTCATCCGGAACTTCAAGATTCTTTCCTGCCGGAGATCGGTTCTATCGTCTCGGCCGCTTGCCTGGCACACGATTTGGGAAATCCACCCTTCGGTCATTCAGGTGAAAAGGCTATTTCTACTTTTTTCTCTGAAGGGAAAGGAGTTCGCCTGAAAGAAAAGCAGCCGAACGGCGAGCAACTTTCTCCGATGGAATGGGAAGATTTGACACATTTTGAAGGAAATGCAAATGCGTTCCGAATACTGACACACCAGTTTGAAGGACGTCGCAAAGGCGGATTCGTCCTGACATATACCACTCTGGCTTCTATCGTGAAATATCCCTTTTCATCGAGCCTTGCAGGAAGCAAATCGAAGTTTGGATTCTTCGTCAGCGAAGAAGAAAGTTTCCAAAAAATAGCAACTGAATTAGGACTGACCTTGCTCAACGAGCATCCTTTGAAGTATGCACGCCACCCACTAGTCTATTTAGTGGAAGCGGCAGACGATATTTGCTACCAGATGATGGATATTGAGGACGCATATAAGCTGAAGATTCTCACCACTGAAGAAACCAAAGAACTATTAATGACCTATTTCAGCGAAGAGCGGCAGGAACATCTCCGTAAAACATTCCTGATTGTCAATGATGTCAACGAGCAAATCGCCTACCTGCGTTCTTCCGTCATCGGTTTATTGATCCGGGAGTGTACCCGTGTCTTTTTAGATCATGAACAAGAAATACTGTCCGGCACGTTCGAAGGATCACTAATCAAGCGCATAGCCGAACGTCCGGCAGCAGCCTACAAACACAGCGTCGAAGTATCTATCAATAAAATCTACCGTTCACGGGACGTACTGGATATCGAGCTAGCGGGATTCCGCATCATCAGTACCTTACTCGAATTGATGATAGACGCCGTGACCTCACCCGAAAAGGCTTATTCCAAACTCCTGATCGACCGGGTATCCAGCCAATACAATATAAATTCGCCTGTACTCTATGAAAGAATACAGGCGGTACTTGACTATATATCGGGAATGACCGATGTCTTTGCTCTTGATCTTTATCGTAAAATTAACGGGAACAGTCTGCCTGCGGTGTAACCACTTTAGGAGTAAAAACCTCTTTCCCTTCACAAGAAGACAATCTCAACGCATCCGGATGGCTTTCAATAAACGTCTGGATGTGTCGAATTCGTTTATCTTCAAGAATTTCGTCTACAGCAATCAGGATACCGGTTTCTTCCACATCACCGAACTCGTAATTGACAGCTGTTCCGAACATACGCATCGTAGGGCTTAAGCTCATATACGCATTTACCAACGGAGGAATATTATAGCCCAATTTACGGATTTCACAATTCAATATCTTATAGTCCTCTTTAAAAGTACTCTTGCAGAACAATGCGTTCAACTCTTCTTCGGAAGTCTCAAGTTGCAGAGGCTCAATCGGAGTAACAAGTTTCTCTTTATCATAAAAATGTTTCTTGAGGAAATGAAGAATCATATCACGGCCACGACGATGGTAGCTAGGATACATGGTCACCTTGCCAAAGAAATACTTCACATTCGGCATAACCACGGTCAACGCTCCCAACCCGTCCCACAGATTATCCAAAGCGAACAATCCTTTGCTTCCGGCACGGGTAGACTGATATTCAAGCGTAACAAACGAACGCCCCAGCTCAATTGTCTGCGGCAGGTATTCTTTAATAAAAGCATCAGAAAAATGAAACATGTGGGAAGTAGCCAGAATTGGCGCGCCTTTTTCATCAAAACGCACGTCCGTACCAAGCAGATACCGGTAACCACCCAGAATTTCTTCCGCTTCCGGATTCCATACGATCAACTGCTTATAGGGGTGTTCCATCGTGTCGTATTCATCAATATCCATTGACAGACCTGTTCCTCCACCAGCAGCACGGAAAGCTATTTCACGCAAACGACCAATCTCTCTCATTACATTAGGAGCATTCTGATGAGTAATAATATAAATCTGATTATTACTCTTATTCGTCATTCGTAAGCGTTTGTCTTCCGTCAATTCTGCCTTCAGCAGTTCTTTGCTTACCGGTTTAATAATCTCTTCCATATTCCTTGTTATAGTTGTTCTATCAGTTACAGTTTATAAACAATATCCTTTACGTATTCAGCCCACTGCGCAGGGGTTTTCGATTTATCAAAAGTCTGCCAGGGTATGGGTTTGCCAAAAGTGACAGTAAAAGTTTTGTGGCGATTCTTAAACATTTCATCCGCAAGATACAACATAGCGATGTTAAACTTGATACCCAATGCCTTGCAAATATTTGCCAAGTTGTAGAAGAAATCAGAATTCCTACCGCCGAAATGCACGGGTATTACATCACGTTTTGCTTGTATGCTCTTTACTACAAATGTCTTTTTCCATTCCAGATCACGAATGACTCCATTCTGACGACGCGAACACAGTCCGGCAGGGAACATTATCAGCTGGTCATCCGACTGAAATCCGGCTTCCACCATTTTCGGGAAGTCTTTTGCCTGTTTGCCGGTTTTATTAATAGGTATGCAAAGGGGAGCCAATCCGCGTAGATTCATCAACAAATCATTCACCAGGTATTTCACTTTCCCGTCATAGTGCTTTCCCAACACATAACCAAGCGCAACACCGTCCTGTCCGCCTAACGGATGATTGGACACAAAAGTATACAATCCATCCTTAGGCAAATTCTCAATGCCTTTTACGTCCACTTTCGCATCCAAAAAGCCCATACATGCCTCCAGAAAGTCCACACCCAATCTATCCTTCGACTCATTCAGGAATACATTAATTTCATCCTGATGAACAATTTTCTTCAGATAAGAAACCACGAATTTAGGGATGTACTTATAATGCTTCGGAGCCTTTGTCCGAAGTATCTTATCGACATCAATCAAAAATAAAGAGTCATCAGTCATTCTTTTCAAATAAAAATGATGGCACAAAATTAACGGTTCTTTTTTATTAATCGCAATAATTTGGTAGAAAATGCAGGATTTAAGTTCAGAAGATAAAAAAATACCACCCAGAAACTATCAAAAACAACCTAAAAACTATCCGCGGATAGTTTTCGGGCATAAAAACGTCGGATTTCCCCCTATCGGGTTTCAGAAATTCACGTAAACTTGCAACATCGAAAATAACAAACGAATATTCACCTTTAAAAAGCAACACATATGAAAAGTTTAAGCTTCAGAAAAGATTTAGTAGGAGTACAAGATGAATTACTACGCTTCGCTTATAAACTGACAACTGACCGTGAAGAAGCAAACGATTTGTTGCAGGAGACATCATTAAAAGCATTAGATAATGAAGATAAATATACCCCTGATACAAATTTCAAAGGATGGATGTATACCATCATGCGCAACATATTTATAAACAACTACCGCAAGGTAGTCCGCGACCAGACATTCGTCGATCAGACGGATAATCTTTATCATCTGAATTTACCACAGGACGGAAGTTCAGAAAGTACAGAAAGAGCATACGACCTGAAAGAGATGCACCGTGTAGTCAACAAACTCCCCAAAGAATACAGAGTTCCGTTCGCCATGCACGTTTCAGGATTCAAATACCGTGAGATTGCGGAAAAACTGAACCTCCCGCTAGGCACAGTAAAGAGCCGTATTTTCTTCACGCGCCAGAAATTACAGGAAGAATTGAAAGACTTCCGCTAGACCTTAACTATATAAATTGGTGATCTCGGATCACATACTTCTTTAATACAGATTTTAGTTTTGATAATGATTAAAAGGCAGAAATACTCCGGTATATTCTGCCTTTTCTTTTATTACTAAGATTAGTTGCA
Source organism: Bacteroides sp. AM16-13 (assembly GCF_003602705.1). Lineage (NCBI taxonomy): Bacteria > Pseudomonadati > Bacteroidota > Bacteroidia > Bacteroidales > Bacteroidaceae > Bacteroides > Bacteroides sp. AM16-13. The sequence continues at coordinate 38,053 of NZ_QTLK01000020.1, forward strand.
CGACACCCGGGTCTCAACACCTACAACACCCGGGTCTCAATGGGTCTGACACCCGGGTGTCAGGTATGATGAGACCCGGGTGTCGTACAAGTTCCTATTGCATCAAAAGAAGTCTTCACTACCCTATTATTTAAAATTCACCTATACAGACATTTTTTTCCGTTTTACTGCCATAACTCCCCCACCAGCAGACTACTCTCAAAGCCGCATCATTTTCAAGCAAATAGACATTTAACATTCTGTTGAAAACTTCTCTGAAAGTTTTTTATGGAAAGTTGTGGGGAATTGTGGGGAATTTCATACTTTTACGGTCGCTTATTATAATAAGGTAATGATACGTTTTTTAGGAAATATTGAAGCCAGGGCGGACGCCAAAGGAAGGGTGTTCATACCCGCTACCTTCAGGAAGCAACTACAAGCAGCTTCCGAAGAGAGGCTTATTATGCGTAAAGACGTATTTCAGGACTGTTTGACCCTGTACCCCGAGAGCGTGTGGAACGAGGAGTTGAACGAGCTTCGCAGCAGGCTGAACAAATGGAACAGCAAACACCAACTCATTTTCAGACAGTTTGTGAGCGACGTTGAAGTGGTGACACCTGACAGCAACGGACGTATATTAATCCCCAAACGATATTTGCAGATTTGCAGCATTCATGGAGATATACGTTTTATCGGCATCGACAATAAGATAGAGATCTGGGCGAAAGAGCGGGCAGAACAGCCTTTCATGTCGCCTGAAGAGTTCGGTGCAGCATTAGAAGAAATTATGAACGATGATAATAGACAAGATGGAGAAAGATGAATTGACATACCATGTACCTGTATTGCTGAAAGAGAGCGTTGACGGGATGAATATCCAACCGGACGGAACGTATGTAGACGTTACATTCGGAGGAGCGGGACATTCGCGCGAGATACTTTCACGACTCGGAGAAGGCGGACGTTTATTGGGATTCGACCAGGACGAGGACGCTGAACGGAACATTGTCAACGATCCTCACTTCATCTTCGTGCGCAGCAACTTCCGTTATCTGCAAAATTTCCTGCGTTATCACGACATCGAGCAGGTAGATGCAATCCTGGCCGACCTCGGCGTATCGTCCCATCATTTCGATGATAGCGAACGCGGCTTTTCTTTCCGTTTCGACGGAGCGCTGGATATGCGTATGAACAAGCGTGCCGGAATTACGGCAGCAGACATCGTGAATACTTACGAGGAAGAACGTCTTGCAAACCTCCTCTACCTGTACGGAGAGCTGAAGAATAGCCGCAAACTGGCTTCGGTCATCGTTAAAGCCAGAAGTGGGCAGTACATCCGGACTATCGGTGAGTTTCTGGAAATCATCAAACCGCTTTTCGGTCGTGAACGCGAAAAGAAAGAGCTGGCAAAAGTGTTCCAGGCACTGCGGATCGAAGTAAATCAAGAGATGGAAGCGCTGAAAGAGATGTTGCTGGCAGCTACGGAAGCATTAAAGCCGGGCGGCAGACTGGTGGTAATCACTTATCATTCGTTGGAAGACCGCATGGTGAAAAACATCATGAAGACGGGCAACGTAGAAGGAAAAGCAGAATCCGACTTCTTCGGAAATCTACAAACGCCTTTCCGCCTTGTCAATAATAAGGTAATCGTCCCCGACGAGGCAGAAATAGAACGGAACCCACGGTCGAGAAGTGCCAAATTACGAATTGCAGAAAAGAAATAAAAAGATATGGAAGAAGAAGAAGTAGTAAATAAGAAAACAGAAGAAGGCAAGAAGAAAAACCGCACTTCGCTGAAGAGTATTCTGGGTGGAGACATTCTGGCTACCGATTTTTTCCGCCGTCAAACGAAGTTGCTGGTACTTATCATGGTATTCATCATCTTCTACATTCACAATCGTTATGCCAGTCAACAACAACAGATTGAGATAGACCGGCTGAAAAAGGAATTGATAGACATTAAATACGACGCACTGACGCGCAGCTCGGAACTGATGGAGAAGAGCCGCCAGTCGCGCATTGAAGATTATATATCAAACAAGGAAAGCGATTTGCAAACATCAACCCATCCTCCTTACCTTATTAAATAAGTGGAGAGTGGAGAGTTGAGAATTGAGAGTTTTTAAAAGACAAATACTGTGGCAGTTAATAAAAAGAACATAATGACCCGTTACTTCTTCGTCATCCTGTTGATGGCGTTGATAGGAATAGCTATTGTTGTAAAAGCAGGCATCACCATGTTTGCCGAACGACAATACTGGCAGGATGTGGCTGATCGTTTCGTAAAAGAGAATGTGACGGTGAAACCTAATCGTGGAAACATTATTTCTTCTGACGGTAAACTGATGGCCAGTTCGCTACCCGAATACAGGATCTATATGGACTTTATGTCCGGTGAAAAGGACGAAAAACGCAGGCAGAAAGATCAGGCACGCCGGGATTCCATCCTTAATGCCAATATGGACTCGATCTGTATCGGACTTCACAAGATATTCCCGGACAGGAGTGCAGCCCAATTCAAAGCACATCTCAAGAAAGGACGCCAGGCAAAAAGCCGTAATTATCTGATTTATCCGAAACGTATTTCCTATATACAATATAAAGAGGTAAAGAGACTGCCCGTCTTCTGTTTGAACCGGTATAAAGGCGGATTTAAAGAATTAGCATACAATCAGCGCAAGAAGCCTTTCGGTTCACTGGCTGCCCGTACGCTGGGAGATGTGTATGCAGATACAGCCAAAGGAGCCAGAAATGGTATCGAGCTTGCTTTCGACACTATCCTGAAAGGACGGGACGGACTGACGCACCGCCAAAAAGTGATGAACAAATACCTGAACATTGTCGATGTGCCGCCGGTTGACGGTTGCGATTTGATTAGTACCATCGACGTAGGCATGCAGGATATCTGCGAGAAAGCATTGGTAGACAAGCTGAAAGAGCTGAATGCCAGCGTAGGCGTGGTGGTATTGATGGAAGTAGCTACCGGAGAAGTGAAAGCAATCGTCAACATGATGCAAGGTAAGGACGGCGAGTATTACGAAATGCGTAATAATGCTATCAGTGATATGCTTGAGCCGGGTTCTACTTTCAAGACGGCCTCCATTATGGTAGCTCTCGAAGACGGTAAGATTACTCCGGACTATGTGGTAGACACCGGCAACGGACAGATGCCGATGTACGGACGTGTCATGAAAGACCACAACTGGCACCGTGGAGGATATGGGAAGTTGACTGTTACAGAAATTCTGGGAGTATCGTCCAACGTCGGTACCTCTTATATTATAGATCATTTCTATGGTAGCAATCCACAGAAATTCGTAGACGGGTTAAAACGGATGAGTATCGACCAACCGCTCCACCTACAGATTTCAGGAGAAGGGAAGCCGAATATCCGTGGTCCGAAAGAACGTTATTTTGCAAAGACCACTTTGCCGTGGATGAGTATCGGATATGAGACACAGGTTCCACCAATCAATATTCTGACGTTCTACAACGGAATAGCCAATAATGGAGTCAGTGTACGTCCGAAATTTGTCAAAGCTGCCGTAAAAGACGGGGAAGTCGTGAAAGAATATCCGACAGAGGTTATCAATCCTAAGATTTGTTCGGATAAGACTTTGGCACAGATTCGTGAAATACTTCGGAAAGTGGTCGGTGAAGGACTTGCCAAGCCGGCAGGGAGTAAGCAGTTCCACGTTTCAGGCAAAACGGGAACGGCGCAGATTTCACAGGGGGCAGCCGGATACAAAACGGGAAGAACGAATTACCTGGTTAGTTTCTGCGGATATTTTCCGTCAGAGGCACCTAAATATAGTATGATTGTCTCTATCCAGAAACCGGGCTTGCCGGCTTCGGGAGGTTTGATGGCAGGTAGTGTATTCAGCAAGATTGCAGAAAGAGTGTATGCCAAAGACCTGCGGTTGCCGCTTACCAATGCAATTGACACCAATTCCGTAGTCATTCCGAATGTAAAAGCCGGAGAGATGCGCGAAGCGCAACGGGTATTGGAGGAGCTGGAGATTAATATACAAGGTAAAGTTGCCGATTCAGGAAAAGAAGTGTGGGGGAATACGCACGTTGCTCCGCAAGCTGTGGTTCTTGAAAGCCGGAGCAATATGCAGAACTTTGTGCCGAGCGTGATAGGTATGGGAGCGAAAGACGCCGTATACTTGTTGGAAAGCAAAGGATTGAAAGTCAATCTGGTCGGGGTAGGCAAAGTGAAAAGCCAGTCGATAGCCAATGGAACCATCGTAAAGAAGGGACAGACGGTGACGCTGACGCTAAAGTAAAAATTAAAGATTAAAAATTAAATAGAGTGATGTTATTAAAGGAGTTACTGAAAGCGATCCAACCGGTAGAGGTAGCCGGAGATTCAGACATAGAAATCACCGGAGTCAATATTGATTCCCGTCTAGTGGAAGCCGGCCAACTGTTCATGGCAATGCGCGGCACACAAGCCGACGGCCACGCCTACATACCTGCTGCCATAGCGAAAGGAGCGACTGCTATCCTCTGCGAGGATATGCCGGAAGAACCTGTTGCGGGGATCACTTATATACAAGTCAAAGACAGTGAAGATGCAGTAGGAAAGATTGCTACTACTTTCTACGGCGACCCCACTTCCAAGATGGAACTGGTTGGCGTTACCGGAACGAACGGAAAAACAACAATCGCCACCTTATTATATAATACATTCCGTTATTTCGGATATAAGGTAGGATTGATTTCTACCGTTTGCAATTATATCGACGATGAACCGATCCCGACAGAGCATACCACACCCGACCCTATCACGTTGAACCGTCTATTGGGACGAATGGCGGATGAAGGATGCAAATATGTTTTCATGGAAGTCAGTTCACACTCCATTGCACAGAAACGTATCAGTGGATTAAAGTTTGCAGGAGGGATCTTTACCAATCTGACCCGCGACCATCTCGACTATCATAAAACAGTAGAGAATTATCTGAAAGCAAAGAAGAAGTTCTTTGACGATCTGCCGAAAAGCGCATTCAGCCTGACTAATCTGGACGATAAGAATGGACTGGTGATGACACAGAATACACGTTCTAAAGTCTATACTTATTCATTAAGAAGCCTTTGTGACTTTAAAGGGCGGGTATTGGAGTCTCATTTTGAAGGAATGTTGCTCGACTTCAACAACCATGAGTTGGCAGTTCAGTTTATCGGTAAGTTCAATGCTTCCAATTTGCTGGCAGTATTCGGGGCAGCCGTTCTGTTGGGCAAGAAAGAAGAAGAGGTGCTTGTGGCTCTTAGTACGCTTCATCCGGTAGCCGGACGTTTCGATGCGGTCCGTTCTCCACAGGGAGTTACAGCGATTGTAGATTATGCGCATACTCCGGATGCTCTTATTAATGTATTGAATGCCATACATGGAGTACTTGAAGGAAAAGGAAAAGTGATTACAGTAGTGGGTGCCGGTGGCAACCGTGACAAGGGCAAACGTCCCATCATGGCAAAGGAAGCTGCTAAAGCCAGTGACCGCGTCATCATCACTTCAGACAATCCGCGCTTCGAAGAGCCGCAAGACATCATCAACGATATGCTTGCCGGACTGGATGCGGAGGATATGAAGAAAACGGTCAGCATTGCCGACCGTAAAGAAGCGATTCGCACGGCTTGCATGCTGGCAGAAAAAGGAGATGTAATCCTCGTTGCCGGAAAAGGACACGAGAATTACCAGGAGATAAAAGGAGTAAAACATCATTTTGACGATAAAGAAGTACTCAAAGAAATTTTTAAATAATGAATAGATTGTGCTAATATGCCGACTGGCTCCGGTATTCATCCGGCAGAAGCGACATAGCAACACATCAATAAATTGGCAAATTATTTATGTTATATTATCTATTTGAATGGCTACATAAGCTCAATTTTCCAGGAGCGGGAATGTTCGGATATACTTCATTCCGTGCTTTGATGGCGGTGATCCTCGCGTTACTTATTTCAAGTATCTGGGGAGACAAGTTCATCAACCTACTCAAAAGGAAACAAATCACAGAAACGCAGCGTGATGCTAAAACGGACCCGTTCGGCGTCAACAAAGTAGGCGTGCCGAGCATGGGAGGTGTTATCATCATTGTAGCCATCCTGATTCCTTGTCTGTTGTTAGGCAAACTGCATAATATATATATGATATTGATGCTGATAACCACCGTATGGTTGGGATCGCTCGGCTTTGCAGACGACTATATCAAGATCTTTAAAAAAGACAAAGAAGGTTTGCATGGTAAGTTCAAGATTATCGGTCAGGTCGGCTTGGGTTTAATTGTCGGAATGACTTTGTATCTAAGTCCGGACGTAGTGATCCGTGAGAATATCGAAGTTCATAATCCGGGACAGGAGATGGAAGTGATACACGGAACCAATGATTTGAAATCGACCCAGACAACGATTCCTTTTTTCAAGAGCAATAACCTTGATTATGCCGATTTGGTTTCTTTCATGGGCGAGCATGCGCAAACAGCCGGATGGATTTTGTTTGTCATCGTTACAATCATCGTGGTTACCGCCGTATCAAACGGTGCCAACCTGAATGACGGTATGGACGGAATGGCGGCCGGAAACTCGGCCATTATCGGCGCAACGCTGGGGATATTGGCGTATGTATCGTCGCATATCGAATTCGCAGGCTATCTGAACATCATGTATATTCCGGGTTCGGAAGAACTGGTAATCTATATCTGTGCCTTCATCGGTGCGCTTATCGGTTTCTTATGGTACAATGCTTATCCGGCACAAGTATTTATGGGAGACACAGGCAGCCTCACCATTGGCGGTATCATCGCAGTGTTCGCCATCATCATTCACAAAGAGTTGCTGATACCGATTCTTTGCGGTGTATTCCTGGTAGAGAATCTGTCGGTAATCCTGCAACGGGCTTATTATAAGGCAGGAAAGCGGAAAGGTGTAAAGCAACGTTTGTTCAAGCGCACACCGATTCACGATCATTTCCGTACTTCGATGAGCCTGATTGAACCGGGCTGTACGGTGAAATTCACCAAGCCCGACCAGCTGTTCCACGAATCAAAGATTACCGTCCGTTTCTGGATTGTAACGATTGTATTGGCGGCTATAACAATTATAACATTAAAAATAAGATAACCGGCAAGGTGCCGGAGCCGGGTTTCCATTCGGAAGCCAAGTTTTTATAGAGAGTATCAACCCGATTATTAACTTTTAAAGGATGTGCGCAACTAATAAGCAATTCAGCATATTTGAAAACAGGAGCACATTATTGTAGATGAAAAGAATTGTAATTTTAGGAGCTGGCGAAAGCGGCGCAGGTGCAGCCGTACTCGCAAAAGTAAAAGGATTTGAGACGTTTGTTTCGGACATGTCCGCCATCAAGGACAAATATAAGGAACTTCTCGACAGCCATCATATTGCCTGGGAAGAAGGACACCATACCGAAGAGCTCATTCTGAATGCCGACGAGGTTATCAAAAGCCCCGGTATCCCGAATGATGCCCCAATCATCCTGAAACTGAAAGCTCAAGGCACACCGGTGATCTCCGAGATTGAGTTTGCCGGACGCTATACTGATGCCAAAATGATCTGTATTACAGGTTCTAACGGAAAGACTACAACAACTTCCCTGATCTACCACATTTTCAAAAGCGCAGGTCTGAACGTAGGTTTGGCAGGCAACATCGGCAAAAGTCTTGCTTTGCAGGTAGCCGAAGATTACCATGATTATTATATTATCGAACTTAGCTCTTTCCAGCTGGATAATATGTATAACTTCCGTGCGAACATCGCCGTATTGATGAACATCACTCCGGACCATCTTGATCGCTACGACCACTGTATGCAGAATTACATCGACGCTAAATTCCGCATTACCCAAAACCAAACTCCGGACGATGCTTTCATCTTCTGGAATGACGACCCGATCATCAGACAAGAACTGGCGAAACATGGTCTGAAAGCTCACCTGTATCCTTTTGCCGCTGTAAAAGAAGACGGAGCAATCGCATACGTAGAAGACCACGAAGTGAAAATCACCGAACCGATTGCTTTCAATATGGAGCAGGAAGAACTGGCTCTGACAGGGCAACATAACCTATATAACTCTTTAGCTGCCGGTATCTCGGCAAACCTTGCCGGCATCGCCAAAGAAAACATCCGTAAAGCCCTCTCCGATTTCAAGGGAGTAGAGCATCGGTTGGAAAAGGTGGCACGTGTCCGCGGAATTGATTTTATCAACGACTCTAAAGCAACGAATGTCAACTCCTGCTGGTATGCCCTGCAAAGCATGACTACCAAAACGGTATTGATCCTCGGTGGTAAAGATAAAGGCAACGACTATACTGAAATTGAAGACCTGGTACGCGAAAAGTGTTCGGCACTGGTATACCTGGGACTTCACAACGAAAAACTTCACGAATTCTTCGACCGTTTCGGCCTGCCCGTAGCAGACGTACAAACCGGAATGAAGGATGCCGTAGAAGCTGCCTACAAACTGGCAAAGAAAGGTGAAACAGTATTATTGAGCCCTTGCTGCGCCTCTTTCGACCTCTTCAAGAGCTATGAAGACCGTGGCGACCAGTTTAAGGAATGTGTCCGCGCCCTTTAATTTCTAATTATTAATTTTTAATTGCTACAAGATTGGATTTATTAAAGAACATATTCAAAGGTGACAAGGTAATCTGGATTATCTTCCTCTGTCTCTGCCTCATCTCTATTATCGAGGTGTTCTCGGCAGCGTCGACACTGACTTACAAAAGTGGCGACCATTGGGGACCGATTACACAACACTCCATCATCCTGATGGTAGGTGCTGTGGTAGTAGTGTTTCTGCATAATGTTCCCTACAAATGGTTCCAGGTATTTCCGGTCTTTTTGTATCCGATTTCCCTGGTTCTATTGGCATTTGTCACGCTGATGGGTATCATCACAGGGGACCGTGTCAACGGGGCAGCCCGTTGGATGACCTTTATGGGATTACAGTTCCAGCCTTCGGAATTGGCAAAGATGGCGGTTATCATTGCCGTCTCATTCATCCTGTCCAAAAGGCAGGACGAATACGGAGCCAACCCGAATGCCTTCAAATATATCATGATCCTCACCGGACTGGTATTCCTGCTTATCGCACCGGAAAACCTTTCGACAGCAATGCTGCTTTTCGGAGTAGTATGCATGATGATGTTTATCGGCCGGGTGTCAGCAAAAAAGCTATTCGGAATGTTGGGGATATTGGCACTTGTGGGCGGTGTTGCCGTAGGTATACTGATGGCTATTCCCGCTAAAACACTGCATAACACTCCGGGACTTCACCGTTTCGAAACGTGGCAGAATCGTGTTTCCGGCTTCTTTGAGAAGGAGGAAGTGCCGGCTGCCAAATTTGATATTGATAAAGATGCACAGGTGGCGCATGCACGCATCGCCATTGCTACCAGCCACGTAGTCGGCAAAGGTCCGGGAAACTCGATACAACGTGACTTCCTTAGTCAGGCATTCTCCGATTTTATCTTTGCGATTGTGATTGAAGAAATGGGATTGATCGGAGGAATATTTGTGGTGTTCCTCTATCTATGGCTGCTGATGCGAGCCGGACGAATCGCCCAGAAATGCGAGCGAACCTTCCCCGCCTTTCTCGTTATGGGCATTGCGTTGCTACTGGTATCGCAAGCAATACTGAATATGATGGTTGCCGTCGGATTATTCCCCGTCACCGGCCAGCCCCTGCCTTTGGTCAGCAAAGGAGGTACAAGTACGTTAATCAACTGCGCTTATATCGGTATGATATTAAGTGTAAGCCGATATACCGCCCATCTGGAAGAACAAAAAGCGCACGATGCACAGATCCAACTGCAATTAGAGGCAGATGCAGCTGCAAGTTCCGAGGCACAGACTGCCGCCGAACCGACAGCACAGATTCTGAACAGCGATGCCAAGTTTGAAGACGAGCATGATATTGATAAACGGTAAGTGATGAACGATAAATGATGAACGGTGAGTAGTGAACGGTGAGTGGTGAACAGTAAACGTTGAGAAAGGACAGAAGAAAAACATTATGATAGAAAAAGAACTTAGAATTATTATCAGTGGTGGAGGAACAGGAGGACATATCTTTCCTGCCGTCTCTATCGCAAACGCTATAATAGAGCTACGCCCCGACGCAGAAATTCTCTTTGTAGGTGCTGAAGGACGTATGGAAATGCAACGGGTTCCCGATGCAGGCTACCGTATTATCGGGCTTCCGATTGCCGGATTCGACCGCAAACGTTTATGGAAAAATGTATCTGTATTGATTAAACTGATGCGCAGCCAGTGGAAAGCACGCAAAGTTATCAAGGACTTCCGCCCACAAGTGGCGGTAGGCGTAGGCGGATATGCAAGCGGACCTACATTGAAGACTGCCGGAATGATGGGAGTACCGACATTAATCCAGGAACAAAACTCTTATGCCGGAGTGACCAATAAGCTCCTGGCACAGAAAGCAAAAGTGATTTGTGTAGCTTATGACGGAATGGAAAAGTTCTTCCCTGCCGACAAGATTATTATGACGGGGAATCCTGTCCGCCAAAACCTGACAAAGGATATGCCGTCTAAAGAAGAAGCATTGCGCTCCTTCAACTTACAGCCCGGCAAAAAAACGATTCTGATTGTAGGCGGCAGCCTGGGTGCACGTACCATCAACAATACGCTGACAGCCGGACTGGCAACCATCAAAGAAAACACGGACGTGCAATTCATCTGGCAAACGGGCAAATACTACTACCCGCAAGTGAAAGAAGCCGTGAAAGCTGCAGGCGCACTTCCGAACTTATATGTAACGGATTTCATCAAAGACATGGCAGCCGCATACGCAGCAGCCGATCTTGTGATTTCCCGTGCGGGGGCAGGTTCCATTTCAGAGTTCTGCCTGTTACATAAACCTGTTATTTTAGTGCCTTCGCCCAATGTAGCGGAAGACCATCAGACTAAGAATGCCTTAGCATTGGTGAATAAGCAGGCAGCTATCTACGTCAAAGACAGTGAAGCAGAAACAACCTTGATGGATGTAGCATTATCCACCGTCAATGACGAACAGAAACTGAAAGAACTGAAAGAGAATATCGCCAAGCTGGCTTTGCCCGATTCTGCGAGAATCATCGCACAGGAGGTTATCAAACTGGCGGAAGCAAAGAGCTGATAAACAGAAGCAAAAAACAGATAAATAGATTATCGGATTGCACACAGGTTGAAGTAGCGGTATAGCTCCGGGATCAAACGACGTAATCCGTACTAAAATAAAAAACAGAAGAAATGAATATAGAAACGATAAAATCAGTCTATTTCGTAGGTGCCGGCGGCATCGGTATGAGTGCACTTGTACGCTACTTTCTCTTCAAAGGCAAGGTAGTGGCCGGATATGACCGTACCCCTACTCCATTGACTGAAACCCTGATCGCTGAAGGTGCACAAATACATTATGAAGAAAACGTCGACCTGATTCCCGAAGCCTGCAAAGACAAGGAAAGCACGTTAGTCATATACACGCCCGCCGTTCCGCAGGAACATGAAGAAATCGTTTATTTCCGCAACAACGGATTCGAAATACAGAAACGCGCCCAAGTATTGGGAACAATTACCCATTCGAGCAAAGGTCTGTGCGTGGCAGGTACTCACGGAAAAACAACCACATCGACAATGACAGCCCATTTGCTCCATCAATCGCACGTGGAATGTACCGCTTTTCTCGGAGGAATCTCGAAGAACTACGGCACCAACCTGCTACTCTCTCAAACAAGCCCTTACACGGTGATTGAAGCAGATGAGTTCGACCGTTCTTTCCACTGGCTGTCGCCCTATATGACCGTAATTACATCTACCGACCCCGATCATTTGGACATCTACGGCACAGAACAAGCCTACCTGGAAAGTTTCGAGCATTATACCACGCTTATCCAACCGGGTGGCGCACTGATTATCCGCAAAGGCATCTCCCTGCAACCCAAAGTGCAGCCGGGCGTTCGTGTCTATACTTACTCACGTGACGAAGGCGACTTCCATGCAGAAAACATCCGCATCGGAAACGGAGAAATATTCATCGACTTTGTTGCCCCGGACACCCGTATCAACGATATTCAACTGGGAATTCCGGTTAGCATCAACATAGAAAACGGCGTAGCCGCCATGGCATTGGCACACCTTAACGGGGTGACCGATGAAGAAATAAAAAGAGGCATGGCAAGTTTCCGCGGAGTAGACCGCCGGTTCGACTTCAAGATCAAGAACGACCGTATCGTCTTTTTGAGTGACTACGCCCACCACCCCTCTGAAATCAAACAGAGCGTGTTGTCTATGCGCGAACTTTACAAGGACAAGAAGATCACAGCCATCTTCCAGCCGCATCTCTACACCCGCACCCGCGACTTCTATCAAGATTTTGCCGATAGCCTGTCGCTACTCGACGAAGTGATTCTGGTAGACATCTATCCAGCACGTGAAGCACCGATTCCGGGCGTCACCAGCAAACTGATTTATGACAATCTCCGTCCGGGTATTGAAAAAAGTATGTGCAAAAAGGAAGATATACTGAACATTCTGAAAGATAAAAACATTGAAGTATTAATCACTTTGGGGGCTGGAGACATTGACAACTATGTCCCTGAAATAAAGGAACTATTAGAAACAAAAAAATTAAGAATGAATAATGAAGAATGAAGAATCTCTATCCAGCGTATTGATGCGCAGCAATTCTTCATTCTTCATTCTTAATTCTTCATTAATAAAAAAACTATGGTAAAGAGAATCCTTCTATCCATCGTCATGCTGGTGCTTATAGCCTACCTCGCCGTAGCTATCACCGCATTCAACCGCAAGCCTGCCGACCAGACCTGCCGTGACATGGAATTGGTTATCAAGGATACCGCATACGCCGGCTTCATCACCAAAGAAGAGCTGAAAGGTATCCTTCAGCACAAAGGGATCTACCCCATCGGGAAGAAGATGGAGCGCATCTCTACCAAGTCACTGGAACGGGAACTAAGCAAACATCCGTTGATTGACGAAGCCGAGTGTTACAAAACACCCAGCGGCAAAGTATGCGTGGAAGTGACACAACGTATCCCTATTCTTCGGGTGATGAGCTCCAACGGTCAGAATTACTACCTTGACAACAAAGGAACCGTCATGCCACCGGATGCAAAATGCGTCGCTCACCGGGTAATTGTCACCGGAAACGTAGAAAAGTCGTTTGCAATGAAGGATTTATATAAGTTTGGTGTATTTTTGCATAATAATAAATTCTGGGACGCCCAGATAGAACAGATTCATGTGTTGCCCGACCAGAACATCGAATTGGTGCCGCGTGTGGGAGACCATCTCGTCTATCTCGGAAAACTGGAAAACTTTGAAGATAAACTGGCACGTTTGAAGGAGTTCTACAAGAAAGGACTCAACCGGGTAGGCTGGAACAAATATTCGCGTATCAATCTCGAATTCAACAACCAGATTATCTGCACCAAACGAGAATAGATAATAAATGATAGTTGATAATTGATAGTTGACAGATGAGGAGTGAACAATCTTTTTTCAATCGTAAATTGTAAATCGTAAAATCGTAAATAAATATATATGGCAACAACAGAATTTATCGCCGCTATTGAACTTGGTTCATCGAAGATAACCGGTGTGGCCGGAAGAAAGAACAGTGACGGAAGTATGCAGGTATTAGCGTATGCCCAGGAAGACTCTTCTACGTTTATTCGTAAAGGAGTTATTTTCAATCTGGACAAGACAGCGCAAAGCCTGACCTCGATCATCAACAGACTGGAAGGTGAGTTGAAAAACTCAATTGCCAAGGTATATGTAGGCATCGGCGGACAATCACTCCGCACAGTCCGCAATGTAGTAAGCCGCGACCTGGAAGAAGAAGCCATCATATCCGAAGAACTTGTAAGCGCTATCGGTGATGAGAACATTGCCATCCCGGTGGTTGATATGGATATATTGGACGTAGCTCCGCAAGAATACAAGGTGGGCAATAATCTGCAAGCCAACCCGGTAGGTCTGGTAGGAAGCCACATCGAAGGACGTTTCCTCAACATCGTTGCCCGTGCTTCCGTACGCAAGAATCTGGAGCATTGCTTCCAACAGGCAAAAATCGACATTGCCGACCAACTGATCGCCCCGCTAGTAACAGCCAATGCCGTACTGACAGAAAGCGAACGCCGTTCGGGTTGTGCACTGATCGACTTCGGAGCAGATACGACTACCATCTCTGTATATAAGAATAACATTCTCCGCTTCCTCACCGTATTACCTTTGGGAGGCAACAGCATCACGCGTGACATCACCACCCTGCAAATGGAGGAGGAAGAAGCCGAACGCCTGAAAAAAGCCTATGGTGACGCCCTCTACGAAGAAGATCCCGAACAAGAGGAAGAAGCTACCTGCAAACTGGAGGATGACAACCGTATCATCAAAGTGGCAGACCTTAATAATATCATCGAAGCCCGTGCCGAAGAAATCGTTGCCAACGTATGGAACCAGATTCAGCTATCCGGCTACGAAGACAAACTGCTGGCAGGACTTATCCTGACAGGAGGAGCCGCCAACCTGAAGAACTTGGACGAAACCTTGCGCAAACGCAGCAAGATAGAAAAGATACGGATGGCGAAACTTCCACGCAATACGGTCCATGCCCCCAACAATATACTAAAAAAAGACGGTTCACAGAACACATTGTTCGGTCTCCTGTTTGAAGGGAACCAAAACTGTTGCCTGACTGAAACCGCCCCGCAAGCTGCTGCTCCCGTACCGCCAGTCTCCAAACCGGAGCCGGAAGTGCATAGGACCGCAGACATATTTGAAGACGACCAGGAGCTGAAGGAACAGGCCCGCCTCGCCCGCCTCAAGAAAGAGGAAGAAGAGCGTGAAGCCAAGTTAGCTGCTAAAGAAGCGGAAAAACTTCGCAAGCAAAAGGAAAAGGAAGAGAAAGAAAGACGGAAAAGAGAAGCCGGTCCGAGCTGGATTCAGCGCAAGATCGACTCGTTGACGAAAGAAATCTTCTCCGACGACGATATGAAGTGAGTTATGATTTATGAATTATGATTTATGAGTTGGCTGCGCGCTGTATCATAAATCATAACTTATAAATCAAGATTCAAAAATCAGAGTTCAGAAACCAGAAATCATAAATCAGAAATCATATTATTATGGACGAGATAGTACAATTCGATTTCCCGACAGATTCACCGAAGATCATCAAAGTGATTGGTGTAGGTGGTGGTGGTGGTAACGCTGTAAACCACATGTACCGGGAAGGCATCCATGATGTAACGTTCGTTCTTTGCAACACGGACAACCAGGCATTGGCCGAATCACCTGTCCCGGTGAAACTGCAACTGGGCCGTAGCATCACGCAAGGGCTTGGAGCCGGCAACCGTCCCGAACGGGCACGCGACGCCGCTGAAGAAAGTATAGAAGATATCAAGGCACAACTGAACGACGGCACCAAGATGGTATTCATCACCGCCGGAATGGGAGGAGGAACCGGAACAGGAGCTGCCCCGGTCATCGCCCGCATTGCGAAGGAAATGGATATTCTGACTGTCGGTATCGTCACCATCCCCTTTATCTTCGAGGGAGAAAAGAAAATCATCCAGGCACTGGACGGCGTCGAACGTATCGCCCAGCACGTTGATGCCCTATTGGTTATCAACAACGAACGCCTGCGCGAAATATACGCCGACCTTACCTTTATGAATGCTTTCGGCAAAGCCGATGACACTCTTTCCATCGCTGCCAAGAGTATTGCCGAGATTATCACCATGCGTGGTACGGTCAACCTCGACTTTGCCGATGTGAAAACCATCCTGAAAGATGGCGGAGTAGCGATCATGAGTACCGGATTCGGCGAAGGAGAAAATCGTGTGACGAAAGCAATCGACGATGCCCTGCATTCTCCGCTGCTCAACAACAACGATATTTTCAATGCCAAGAAGGTTATGTTGAACGTTTCTTTCTGCCCGTCATCCGAACTGATGATGGAGGAGATGAACGAGATACACGAGTTCATGAGCAAATTCCGCGAAGGAGTGGAAGTGATCTGGGGTGTTGCCATCGACAACTCACTGGATACCAAAGTAAAGATCACCGTATTGGCAACCGGATTCGGTGTAGAAGACGTCCCCGGAATGGACAGCCTGCATGCTGCACGCAGCCAGGAAGAGGAAGAACGTCAACTGCAACTGGAAGAAGAGAAAGAGAAGAACAAAGAACGTATCCGCAAGGCATACGGAGAAAGCGCCAGCAATATCGGAAGCAAGAGCCTCCGCAAACGCCGTCACATCTATCTTTTCAACACGGAAGATTTGGACAACGACGATATCATCGCCATGGTAGAAGATTCTCCCACGTACATGCGTGATAAGACGACTCTTACTAAAATCCGGACAAAAGCTGCATTGGAAGAAGAAGTGGCAACAGAAGAAGCTACGGATGATAACGGCGTAATTACATTCTAAACAAAGAGCTTAAGAACGAAAATTATAGTCCCACAGCATCAGGCTTCAGATCTAATTTTTAATCTTCAATTTATAATTATAATAGTATGGATTTATTCGATCAAGTCAGCGAAGACATAAAAAACGCAATGAAGGCGAAAGATAAAGTAGCCCTCGAAACTTTGAGAAATATAAAGAAGTTCTTCCTCGAAGCTAAGACAGCTCCGGGAGCTAACGATATATTGACAGATGACGCAGCTCTAAAGATTATCCAGAAACTTGTAAAACAAGGAAAAGATTCTGCTGAAATCTATATCGGACAGGGTCGTCAGGACTTGGCTGACGTAGAATTGGGTCAGGTAGCCGTTATGGAAAAATACCTGCCGAAACAGATGAGTGCCGAAGAACTGGAAGCTGCTTTGAAGGAAATTATCGCAGAGACAGGTGCTACGAGCGGTAAAGACATGGGTAAGGTCATGGGAGTTGCCTCCAAGAAGCTGGCAGGACTTGCAGAAGGACGTGCCATTTCCGCAAAAGTAAAAGAGCTTTTGGGATAACTTCCGGAACTTCCACAGAACCTTTTAGTGTTCGATTTTATCTTGCATCTTACACTAACCAGAGTTTATCTATTTGATTAATAGCAGTATAAACCTGTGCAAGATACTGTTGCAGATGTGTGCAAGATGTTTCATCTTACACACATCTGCAACTTTCGTTAAACATGACATTCACCTCCTTCACCACTCTGAAACATCGATGAATAAAGGGATTTCGGGTGAAGGGCTGCCTTTCACATAGGTTTCACCCGATTCACTATACCTTTCTGCCGAATTTTGATTAATAGACTGATTCCAATCTATTAGATATAAACTTATTCTCTATTGATGCCAAACTTCCTTTTCACTAATAGAAAAGATTACTAACATTAAAGGCAATCTCTAAATGAAGCTTTTGTTTTTATAAACAAAGCTTTCATTTATAAAATCAAAAGCTTCATTTATATAATTGCAACTTGCAATTATAGATTGCGATTAATGAAAAACAAGTTTAGAATTATAGTAAAGTAATTTAAGTATTAATAGAAAGGAACTTTTCCCACTATAAATAAGAAAGAGTCTATTAATAGCTGGGAAATAATCAAATTAGATCACATGAACTTAATAAAGTAAAAGCAGATTTGAAATTAATTTAATGTATGATATAGACAGTACTAATTATTATTTCCCCGAACTAAAATAATCTTCCTATAAAAGAGCATAATATAGAAAATAAAGATTACTTTTACAATGAAACTAAACCACGACAGACAAATGAGAAAGAGTATTGCTATAATTATAACATCTATATTAGTACTATCAGGATGCAACAAACAACAATCCGTATCTGACAGACTACTAAATGAAGTAGGAAAGGTTATTGCCATAAATCCTGACAGTGCATCCAACCTACTAAAAGGTATATCATCTCCTGAAAAACTAGACGACAAAACCTTTGCACGCTGGTGTATGTTATCAGGAAAGATTACAGACGAGATTTTCACCACCATCCTACCAACTTATCAATTAGAGAGGGCTTATGACTGGTATTCCTCGCATGGTAGTCCTGATGAACAAGTGCAAATTCTGATTTATTTAGGTCGCTCTTATTTTGCAGATGGAGATTATGATAAAGCAATGTCAATATATACTAATGCTTTGGATATTGCAGAAAAGAATAAGCTTAATAACCTCACCGGATATACATATAGCTATATAGGCGATTTATATGGAGAGAAATTCATGCGGACAGAAGCTATCAAAAGATATAAGGCTGCTGCCGAATGCTTCAAAAAAGAAAATAATACAGATAGCTATGCTTGCGCATTAAGAGATGTAGGACGCGAATATGCATGCATAGACTCGTTATCACGCGCTTTAAAAATTCTAACTATAGCTGATTCTGTAGCACGTAATACTAAAAATATCGAAGTCACTGCATCAATAGACAATGCCTTAGGGAATATTTATGCAATGCAAAATAAATATGATAAAGCTGAAGAATACTTTCTCAAAGCATTGGTAGGAAGAGAAACAATGCCCGATTATATGGCACTGATAGACTTATATATTGCATCGGGGGCTATTAACAAAGCAAAAGAGCTACTATCCAAAATACCACAAGATAATCCAAAGTATACATACAGCATTAAATATTTATACTACCAAATCTATAATGAAGAAAAGAATTATAAAGAAGCTCTTACTAATCTGAAAGAATACGTCGAAATAACTGATTCAATCATATATGCTGATAACCAATCTAAGATATTGAACATAGAGTCTAAATATAATCATTTAAAGATCAGCAAAGAAGTAGATAGATTAAAAATTAAACAGCAAAGCGACATTATAGTTTTAGTTATATGCATTGGAATCCTATTATTAATAATAATAGGATATCTACTATATCGAAAGAAAGCAAAAGAGAAAATCCAAAGACAACAAGAAGAGTTGAACCGAATAAAGACAGATTTGCTTTATGTTTCTTTAGAACTGGAAAAGAAAAAAAGATTGTTAGATACATTTAAGGAGAAAAATGAGAGCTATGAGGAAATGCAGGAAGAAATAAGTCTCCTAACCACCAACTATAAACAATTGCAAAATAAAATTCTAGAGAATTCACCTTTACATAAAGAACTAATACACCTAGCCAACCAAAATAAGCCCAGAAATAACAAGCCATTAATAACAGACAAGCAATGGAAACTCATTGCAGATGAAATAACATATATTTATCCGAATTTACGTAAATACATATATAGTCGATGCCCAGATTTACCAGAGCAAGACTTTTGGTATTGCTGTTTATATATATCAGGGTTTGACACTAACACAGAAGCAAAGTTACTAAACATTACAGTCGACTCAGTAAGAAAAAAAAGACTCAGACTTAGACAAAAACTGAATATAATATTACCAGATAATAATGCTACATTGTATGATTATTTAATTGAAAACATGCACTAATATCCTCTTCTTAGGAAGAAATAATCAGCAACATAAAAGGATGTCCACGCAAAACATCATAAGCGACTGATTATCAAGCACTGTTTGTCCACGCTGAAAAACTTCTTTTATTTGCATTCCCCCTCATATCTCCATAAATTTGCAAAAAACAATCAAAGATATGAGAAAACTAAGCATTTTACTATTATTAATTGGCATTCCATTCATGATAATAGAAGCCAATAATCTATCAACACAAAGAACTAAAATTATAAGATGGCATAAATGCCAAAAAACACCAAATTCTATCCCAATAGAAGCCACCCAAGACGAAAACTCTATTGAAGTTCGTTTTCTTGAAGACATCGACGATCAAGTTACTTTCCAAGTAAAAGATCAACTGGGAAATATTATCTTCCAAGATGTGATATTAACTCCTAATGAGCAAAAAACTTATAAGATTGATTTGAAAGGCTACAGAGTCGGTCATTATGAACTTCTCTACATAGAAAAAGACATAACTTTCATTGGAGAGTTTGAAATCGAATAATCAACGATAAATAATAAAAATATCAAACTTTATAAACCCTATAAAACTAATAATTATGGGAAACATTTTTAGATTCTTATTGGTGCTGCCTTGCATCACCTTGTTATTGTACTCTTGCGAAAGTGAGATTGAAAATGAGATCCAGTCATCTACAGAAAAACTGAACTTATCAGGATTGGAATCGGATAGCCTTCAATTAGAAAGTTATGAATTGTCTGAAATGACAGATGAGCTAAAAGCATTAAAAGAAAGGATAGATGAACTAAAGAAAGCGAAGACACGATCAGTAGCTTCAAGTAACTATAGCCAATATTTTTCAGAAAATATGTGGGCTATTAGAGAGTTACCCTTCACACTTAGCACTGGAGGTGGATATTTATCATGTACTGGTTGGGGACAGAGAGTGACCTATGAGGGATATAATCCTGGCTCTTATGGTAAATTCTATGTCCAAATTCCCTCATCAATTACCGGCATACCCTATTTAATTTATTCAAACTACTCGAAAACTCGTCTAGCTGTAGGACATTACACTAGTAATCCGGAATCAAAAATATTACTTGCAATGAGCAGTAATTCCACTACAGGAGCCATGGATTCCTGGGACATTATACCTGCTACTAATAATCCAGGAACTTATGTCCTTCAAAATGAGCTATATCTTGGCCAAGGAAGTAGTGGTTCATGGTGGGATGTATTCAATTATGTGGTAGATATACAAGCTAATAATGTTGGTTTCAGCCAATATACACAAAGAGCCCAACAGGAATTTACTATCACCCCTGATGCTGTATTCACACTGAAAAGCCTAGAATTTATCAATCCATATTCCGCAACTGTGACCCAAAGGGAGAATGTCTCTATCAAACGAGCCATAACAAACTCTTCATCCCAATTTATACGAGAGAACCTCGTATTTGAAAAGGCTATACAAGAGGACTCCTATTTTAAAGAAGAAAAGGGAATAGCATTTAAGGTTCCAGCTTCAGATATGCTATTTGCACGCCCTACAGTTACATTAGGAGAAATAGATCTTGTTCCTAATGCAAGTATACCAATTGATACAAAATACCAGCCCAATGTACGCAGAGTAATGGAAAATACATTAAAGCATATAGAACCTGTCAAAGTTTCTCCACGTACAAAACTCACGGTGACCTATTATTTTAAAGAGTATGATGTATCAGTAGACTATGTTGCCACAATTGAATATAAAGAAAAAGATAAAGATGCTAGAATAGCCAAATTGCCTGGACGTTGGAGCGGAAGGATTCATGTAGATGAAATATCCGATGTTGATTTAGAAGAGACAAACTTGGATACTCAACAAAGTGTAAAAAGAAGAGTGAACACCAGAAATGCAAGTCAATCATCACCAATCATATTAAAAAAATAGACCTATATGAGAAAATTTACTATATTTTCATGTATCATATTGTTTGTTATAGCATCATGTAACAATGAAGACGAAATAAGTGATTCTGCTTCGCTAAACAATCAGGATGATTCAACATCAGAAATCATCTTGCAAGAACGTGACCCGAATCTACCAAAAGTTTGGTCTAAAAAGATAGCACCCAGACCCAGTACTAGGACATCATTTACCGATGCTACTGATTTTCTTGGAAATTCTTATGCCATAGAAAACGGAACATCAATTATCGGGGACTTTTCAAATGCGAGATTTCCAATTGTTAATATGGAAAAGCTACTTGAAAGATATCCTTCATATATAATTGCCAAAGAGTTAAGGACAACGTCAACAGAAGCCATGTCATACGCCAGCTTCGAACGCTTAGAAACAACTTCATCGTTTACTAAAACTGTCAAATCCGGATTCTCACTAAATATTGGTCCGTTCAAACTGGGAAGAAAGAAAACTGTAACCGATATTTTCAAGCATAACACAAGTAATTCCGAACAAGCAGTACACGGAGAACTTAGTGTTGAAGTTATTAATGGAATGATATCCTTACAAACAGCACCTAGTGCATTGAGAAGAATTTCGGCAGATTATTTGGACGAATTATTTGTAGATGCCCTTTATAATTCATCCATGGTAGAATTAATTCAAAGTTACGGAGAATTTGTCTTAACAAGCTATTATACAGGTGGGCGGGCATCGGCTTTATACTATGGTCTTGACACACAAAGTACAGATTTCAATAGTAAAGAGCGCGACATGGATAAATCAATAAACGCAACTTATTCATGGAACAAGGACTCTGTTTCAGGAGATTTTTCTGTTGGAACAAAAGATGGCAATTCTTCTACAGAGACTAAATCTTTTTCCGAATTACATGTATCTATCAAAACATTGGGCGGCGCTTATGGTTATAATGTTGCAACACCTCCTTATGACGTTAAAAGTACATCCATTAATTTAACGAGTTGGCTTCAATCATTAAATGATTCAAGAACACATACAATGATTGACATTCAAGATGGTGGGCTCTATCCAATATCGGATTTTATTTTGGAAGAAAACTTTAAGCAAAGATATAACGACACCCACATGGATTTTCAGCACCAAGAACAACTTGAAGAACCGTATATAGAAATAATGAAAGTATACGTCCGCAAAAGTAGCTCGGGAGAGAAATTATATGATATTGTACCTGTGCTAAATACAAGACAAGGAGATAAGCTCATTTTCTCAAATTCAAGTGCAGCAAGTCAATCCGATGCAGAATTAAAAGCGAACAGTGTTGCCACAACCTTTACCGAAAAAAGTAATGCTATAAAAGATGAAAAGAGCAAATATTATAAACTAGCTATCAAAGCTAATCCGAATAAAGTAATAAATCCTATCCTACAAACCACATTATCATTTTCAATAAACGATGTAGATGAGGCTGGAATGTACAAGTTTAAAAATACAAACACCAATATTTGGTATATCTACAATCCGACATCGTTATATTGTTTTGCATACTACGACGATGACTATATTCTTGATGCATACGGAATCTTAGATTGGGTAAACAGCATACCTGTAAAATCTGTTTCAATGACGACTTTATATCAACGATATAGAATATTCGGTTTGTAATGAAGAGCATTAATAGATATTCACCAATAAAAAAGACAATCCTTTTAAGGAAGAGGTAAAATACGTATCATTTATTAATTCAAATTATCCGCTTATGAAAAAATTATTGTTACCTTTGACCATTCTGCTGTTTTTCGGATTAGTCGTATCATCATGTTCTTCAGACGATGTACTTCAAAGAGAAAACAACGAACAGCCAAACATTGTAAAAAGAAACAATGAAAAAGCTCGTGAGGCTGGTATAAGATTATTAGAATCATTTGGAATGACAAAAACTCGTTCATTAAGTACTAGTGACTATCCGGACTATTATGGGGGAAGTTATATTAACGGGAATGGTAAACTTGTTGTTTTTCTTAAAGGAGAAATAGAAAGTACCAAAGCCACTCTTATAAGGTTAATAGGTGAGAATGATGTCATATATACACAAGGCAATTATTCTTATACGGAGCTGAATAATGTTCTAACCAAAATAACTTCATTTATTAGCAGTAATAAAGATTCTCAAATTGCCAAGAATATAAGATACTATTATCTAAATGATTTTGAGAACTGTGTCGTGGTAGAACTTGACAAATCTAATGAAATGGAAATAAAAGAGTTTAAATCAGAAGTAGTGAACTTTTCAGGAATTGTATTTAAACAATGCACAAGAGAATTTCAAAACCACTCATTATCGCCAGGAAGTTCTATAGGCACACCTAAAGGCACTGCGTCAATGGGATATAGAGCTACTAGATTTAACACTGACGGTTTTGTTACTGCAGGACATGCTTATAACACGGGTGACCCGGCATATTATAATAACACACTAATCGGTAGTTGTGACTTTTCAATCCAAGGTGGTTCCGTTGATGCAGCATTCATTAGTATAACTAATTTCTCCATCGTTCCCAATAATGGAAATCTTACTGGAGAAGAATATAATATTTGGGCAGGAGATAATGTAACCAAGTTAGGAGAGACTATAGCTCAATCTGAAGGTTATATTACAAGTACCAATGCAAATGTAAATGCCGATGGAATATACTATACAGATATGGGTGAAGCTACATATTTAAGTGCGTTCGGAGATAGCGGGGGACCAGTATATCTTACAGATAGTAAAAAAGTAATAGGTATACATAAAGGAAGCACAGCTTTCACATCTATATTTGTTAAGGTTGATAATATAGCATCAAAACTAAATGCTCATTTCAACTAATAATTACCAATGGATTGGATAAGTAACTTATCCAATCCATTTCATACTTAACTTATGCTCAAATTAATATCGATTTTGCTAACCAATGGAATTGTTTTATTCATGCTAATCAGTTGTCATAATAAAACAGGCAATTCTAAAAGCACTGTAAACCTTGAATATGAAAATAGTATCGACTCTCTTAATTCATATAAAATGGATATATCACATTTCATTAATTCCATCGAACCAGGAGAAACGATTGTAGAAGAAAAACAAATGCAGGGGGAAGAATTTATTACAAGAGAAAATGAGAATATAAAAGTACGCTTTTTATTAAAAGACTCCTGCTCAAAAGACGGATTCTTGAAAACAGAAATTATTAATAATACAAACGATACAATTATCTATATTAGCAATACTTTCTTACACTATAGAGAAAGTAATAATTCATGGATTCCTTTAGTTTATCCAGATAATTATGTAAAAAATGATCTTGGATATTTAATACCTTCTCATGAAAGCGTCAAAATAAGGTTCTTTTTACCTTCTCAAGAAAAATATCCTAAAGGGAAATACAAGCTTCAACTATTATTCCGCAATACTTCCAAGAGTATTGACTATTATATCGATAAAATATTTCTAAGCAACAAGTCAAACTAAGTTCCTGATAAATTAAAAATTAAAAAATGAATACAAAGAAAATAGTTGGGATTTTCTTATTATCCCTTTGTACTATGTGTTTCGTTAATTGTAGTGATGATGACACACCAGATGATCCGGCAGACACCATCACACTCAATATGCTTAATGAGCACAATGGAAAAACCTATTTAGGTGAATCAAATGTTTACATCAATGAAGCCAATAATTTTATCACATCTAAAAATTTCATTTCTGACGTAGGAAATGGCGCAGGAGTTGGAGCAAATATTCTACCCTCGTTAACCAACCTCACACACGAAGTGGCGGTTACACCCGGGCATATTTATCAGATTTTTGATAAAAATACACTGATAAATTTTCCGTCAGGCAATTACGCTATTCAAGTAGAAACAAGTTATTATCAAGCCTATGTTGTATCTAAAATAGTAAATAGTGACATGAATATCGGTGCAATTGTAAAATATATATCTGTTTTCCCTAACAATAATGGACTGCCTGCATATAGGTATAATATTGGAAGCCTTTACCGCATAGGTGAAACGGTTGAATTAGCATTACCCCAAGATATTGAGTTTTTCTTGAAAGAACATAGCGCAGGTATAAAAGGATTAAATGTAACATATGCCAATAACAAATTAAGAATAACCCTAACTAAAGCACCTGACATTGTCAACGGACCTTATGGAACATTTGACCTTTATATCCGTTCAAACAATGTCTTTACGATCGTAGAAGTCCACGTGGAATAAGCAATAAAGACTTTATTAGCCAGTAAAACAAAGGGATTATCACCCATATTAGCATATATTTGCAACAAACATTTAAAAGTATGAGAATTGATAGATTTTTACTATTCGTATTATTACTGGCAACTTCGTATGGTTGCTCTGAAGAACAACCATACGAAGTTGAAAAGGAATCAGTTTCTATATGGGAAGGAGACACAAGGCATGTCATCATAGAAACAGACTTAACAGAGCACAACTATAAGTTAGAATCAGAAAATCAAGAAATTGCAACTGCAACTCTTGACGTAATGGGCGTATGCATCGCTACATACAAAAGTGGGAGCACCATGATACGACTTATTGATACTGACAATAATAAGATAGTATGTGAGATCTACGTATATGTAATATACTTCAACAGCTCGGAAATTATCAATTGGGGAATTTCGTTCGAAGGTCATCCTGGTTCTCCGGGAATAATAATAAAAGCAATAGATCTAAAAATCCCTCCAGAGATAGAAATTGAGTTACGAGAAAAAGAAAAGCCATTCATCGGTGCCACTTATACATTCAATCAAGAAACCAAAAAGTTCACAATGAAAACTGATTCGGGGATATTCAAAGAAGGTACATACGAATGGGACATTACCTCTTTAACCCTAATGTATGACGATAAAACAGAGAAATTCGGCTTCAAATTTGCTACAGGAATGTCACACGGATATATTCTACAGAGTGACAAAACATCAGAATATCAGCAACGATATCCTGATGCCGGTATCACAGAAGTAAAAGTTAATTATGTCTGGAAGGATAATGAAATAATTCAATTAGGAGGGCTTACATTTTGATCGATACAAAAGTAGATAGACAAGTGAAACTGTTATTTCTGATATTCTGTATATTTACAATTAGCTGCTCAAACGAAGACAAACTAAATTGTGAACCCATTGAATTAAGTAGCAACTCCATACATATTTTAGCAGGAGAAAAAAGAATTGTATATATATTGTCTGATTTAGAAAAATTCCAAATGGGGCTTGGATTACAGTCTGAAAATCCTCGAATAGCAACAGTTGAACCTCAAAATGATAGTAAGGCAATCCTAATCACAGGAAACAGTGTAGGAAACACTTCCATATATCTGCGTGACTTAAGAAATCCTGATAATTTTGCAGAGATTGAAGTTATTTCCGACTACCTTTCCGGAAAGTTCATAGAAAAAGGAGATTCCTCCAGCACTTGGATAAATGGTGGTGACCTGCACATTCGAGAAATAATAGAGAGCGAATTAAAAGAAATTGCCAAGAACCGAACGGGAATACTATACTCTTTTGATAAAGATACTAAAGCTGTGGAAATTGATTACTCTTCATCCGACTATGACAATAATAAAAAGGCCGGAACCTACGAGTGGGATAAAGACAGCCTCACCTTAAACTTTAACAACAACATATCTAAACACGGATTCGCCGTAGTAAACGACCATGCAATTATCATTGTATTAGACTTTACTGAAAAGTATAAATCAAAATATCCGAATGCATCTGTAAGAGGTGCAAAAATCCAATGTTTTCTATCAGCAATTGAATAATTAAGTAAACAAAAACATTATGAGAAAAAACATATTTATATGTATCATTTTTGCTGTATCAATTTCAGCATGTACAAATGAACTAGACAAAGAGATTAATATAGAGACTAATAGTAGTCTTTATGATTTGTCAGAAAGTGAAGCACTTACAATTGCCAAAACGTTTCACGAATCTGTAACATCCGAACCACGAACTAGAGATAATAATACTGCATTTGGTATAAAAAGTACATATAGGCTACACGCTTCTGAAAAAACAAGAGCTTTATCAAGTGAAAAACTCCCCTTAATTTATGAAATAGAAATAAATAACGGTCCGAAGAATGGGAGAATTATTGTTTCCGGAGATAAAAGATTCCAAAAAGTACTCGCATATATACCTTCATTCAATGATTCGGTTTATCAAGTCTCTTTAGGGCCCAACATAATGATGCAAATGGCCAAAAATATTTTAATGGAAAAAATTCAAAACTACAAAGATACATCATCAACACGTTCTCGTCCAGTAGAGTCTATACCTGGGGAAGTAAGCGTAATGATTGTATCATTTTGCAGAACAAACTGGCATCAATTTACTCCATATAACCAACTATTGCCTCAAGCTTTCGTAGAACGTTATGAACGCATATCTCCTAACAGACCTGGAGGAGCTCTATATGGCAACTATCCTACAGGACAAGCTTCTATTGCTATTGCCCAAGCTATGGCATATTTAAGACCTTATTTAAACATTGACGGAATAAATATAAATTGGGAAATATTAACCATGGAAAAAGAAGCGACACAATCCAATGAAAAAATGATCGCAACTTTACTAAAATATGTCTACAATACAATTGGTGCATATCCAGTATGGGGAGAATGTTATAATTATGATAAATGGACTGCTACTGGACCTTCCACCGAGATTGTAAATTCTGTTATTGCAGTGAAAACCCCAATAAGAAATATTTCAAGACAAATAAATACTTCTCAATGCGGACTGACTTGCGATAATGATCAAAGCTGGAATTTAGAAGTTGTAAAAAAATCCCTACTTTCTCTTTATCCTGTTTTCGTAGGTGACCTAGACAAAGTCGCTTTTTTAGTTGATGGATATGCCATTAATGAAGAAAACTCCGTTTACCTCCATTGTAACTTTGGTATGAATGAGAGTTTTAATGGCTATTACATGGTTAATGATAACGGAAGCATAGTATTTGAGCCCGGTGGTTATTTTTATAGAGACATAAATCTTGGTATAATCGCTAATATAAGAAACCGATAAACTCAAAACAACGTTATTTACACATTAGTTGTCCACCTCTTTTATCACTTTTTATATTTGCAAGACATATATACTCAATCCTGCGATGAAAGAGATGAACAGTCAATAGAAACTAAGAAGGGGAAATAGTTTTCCCCTTCGGCAAATTTACAACCAACGCTGGAATAAGTCTCTATTTGATTGTCGGATAGAAGAAAATAAGCTAACTTTGTTCTCTATAATTAAAAAGGGCAATTATGGAGGCAGCAATCAAGAAAATACCATACGGGATGACGGACTTCGAGTCTATCATCCGTGATGGTTATTATTATGTAGATAAAACCCAATATATAGAGAAAGTAGAAAATATAAGCCGTTTCTTTTTCTTTGTCCGTCCCCGTCGTTTCGGGAAGAGTCTTTTCCTGAACATGCTGGGTCTTTACTACGACATCAACAAGAAAGACAAGTTCGAGGAAAGCTTCGGAGAATTATATATAGGCAAACATCCCACGCCCAACCGTAACAAATATCTGGTGTTGACGCTCAACTTCAGCAGTGTAGCCAGCGATATGGAGACTTTGAAACAGACTTTCAATACCTATTGTAAACTGGTGATGAGTGCTTTTGCCAAAGATTATAGTGACCTATTAGGGAAAAATATCGCAGAAGAACTGGAAAAATATGATACCGCAGCCGAGATATTGGGATTCTTATGCTTGTCCGCCAAAAGCAAAGGATTGAAAATATATCTTATCCTTGACGAATATGACAACTTCGCCAATAACATTCTGGTAGATTACGGCAATGAACGTTATCACAGCATCACCCACGGCAACGGATTCTTCCGCGGATTCCTCAAGGTAGTGAAGGATTATTCAAACTCTGTCATCGAGCGAATCTTCCTCACGGGAGTCAGTCCTGTGACAATGGACGACCTGACAAGCGGATTCAACATTGCGGATAATTATAGCAGCAACTCCATATTTAATAATATGATAGGTTTCAACGAATACGAAGTGCGCGATTTGATAGATTATTACAAAGAACGCCGGGACCTACCGCACTCTACAGACGAACTGATAGAAATCATGAAACCGTGGTATGATAATTATTGCTTTTCCACCGAAGCACTGGACGAACCGTCCATGTACAATTCGGACATGGTGCTCTACTTCATGAACCGCTATCTGCTAAACATGCGCATACCCAACACAATGCTCGATGCCAACATCCGTACCGACTATAACAAACTGCGCCACCTTATCCGCGTAGACAAGACTTTTGGAGAAAATGCAAGTGTCGTACAGGAAATAGTAGAGAAGGGCGCCACTAGCGGAATCATTGCCGACAGTTTCCCGGCCGAGAATATTATAAAAACCGAATACTTCAAGAGTCTCCTCTATTATTATGGTATGCTTACCATCAACGGCACTAGAGGCCCGATGAATATACTCTCCATCCCCAACCAAACGGTGCGCGAGCAACTCTATGGATACATGATAGACATCTACAAAGATAGCTCCGGTCTCAATTTGGAAGTGGAAAAGCTAAACATACTGATGTATGAAATGGCATACGAAGGTGATTGGAATCCTTACTTCGAATATATCGTCGAACGCCTGAACAACCAAAGCAGCATCCGTGAATTTATAGAGGGGGAAGCACACGTGAAAGCTTTCATTCTCGCTTATCTGGGACTAAATAGTTACTATATCGCACGCCCCGAATACGAAAGCAACAAAGGATATGCCGACATCTTCCTCCACCCCCGCCTGATGCAGCTTCCCGACATGGCATACAGCTACTGCATTGAAGTGAAATACGCCAAACGGGACGCTTCGGATGCTGAAATCAAAAAGCTACTGTCTGATGCAAAAACGCAACTGAAACAGTATGCGGCAAGCGAATGGATCAGGCATGACAAGGGAACGACAGAATTGAAATGCATCGCATTGGTATTTCAGGGTTGGAAACTGGTGAAAGTGGAAGAGGCATAAACAGCTAAGCCCTCCCTATACCTTATCATACTCTTTCATCGTTTATCATGGAATCTATATCCAAGCCCCAGCATCAGATTGTTGGGGTCTTTAAATTTGCTCAACTGATACCCCACGTGTAGAAACAAATGACGGGTGACATAAGTCTTGAGAGCCAGAACTTGGTAGAACCCTTTTGTATCATCACCGCTGTATATCAGGTTCCGACCGACGCCGACATTGATAGAGAAAACAGGCATCACCAGCTCTGCCCGAAGAGATAAACCTACGGAAAACTGCTCGCGGAAAGGAGGACGATGAAACTTCAAATCGCCCGAGTAATACTCGCCCACTCTATACTCTTTAAGATTGGCACTCTCATCATATTGCGCATCCGCAGAAAGCCCTGCCCGAAAATAGTTGTTGAAATTATACATCGGGGCGAAATTGATGCCCGCCACACCAAACGAACCGGGAATCATACTCGACACATCGTCTCCAATCAGTCCTCTTTTGCGGGTGGCTCCGTAGATCACCAGGTCATAGCTGACGTGAGGTTTTATAAAGAGCCGTCCGGGAGTGATGGGACCGGGTCCCTCATCCACGCCCAAAGTACGCACGATGCCGATTCTTCCTCCAATAACATTAAGGCCGCCATTAGGATAATGCGTGTTTCCATTGGAAAAATGGGTGAGATCTACACCTGCCGCCAGTTTCCAGTACTTGTGAACTTGCCAGTTCAGCAAAAAGCCGAGATTGATGTACGCATTGATTTTGGAGCCAATCAGCACGTTTTGCGGATTGGATAGTTCATCATATTTCTTCCAGCCAAAAGAAGCCCCGAAGTTCCATTCGTAATCGAGCGACAAACGGGGGGACAGTTGCGCGATACGTGACCCTTGAAAAGCGTATACCGACACGGGATTTCCCAATTCAGCGGGACTAAAGAAAGTATGGTAGGAAATGCCAATACCCTGATAGGTATGGGGAAAGAGCCTGCCGAGATTGGATTCTTTGCTGAATCTGAAAGCGTACTTGAAATGGAAGGAAAGCGATTGGTCGATTTTCTTTTGCTGCGCATTGTCTCCTTGCAGAAAACTATGGGTGGAGACGATATATCCCGGACGGATGTCGAAGCCAAGCTGATGGCGGATCAGGGGATGGCTGACGCTGTCGTTCCGTTGCCCGATGATTGTCCGGGCTTCCAGATTTGCGTTGATTGCCGGATGTACCAGGATGCAAAAGAGGCACAGCAACCGTATGGCGTTTCTATTTCTAATCATTGATATATTAGTTGTTGAAAGGTTAGTTTTTGAGAGAGACATCCCTGTGTGTTATGTGATATTTTACAGGCATTTCGCTATGCAACGTGCCGCTTACGATTCGTTGTTTCTTGGTTTTGGGGTGAGAAACATAGAGGGTATACCGCGTTTCCAACCAATCATACACCATCCATAAGGTATAGATTCGAGCAGTCCGGGGAGGAATTATGTCTTCTTCCTGCTCCGTACTGGAGCAAGGCAACATTTGTTGCGCAGAAATGAACGGCGCCCGCTTGCCGTTCATCCCTAAATATCCGTCTTTCATGCTTGGTATTTCCACCGTCAGACCGGCTTCGCCCAGTAGTTGAAAAGCTTCGGGCACATCGCTTTTGAATCTCATAAAATGGTAAAAAGACTCGAAAGGGGAAAACGTGTATGTAGAAAAAACATCTGTAAAGTTATGAAAGGAGACGCCTTCTTTTCTCTCTGTCCTGTTTTCTGGATTGTAAGAATATGCATTCAAAGAATAAGTGATGCTATCCATCACATATCTGTCTGTCGGAGAAATCTCGACGCGTATCTCCTGCCACTCATACTCGTTGCTCGCCCTGAGCTGGAATTGAAAAGGAGCGGAAAGGGCATTCTCGCCCACCGTTATCTTCACTTCTTTGGGATGAACGCGTTCGATGGTGAAATCAATCATCTCTCCGGTGCACACAATCTTTCCCAACCCGTTCAGCGATGGACCTTGGTCGGTTGTTATCAGGCGATTGTCCGCATCATATATGTTATATTGAATGGGAAAATCGAAGGCTACATACATCCAATCCCAATTGGCAGCTGCAAATTGAATAGTGGCAACATCCCCATTCCCGTCCAGCGTCAGTTCGGAATCGGAAGAACGGAAGTCGTCGACAAACACGTCTCCGTTACAACCATAAAACTTCCCTAGGATAAAAAAACAGACCGTCAGGTACAGGAATCTTTTCATATTGTTTCTCGCTTGTTCATTCTCTTTTGTTCTCTACCGACAAAAGTAACATATATTTTCAGGAACAGCATACAAACCTGCAAGAAATTACTAATTAATCAAACAGTTCTTTCAACACCTCCAATGATTTCAATGCCGGGAAGTCGGGCAGATGCAAGCGGTAATAATCATTCATAATCGTCAGGCAACGGGTACGCTCCGCACGGCTCATGCCAAAGAGATGCATTGTCTCATAGTTCATGCGCATCAGTTGACGGAGACGAGCAGCCTCTTCGGGATTGATATAGGAAGAATGCAGCTGGGGACGAATAGAAGTGAAGCAGGCATTCAATAAATCAAAGTAATCGCCGGTATGATAATCCTCCAGATTCGGATAAAGTCCCAGGAAACGGGAAAGACGCATCAAGAACACCAGATGAAAATTGGCAAAGCCGTCTCCACACTCATCCAGCCAAATGATGGAATGTTGCAGATAAGCAAATAACGGACGATTCTCCGCCTCCTCCCGGACAGCCCTGTAAAGAAACTCCGACAGGAAAAGTGCCATCGAAGACTTATACGGATCGTATGGAATGGAAGAAAAAGGATAAAAGGATTTCGCTTCCTTCACACGATAGAGAGTTGCGTTGGGGCGATAGTCGGCCTCGAACTCAATAAAAGACAACGGCTGGAAAAGTACGGATTTTACAGCCGCTTTCCGCGAACGGGGTACTGCTACAAGGAAAGAAGCCCTGCCGGACAACTCTGTATACATATCCACAATGATAGATGTATCATTGTATTTTAATGTATGAAGAACTATTCCTTTCGTTTTTTGCAGCATAGCCGAATAATCTCGTTTTCAATCCGAGGCAAAACTACAAAAAAATACAAGGTAATCAGAGACATCCAGCGTTAAATATCGCTTCCACATCCTTATTTTTCGCGTGCATAAAACATACCTTATGTTACAAAAGAAGTCACAAATAATCTGACTTTTTATTTCTTTATAATATAATAAGGTATATAAGAAAGCATACTCTCTACCGTTTTTCACAGAAAAGATACTTTTTCCCTAAAAGTGAAACTTTATATTTCACTGAATATCAACAGAAAAGAGAGATCATTTTGAAAAAAGTCACATATTCAATGAAAAAATTTCTATGAATCATTTGCCAGTTTCAAAAAAGTTCCTACCTTTGCATCCGCAATCGAGAAACAAACACAGATTCGAGAAAGCAAAAAGCAGAAATGCTACAACAGGATGGCCCGTTCGTCTATCGGTTAGGACGCAAGATTTTCATTCTTGAAAGGGGGGTTCGATTCCCCCACGGGCTACAAGTTAAAAGAATAAAGAACTAAAAAATAGATTAGTCGAGATGGCAAATCATAAATCATCACTGAAAAGAATCAGACAAGAAGAGACAAGAAGACTTCACAACAGATATTATGGCAAGACCATGAGAAATGCTGTTAGAAAGCTTCGTGCAACTACTGATAAAGCAGAAGCAGTTGCAATGTACCCAGGCATTACAAAGATGTTGGATAAGTTGGCTAAAGTGAACATCATTCACAAAAACAAAGCTAACAATCTGAAATCTAAGTTGGCTCTTTACATCAACAAGCTCGCTTAATAACAAGAATTTAACAATTCTATATAGCATCCAGGCTGAACTTTTAAGTTCGGCCTTTCTTGTTTATAACCCACTGAATATCAAGCCTATCAAGAATACAGAGAAACCGCCCGCATTCTTTATTTTTCACTGATTATTCTTCGTCAAGTCGACAATTTTCACTATATTTGCTCTGTTATTAAAGTTAGAAAGGCAATTATGAGCGAAGAACAAATCACTCCCAATAACGGGTCTTATTCTGCGGATAGTATCCAAGTATTGGAAGGTCTTGAAGCAGTAAGAAAACGCCCTGCGATGTACATTGGTGACATCAGCGTCAAGGGACTTCACCACTTGGTATACGAAATCGTTGACAACTCTATCGACGAAGCATTGGCCGGCTATTGCGACCATATCGAAGTAACGATCAACGAAGACAATTCAATCACAGTACAGGACAACGGACGCGGTATTCCGGTTGACTATCACGAGAAAGAAAAGAAGTCGGCACTGGAAGTAGCCATGACCGTATTGCACGCCGGAGGTAAATTCGACAAGGGTTCTTACAAAGTATCCGGAGGTTTGCACGGTGTAGGTATGTCCTGCGTAAACGCGCTGTCTACCCACATGACTACACAAGTATTCCGTAATGGCAAAATCTATCAGCAGGAATACGAGATCGGTAAACCGCTTTATTCTGTAAAGGAAGTCGGTACAGCCGACATTACGGGAACCCGCCAACAATTCTGGCCGGATGGTACCATCTTTACTGAAACGGTATACGACTACAAGATTCTGGCTTCACGTCTGCGCGAATTGGCTTATCTGAACGCCGGTCTTCGTATCTCCCTGACTGACCGTCGGGTAGTGAACGAAGACGGAAGTTTCAAGAGCGAGCAATTCTATTCAGAAGAAGGTTTGAGAGAGTTCGTGCGTTTTATCGAGTCTTCACGCGAGCACTTGATTAACGATGTGATCTATCTGAACTCGGAAAAACAGGGAATTCCTATTGAAGTGGCTATCATGTACAATACCGGATTCTCCGAAAACGTTCACTCATACGTCAACAATATCAACACCATTGAAGGTGGTACACACTTGGCAGGTTTCCGCCGTGCGTTGACTCGTACGTTGAAAAAATACGCCGAAGACAGCAAGATGCTGGAAAAGGTGAAAGTTGAAATTTCGGGAGATGACTTCCGTGAAGGTTTGACTGCCGTTATTTCTGTAAAAGTAGCTGAACCACAGTTTGAAGGACAGACTAAAACGAAGTTGGGTAACAACGAAGTGATGGGTGCTGTTGACCAGGCAGTGGGCGAAGTATTAGCATATTATCTGGAAGAACATCCGAAGGAAGCCAAAACAATTGTCGACAAAGTGATTCTTGCCGCTACTGCACGTCACGCAGCAAGAAAAGCCCGTGAAATGGTACAACGCAAGTCGCCGATGTCGGGTGGTGGTCTGCCGGGTAAGTTGGCCGACTGTTCGGATAAGGATCCTTCAAAATGTGAATTGTTCCTCGTCGAGGGAGACTCGGCAGGTGGTACTGCCAAACAGGGACGTAACCGTATGTTCCAGGCTATCCTCCCATTACGCGGTAAGATTCTGAACGTAGAAAAAGCCATGTATCATAAGGCTTTGGAAAGTGATGAAATCCGCAATATCTACACAGCTCTCGGTGTGACTATCGGAACTGACGAAGACAGCAAGGAAGCAAACATACAGAAGCTGCGCTATCACAAGATTATCATCATGACCGATGCCGACGTCGATGGTTCTCACATCGACACACTGATCATGACGTTCTTCTTCCGTTATATGCCGCAGGTTATCCAGAACGGTTATCTGTACATCGCCACTCCCCCGCTCTACCTCTGCAAAAAGGGTAAAGTAGAAGAGTATTGCTGGACAGATGCACAACGCCAAAAGTTTATTGACACTTACGGTGGTGGTTCAGAAAATGCAATTCATACACAACGCTACAAAGGTTTGGGTGAGATGAACGCCCAGCAGTTGTGGGAAACAACTATGGACCCTGAAAACCGTATGCTGAAACAAGTAAATATTGACAACGCCGCAGAAGCTGATTATATCTTCTCTATGTTGATGGGTGAAGATGTAGGGCCACGCCGCGAGTTTATTGAAGAGAATGCAACGTATGCAAATATCGATGCATAATTTTAATATTACGTTTTTATAAACCAACCTCACATCTTACAACGAGGAAACGCCGATGGCGAAGGAACATCCTTCGATCGGCGTTTTTCTTTTGTCTGAAGGGGCTTTCATGTTCGAATCGTTCAACCGCCCATCTCTTAATAAAACCTAACAGCAGAAACGTTTTCCATACAAAATCACTATCTTGCATAAAAAGCAAAGAAAACATAACTATGAAAATGAAAACTACTGCGCCCAATCCGTTATTTGCAAAGATCAGGTTGTTTCTTATTGTACTGACTTCCTGCGTGATCGCGACTTGTATCTTCTTGATTATTATCCATCCGGAAGCATGGATTATGCCGGCATGCGGAATCATAATCGCATTGTGCATTTTGCTCTATCAGCTATATTGCATACGCAAGAACCGGAAGAGAATTTAAATATATTGTTGCTTTTTCAGCTCTTCAGCAACAGTGACCAGCTCTTTGTACCATTCTTCACCGAACTTACGGATTAAAGGTTCTTTCAAAAACTGATATACGGGAAGATTCTCTTTTTTCCCCAGCAAAACCGCTGCTTTACATACGTCCCAACGATTATAATTCACCGCTTTATAGGGTCCGTAATCGCCGATCCGGATAGGATAAAGATGACAGGACACCGGTTTATAGAAGTCTGTTTTCCCCTCCCGATAAGCCTTCTCAATAGCACAGTAGCAACAGCCTTTCTCATCGTAGCAGGTAAACACACAGTCTTTATTATTAACAATAGAAGTCACTAGATCACCTTCCTCATCCGTATATACTACTCCTTGCTTTTCAATCACCGCACGTGCTTCCGGAGCCAGTTCATCCCAAATAATCGGCAAAACTTCTTCCAACTCCATCACCTCGTCCAGCTCTACCGGAGCACCGGCATCACCTTCAATACAACAAGCTCCCTTGCAGGCGCCCAAATCGCAAAGGAACTTCTCCTGAAATACATCAAGAGACACTACTACATCACCTATTTGTATCATTTTAAACCTTATGTGAGACAAAAAGGGCGGAGTTCTACTCCGCCCTCCCAATTATAGAAATCTAAATTACTTAATCAAAACGTTTCCGTCCATTTCAGCCGGAGCAGCCAGCCCCATAATCTTCAGAATAGTTGGAGCAACATCTGCCAAACGACCATCTCCTACTTTCGCAGCCTTGTTCTCTGTCACGTAAACACAAGGAACAGGGTTCAAAGAGTGAGCAGTGTTCGGAGTACCGTCTTCGTTCAAAGCATGGTCAGCATTACCATGATCGGCAATAATAATTGCTTCGTAATCTTGTGCTTTAGCGGCTTCGATTACATCTTTCACACAAGCATCTACAGCAACAACCGCTTTCTCGATTGCTTCGTAAATACCGGTATGACCAACCATGTCACCATTAGCAAAATTCACTACAATGAAATCATATTTGTTCTCGTTGATGGCAGCTACCAGTTTATCTTTTACTTCAAAAGCGCTCATTTCCGGCTTCAAGTCGTAAGTAGCAACTTTTGGAGAAGGAACAAGGATACGTTCTTCTTTATCGAACGGAGTTTCACGTCCACCGTTGAAGAAGAATGTTACGTGAGCATACTTTTCTGTTTCAGCGATATGAAGTTGGCTCAAACCTTTGGAAGCAAGATATTCGCCCAATGTGTTGGACACGTTTTCTTTGTCGAACAGGATATGAACGCCTTTGAAAGATGCATCATACGGAGTCATACAGTAATATTGCAGCCCCGGGATGGTATGCATGCCAGCTTCCGGCATATCTTGTTGAGTCAGTACGACAGTCAACTCTTTAGCACGGTCGTTACGGTAGTTGAAGAAGATCACTACATCACCCTCTTTGATTGTTCCGTCACAGTTAGCGTTTACAATCGGTTTGATGAATTCATCTGTCACGCCTTCGTCGTAAGACTCCTGCATTGCCTGAACCATATCAGTAGCTTTCTTGCCTACACCGTTTACGAGCAGGTCGTATGCTTCTTTTACACGTTCCCAACGCTTGTCACGGTCCATTGCATAATAACGGCCGATGATAGAAGCAATCTTTCCTGCTGATTTCTCGCAGTGTGCAGAAAGTTCTTCGATAAAGCCTTTACCACTCTTCGGGTCAGTATCACGACCATCCATGAAGCAGTGGATAAATGTATTGTTGATGTTGTATTCTTTTGCGATATCGCAAAGTTTGAAGAGATGAACGAGTGAGCTGTGTACACCACCGTTAGAAGTCAGCCCCATAAAGTGAATATTCTTTCCGTTTTCTTTTGCATAAGAGAAAGCAGAAACGATTTCAGGATTTTTCATGATGCTGTTGTCCGCACATGCACGATTGATTTTCACCAAGTCCTGATAAACCACGCGTCCGGCACCGATATTCAAGTGACCTACTTCCGAGTTACCCATCTGTCCGTCGGGCAAACCTACGTTTTCACCGCTTGCCTGAAGTTGAGAGTGAGGATAAGTACTCATCAGATAATCCCAATAAGGAGTGGGAGTGTTGAAGATTACGTCGTCTTTCTTTTGGTCACCTAATCCCCAACCATCGAGGATCATTAAAAGGGCTTTCTTACTCATAATATTTTAATATTTAAATTATCACACTGATTTTCGGGCGCAAAGGTACAAAAAAGATGGTTACGTAAACGTTTAATCTATGTTAAGTTACAGGGCAGAAGTGTATCAGTTCATGGATATTTTTCTTACTTTGTAAAATTACTTTCAACATGTTTATCGAAAAACTATTATTATGAAAACAACCCTATTTTGCATCTTCCTTTTGTTATCGGGTATAATATCCGCACAAACAATCGACAATCCTCCTTTCAAAGCCCGATCAGGAAGTATTTCCAACATCACCCGCATAGAACGTACTCCCGAAAACACAAGAGTATATATTCATGCCATCTTCCGCCCGCACTGGTGGATCATGGAAGATGGGGATACCTATCTGGAAGATGCTGCCACCAGAAAGAAATATATGTTTAAAAGTGCCGAAGGCATCGAGCTCAAAAAAGAAGTCTATATGCCGGCTTCAGGCACGATGGATTATGTTCTTGTTTTCGAACCGTTACCGTCAGAAACGCAAACGATTCATTTTCTCAATCCGACTGACCCCGAAGGCAATATTTACGATATATCGCTGGTACCGCAAAAGAAGAAAAAGTCTTCCCCTTTAGCCATCATCAAAGGCAATTGGTTCAAGACGGACGGTTCCGGTTCATGGGAATATGGAGTTTACGACTCCATCAGCATTCTGAATAACCGGATATACACCAATGAAAATATCCGAAAAAAGGGAAAGCGGATTGAAATGGCTTTAAAAGACAAACAGAGTCATGAAGAAATTGCTTTATCATTTACTCCACAAAAAGACGGAACGTGTAAGATTCAACAGAAAGGAACAGAAGAAATAGTATACAGCAAGGAAAGAACTCCGGTGACACTTGTTAATGCGGAAAATGACTTTCAGCAGTTCTTCCGTCAGGATTCAGCTTACCTGCAAGGGTATATAGACGGATACGATCCCCGTTTAGGGTTCGACACCGGTCTTATTTACCTGTCAAACGAACTCACTCGCGAAGATTATCCGACCGTTATCCAAATAGCTCCGAACGGCAGTTTTAGCTGTCGATTTATTATTAATCATCCGGTAGAATCATCGGTAGTACTGGGAAACAACTGGATTCCATTCTATATCGAACCCGGACAAACTCTCACCATGTATATCGACTGGGAAGCAGTAATGGCACGCAGCCGTGCACGCGACCATTACTTCCCTATCAGGAACACAGCATATATGGGACCATCTGCACCTCTCTCCTACTTACTGAAAGACCTTGACAAACTGATTACTTATCGCTACGAAGCTCTCACTAAAGCACAAAAGACACTGACTCCGAACCAATATAAGGAGCACATGAAACCTATCATTGCACAGTGGAAACAGGTCGCAGATTCCGTAAGCCAAATCTATCAGCCCTCCCTCAAGGCTGTTCATCTGATAAAAAACAAAGTAGATTTGCAAGCAGGAAACATGTTTTTTGACTTCTTGATGAGTAGGGATTACTATGCAAAACAGGATAGCACCAATCAGGTGTTGAAAGTAAAGGAAGACAACTCGTATTACAGCTTCCTGAAAAATATGCCACTCGACGATGCAACTGTACTTGCAAATACAAACGCAAGCACATTTATCAACCGCTTTGAATACATGGATCTGTTCCGGAAAGTGTATCCCGGTTATTCCTTTTCTCTATC
The DNA here is from genome assembly GCF_003602705.1 of Bacteroides sp. AM16-13. Taxonomy (NCBI): domain Bacteria; kingdom Pseudomonadati; phylum Bacteroidota; class Bacteroidia; order Bacteroidales; family Bacteroidaceae; genus Bacteroides; species Bacteroides sp. AM16-13. Next base: position 78,758 of record NZ_QTLK01000020.1, read on the forward strand.
AGACAGCATCGACTGCACGTATCCGGAGAAATCTCTGTTGACTTTCCTTAAAGAAAAAGGCGTGAAACTGAATGATGAGCAGGAAAAAATAAGACTTGAACAGGAAAAGTTGGCCGGAACTACTGTCAAAACCATCATCAAACAGATAATTGATGAAAACAAGAAGATAACACCACTCTATGAAAAGGAAGAAAAACTCGTACAAGAATATGACGCTTTATATACGAAGAAATTGGGGAAGAAGGAGAAATCCCAACAAGATAAAGACAGAGCCTTAATAAATTCGGACCGAAAATATGCTTTCAAGAAAGACTCTATCATTGCTCTATTATATCCTATTCCGAATCCAATACTCTGGCAAATAGCCAAGGTGCGGAGTCTTAATTATAGTTTGGAGGAGATCAAAGACAGGCAAATAGCACATGAATATGTGGACAGTATCAAACAAATATTCACCGAACCGTTTCTCGTAACGGAAACCAACCGAATATTAGAAAAAATACACCCGATAAATATAACGAACTCTTATCAGCTGCCTGAAGGAAAAGCAACTGAAGTATTCCGCAACATCATAAAGGATCATTCAGGCAAGGTTCTTTTTGTAGATTTCTGGGCAACAACTTGCGGACCTTGCCGTGGTGGAATAGAAGCAACTGCCGACTTGCGAAAGAAATACAAAGACCACCCGGAATTTCAATTCATCTATATCACAAGCCAGAAAGATTCGCCCGAGAAAGCCTACAAAAAATATGTAGAGAAGAATCTAAAAGGAGAAGCCTGTTACTATGTATCGGAAACAGAGTTTAACTACCTTCGCCAACTATTTCAATTTAATGCTATACCGCACTACGAACTTGTTGAAAAAGATGGCAGTATATCAAAAGAAGGTTTAAGCAGCCACAGTATCAGGAAATATCTGGATAATCATTTCGAAGTAAAAGGTGAATAGTATCAGGACCTCTAAATAACGGATGCCAATATAAGGCCACCCATAAAAGAATATCAAAAAAAGCAATGCAAAGCACGGAAACCATCTCATTTTTCCGTACCTTTGCATCGCTTTTAAATTAAAATCATAGAAATATGGACGATTCAAACCCGCGAACGTGCACAACTAGTATTAATTAAAGCGAACAGAGCCATTGAAGACCGATGCCTCTGCTCGTGTCAAACAAACGAAAGGAGGCAATAAGATGAGAACGTATCTTTATTGTGAGGCTGGCTTTGTGGAAAAAGCACAATGGCTTCCCAACAGCTGGGTAAATGTAGTATGCCCAAACAATGACGACTTTGAATTTCTAACTCAAACTCTCAACGTACCCGAATCATTTCTGAACGATATAGCCGACACGGACGAACGTCCGCGTACGGATACGGAAGGCAACTGGTTGTTGACGATTCTTCGTATCCCGGTAGTGAACAAACAGAATGGCAGTCTGCCTTTCGACACCGTACCGATTGGAATTATCACTAATAACGAGATTATTGTGTCCGTCTGTTATCACAACACGGATTTGTTACCGGATTTCATAGAGCATACCCGTCGAAAAGGGATCGTTGTACGCAACAAGCTGGATCTGATTTTCCGGTTAATCTATTCTTCTGCCGTGTGGTTCCTGAAATATCTAAAGCAGATAAACATAGACATCAGTGCCGCAGAAAAGGAACTGGAACGAAGCATCCGTAACGAAGACCTGCTTCGCCTGATGAGACTGCAAAAAACACTTGTCTACTTCAACACTTCCATCCGTGGAAATGAAGTAATGATCGGTAAGTTAAGGACTATTTTTCAGGATACGGATTATCTGGACACTGAATTAGTGGAAGATGTAATTATCGAGCTGAAACAGGCGCTCAATACGGTGAATATTTACAGTGATATCCTCACAGGGACAATGGATGCTTTTGCGTCTATTATCTCCAATAATGTGAATACGATCATGAAACGTATGACAAGTCTGTCCATCGTCCTAATGCTTCCGACATTGATTGCCAGTTTCTATGGCATGAATGTGGATATTCACCTGGAAGAAGTGCCCTTTGCTTTCTCTTTGATTGTGCTCTTTTCCATCGGATTGTCAACGCTTGCGTTTGTGATATTCCGAAAGATTAAGTGGTTCTAAAAGGAGAACATAAAAAAACAGCTTACCATCTATGATCCTTTATAAGGATTCTTTATGACGGTAAGCTGTAATTATACGTTTTTTATTCTATAGAGAATTAATTAAAAGAGAATGTTTAGAGAGAGAAATTAAAATATTTTATCCTTCTTTATTTGCTTTTCTTCCACCCAACGGAATAGATACCCCAACGAATCCATTAACAGAGTTAGAGTTCTTTCCTAAGAACATGTAGTCAGTTCCGACAAACACAGGACCTAATTTCAGACCCAAACCGAAGGATTTACCAGCTGACTGGATAGCTGAATAGCTAAGCGCTACATTGAACCAGCTTTTCGGACGGTAGTTTGCGGAGAATGTTAATTCTGTAAGAGCATCAGGCTGTACAAAACGAGTTGTTGACAATACACCGACTGCTAATTTGTTATTGAAGAATCCGTATTCTGCACCTAGTACAAGAGTAGAAGCAAGACGAGATTTACGAGATTCTTTAGCATCACTTACTTCGAGTTGCAACATGTCATAGTCAAGTACATCACCATTTGTTACACGGTCCATATATCCTTGAGCGTCATTCTGCAACTGATTTACAGCGTTCATAACAGTATTCGGATTATTCGGATCAACCATATTTGCATAGGTACTTCCTTTAATATCAATCGGATCCGGGTTAGCTGACGCGATTTTTGTGCTTGATTTCGACCAAGAAATAAAACCGAGATCAAGAACAGATGCAGACACTGTCAGATTATCCAATATTTTATAAGAAGCTCCCAAGTCGATACCAAAACCATAACCTGCAATACCCAATTTACCACTGTCAAAGTCGAAATCTGTAACATAGTCTTTACCTTCTTCTTCTTTCAATTCCAAACCTTTGAAAGAACTTTTCAGTTCTGCGCCAACAGTCAAGTTTGCATGATAATTATCAAACTTAGTTTTCAGTTCCTGTGCAGCTCTTATTGCTTCGGGAGTACTCATAGAATTCCAGTAGCTCTCACTAGACCATTTTGTGATTTCTGCATCGTTAGGTAAATTAGCATTCATCGCAACTTTATTAAGTTTCAACTCCATGTTGCCAATACCCAATAATGCTTTCACTCTAGCACCAACAGTCAAACGACTGTTAATTTGACGTGAAAGTCCTAAACCGACTTCTGTATAAGCATTAATGTTCAATCGCTGACCACTAATATCATAGTTACTGTTTCTCCAGTTTTCTTCAACTGTTTCCATCTCATTTAAGAAGGTAAACATATTCTTAGTCAAGTTAGCACCGATATCTGTACGCAGACCGATATTGAATGACCAGAAGTTCTTACCTTTGTACCATCCTGCAGAAAGAATCTCCGTACTGAAGTTCACATTCAACTTATTATTATCTTTCAGACGATTCATAAAATCTGGTTTAGTATAGAAATCGTCACCATCATCAATGATATCAATGATATCTTGATAACCTAATGAAGTAGAACCGACAGTTGCATTAACAGCGCCAATCACCGGAAGGTTGAAATAACCTTTCGTCGGTGTTAAAGCCGGATTTAGTTGTTGACGATAATGAGTACCTTCCATGAAATAAGAAGTACGTAAAAACTGTGCATTTGCAGAAAGAGTGCAAACCAACATCATAAAAAATACCCCAATAATTTTAGAAGACCACAATAGTTTGTTCGTTGCCATGATTTTAAACTTTTTAATTCTTATTATTGTTTGCAAAGATATAGTATTTCAATAACAAATAAAAGCACTAGGCAACACTTTTTCAGCCTAAACAGAACAATTTTAGGGTTATCCGTAACAAAATCGTGCTTATTTTGCAAAAAAATGTAGAATGTTTGTGCAAAATGAAACAAAGTGACTTTAGAAGTTCAAAGTTAGCTGCCCATCTCCTAATAGATTGAACGTCATTCGATGGTAAGGAGTGGTTCCACGTTCGGCAATGGCGGCGCGATGTTTTTTAGTTGGGTAGCCTTTATTGTGATCCCAGTCATAATAAGGAAACTCTTCGTGGAGACGGTTCATATAATCATCTCTGTATGTCTTAGCTAAAATAGAAGCCGCAGCTATTGAAAGATATTTCCCGTCGCCTTTCACTACCGTGGTATGGGGGATGCCGGGATATTTAGTGAAACGGTTTCCGTCGATCAGTAAATGCTGTGGGCGGGTAGTCAGTTGGTCCACTGCACGATGCATGGCTAAGAAAGAAGCCCGCAGGATATTTATTTCATCAATTTCTTCCGGTGACACGACGCCAACCGCCCAGGCTATCGCTTCCTTCTCTATTACCTCACGCAGTGCATAACGTTGCTTTTCCGACAGTTGCTTGGAATCATTCAACAGTTCATTCTTAAAATCTTTTGGAAGAATAACCGCAGCAGCGTATACTGCTCCCGCCAAACATCCACGACCGGCCTCATCACATCCGGCTTCAATCAGATTCTCGTTTAAATAAGGTAATAACATATTTATCGCTTCTATTTTGACACAAAGGTAATTCAAATTAAAAAAGGAGACTTGTTTTGCCTCCTTTTTCTTACTTCTTTCCTGCTTTTTTTAGAATAAACTCCAGGCAACCGTAAGCCCTGCCATTACAATGGCTACCATGCTCATTAGCTTTATTAAGATATTCAAGCTCGGCCCGGATGTATCTTTAAACGGATCGCCCACGGTATCTCCTACTACGGTTGCTTTATGAACTTCACCGCCTTTTCCTCCAAAGTTTCCTTCTTCTACATATTTCTTTGCATTATCCCATGCACCACCGGCATTAGCCATAAAGATAGCCAGTACGAAGCCACTGCTCAAGCCACCAATCAGCAAACCGAGCACACCGGGAACACCGAAAATAAGACCTGTAAGGATAGGGGCAATAATAGCGATTAAGGAAGGCACAACCATTTCACGTTGCGCACCTTTTGTTGATATTGCAACACAACGTTCGTAATCCGGCTCCGCTTCTCCTGTCAAAATACCCTTTATTTCACGGAATTGGCGACGTACTTCATCTACCATGTGCCCAGCTGCACGTCCTACGGCATTCATTGTCAATCCACAGAACAGGAAAGCCATCATGGAACCGAGGAACATACCCGAAAGAACTTTCGGATTCATCAGATGTACTTCATAATAATCCATGAAGTCGATAAAAGTAGCATTCGCCACACTGATGGAGCTACCATCCGCAAAGGTCAGATCTACATTACCAAGCCGTGTAAGGCCGATTCGGATTTCTTCAATATAAGAAGCCAGCAAAGCCAACCCTGTCAATGCAGCAGAACCGATTGCAAAACCTTTTCCGGTGGCAGCAGTCGTATTCCCCAATGAATCGAGCGCATCGGTACGTTTGCGGACTTCGGCACCCAAGCCGGACATTTCCGCGTTACCTCCTGCATTATCCGCAATCGGGCCGTAAGCATCCGTTGCCAGAGTGATGCCTAAAGTAGAAAGCATGCTGACAGCCGCAATACCGATTCCATACAGTCCCATACCGACATTGGCAAAATCGCCGGCGGAAGCCAACAGATAGGAAGCAATGATACCAATCACGACTGCAATTACCGGAATAGCCGTAGAAAGCATACCTAAACCGATACCGGAGATAATTACGGTGGCGGGTCCGGTCTTACCGCTTTCACTTAGTTTCTGGGTAGGGCGATAGGATTGGGAAGTATAATATTCTGTAGAACGTCCAATGATAATACCTACCAATAGTCCGACTACTACGGCACAAGAAATCCAAATCCAGTTATCAAGTTGCAGAAGCCACAGAATAAGGAATGTAGCAGCAACAATTAATACGGAACTAAGATTCGTACCGAAAGCCAACGAACCGAGCAGGTCCTTCATTGTCGCATTCTCCTTGGTACGGACAGCGAATATACCTATAATAGAAAGGATAATACCAACAGCCGCAATCAGCATCGGGGCGATCACTGCCTTGAATTGCATCACTGTATCTGCCGAATGGATAAAAGCAGCAGCACCCAGAGCGGCTGTTGCCAGAATCGAGCCACAGTAAGATTCGTATAAATCGGCTCCCATACCGGCCACGTCGCCTACATTATCGCCCACATTATCGGCAATAGTGGCAGGATTACGAGGGTCATCTTCCGGGATTCCGGCTTCTACTTTGCCTACCAAGTCGGCTCCGACATCGGCTGCCTTTGTATAGATACCACCGCCTACACGGGCAAAGAGCGCCTGGGTAGAAGCTCCCATACCAAATGTCAGCATGGTGGTAGTGATTACACAGAGTTTATGAGTAGGTGTCAGTGCATCAGCAGGAATCACTGCATTCAGCAACAGATACCAAAAAGAAATATCGAGCAGCCCCAGGCCAACGACCACCAGTCCCATCACGGCACCACTTCGGAAAGCAATTCTTAATCCTGCATTCAGAGAAGTACGGGCAGCATTAGCGGTACGAGCGGACGCGTATGTCGCCGTCTTCATCCCCAGAAATCCGGAAAGTCCGGAGAAGAATCCACCTGTAAGGAAAGCAATGGGAACCCAAGCATTCTGTACATGAAAACCGTATGCCATAATTGAAAACAAAATAACCAGCCCCAAGAATACCCAACCTACTATTTTGTATTGTTGTTTTAGATAAGACATAGCTCCTTTGCGTACAGCAGCAGCTATTTTTATCATTTGGGGTGTACCTTCACTCTCTTTCATCATTTGCTTATGAAAGTAATAAGCAAAGCAGAGGGCTAACACGGAAGCGACTGGAACGAGCCAGAAAAGAATGTTGTCCATAGGGTCAATTTTTAAAGGATTACGGAGGCTAAAAGTATGGAAATCAATCGAAATAAGCAAGTAAAAAAGAAAGAATTTACAGAGTTGAATCATTCTATTTTTATACGTCACTTTGGACAAATGAGCAGATGGTAGTTATTTTTAGACATAAGAACAAAAGAACATAAAAGCTGCGCTTTGAAAATTATTTCTGTTGCTTATTGAACGGCTATTCTATTTTTTGTTCTTATGTTCTTCTGTCTGAATTAAATTTCTATTTAACCAGAAACTGCCTGGTTTGGGACCAATTGCCACTAATGATTTTATTAGTTATTTTTAAGCAAGTGTTTACCTATTAATAGTTATTTCATTGCCTAACAAATTTTCGTTTGACTATAGTCAAGCGATAGTTCAACATATGTCAAGCGTTCGTTCAACTATAGTCAAACGAAAACTCCTTAGGCAATTGAAAAAATAATATAAGCAAGAGAAAGAAATAAAAGCTGCATACTGACGAGTTATTGCCAGCAATAGTATCTTGGGATATTTCTGTATAGAAATGAACTAATTTCAGTTCAAATTCAAACAAGAAGGCAACGAATGACAGTCAATAACGACTAACTATCTGCCATTCTCTGCTTATTTTGCTGGGCAAACTCCGTAGGAGTAACTCCAAACTGTTTCTGAAATACTTTGGCGAAGTAAGAAGGTGACTGAAATTCTACCCTGTCACAAATTTCATTGGTGCGCAGTTCTCCCTCCTGCAACAATTCCGCAGCATGTTTTAGCCGGATGATACGGATAAATCGAGTGAGGAAAGGTCGGTCAATGCCAACGAAATGATCGTAAAAGAGATCCCGCAGATACTTGTCGAACTCGACCCAAGCTACAACATCACGAACGACTTACGCCTCTGGCTTAGTTTCCGCTATTTCGGCAAGACGTACGCCAATCTTCAGGAAGCGCTCTACTTCAACGGCCGCTGGGAAACGTTCGGAGGAATCAACTGGAACGTAAACAAACACCTGTCTCTAGGTGCAACAGTCATCAACTTCCTGAATCAGAAAGGAGCCAGCGGAACCATCAACGGTTCGGAACTGATTACGAAAGAAGAAGCTGCCCAGTACGCCGGAAATTATATGAGTGGAAATTATTTACGCCCATTCACCGTAGAATTTAGCGCAAGCATCAAATTCTAGTTCATACCAAACAAATTATAATTATCTTTGTGGCATTATATGCCCACAAACTAACTAATACCTAATTAATTATTAAAAAACCATGAAGAAACTTTTCGTATTACTTACGGCATTGTTTACCCTGGCACAAGTGAACGCCCAGGAAAAGAACGTTATCCGCATCGCAACGGACAACACAGACTTAATTCTCCAAGTAGCTCCCAACGGACGACTTTATCAGGCTTATCTGGGCGATAAGTTGCTGAACGAGAAAGACATCAACAACTTTTCTCCATACGTGAAAGGAGGCAGTGACGGCAGCGTATCCACCCGTGGATGGGAAGTATATCCGGGCTCCGGCGCCGAGGATTATTTTGAACCGGCTGTAGCAATCACGCACAATGATGGAAACCCAAGCACGATTCTCCGTTATGTATCTTCCGAACAAAAAGCAGTGGCAGGCGGCACGGAGACAGTCATCCAACTGAAAGACGATCAGTACCCGGTGGAAGTCACGCTGCATTACATCGCTTATCCGAAAGAAAACGTCATCAAGACGTGGAGTGAAATCAAACATGCTGAAAAGAAACCTGTCACCATCTGGCGTTATGCCTCGACCATGCTTTATTTCTCGGGAAACGAGTATTATCTGACTGAATTCAGCAGCGACTGGGCTAAAGAAGCACAAATGAGCACACAACCTCTATTGTTCGGTAAAAAGGTGATCGACACCAAACTGGGAAGCCGTGCCGCCATGCATACCCACCCGTTCTTCGAACTTGGTTTTGAACAACCGGCACAGGAAACACAAGGACGTGCCATGCTAGGGACTATCGGATGGACAGGCAACTTCCAGTTTACCTTTGAAGTGGACAACGTAGGCAACCTCCGCGTCATCCCCGCCATCAACCCGTATGCATCTGATTATGAACTAAAACCGAACGAAGTATTTACCACTCCCGAATTTATCTTTACTTTCAGCAACAACGGTACGGGCGAAGCCAGCCGCAACCTCCACGCATGGGCACGCAACTACCAACTGAAAGACGGACAAGGCGACCGCATGACTTTATTGAACAACTGGGAAAATACGTACTTCAAATTCGATGAGAAACTGCTTGCCGAACTGATGAAAGAAGCCAAACATCTGGATGTAGACATGTTCTTGTTGGATGATGGCTGGTTCGGCAACAAGCATCCGCGCAACAGCGACAATGCCGGACTGGGTGACTGGGAAGTGATGAAATCCAAACTGCCGGGCGGTATTCCCGCACTCGTGAAGTCTGCCAAAGAAGCCGGAGTGAAATTCGGTATCTGGATCGAACCGGAGATGATAAACCCCAAAAGTGAATTATTCGAGAAGCATCCTGACTGGGCAATCACACTGCCCAATCGCGAAACATACTATTACCGTAACCAACTGGTGCTCGATCTTAGCAATCCGAAAGTACAGGATTTTGTGTTTGGCGTAGTGGATAACATCCTGACAGCGAACCCGGAAGTAGCTTTCTTTAAATGGGACTGCAACTCTCCCATCACAAATATTTATTCTCCCTATTTGAAGAATAAACAAGGACAACTTTATATCGACCATGTACGTGGTATATATAATGTATTGGAACGTATCAAAGACAAATATCCGAACGTACCGATGATGCTTTGCTCCGGCGGTGGCGCCCGTTGCGACTACGAAGCATTGAAATACTTTACAGAATTCTGGTGCAGTGACAATACAGACCCGATAGAGCGCCTGTTTATCCAATGGGGATTCTCACAAATCTTCCCTGCAAAAGCAATGGATGCACACGTAACCAGCTGGAACAAGAAGACAAGCGTGAAATTCCGTACCGATGTAGCAAGTATGTGTAAACTGGGCTTCGATCTCGGACTGAAAGAGCTGAATGCGGACGAACAGACTTTTTGCCAAAATGCAGTTGCCAACTGGACGCGTCTGAAGAAAGTGATTCTGGATGGTGACCAGTACAGACTGGTTTCTCCATACGATGGTAATCACATGTCTGTCATGTACGCCGCACCGGATAAGAACAAAGCAGTGCTTTATACCTACGATATCCACCCACGTTTCGGTGAGAAGCTGCTCCCGGTTAAACTTCAGGGATTGGATGCGAAGAAAATGTATAAGGTGAAAGAAATCAACCTGATGCCGAACTCTAAATCGAATCTTGCTGCCAATGAGAAGACTTATTCAGGAGATTATCTGATGAAAGTAGGAATCAATGCTTTCACTACCAATCAGGCTTTCAGCCGTGTGATTGAGCTGACTGCCGAATAATATTCACCACAGAAGTACGGAGGACACAGTGTTTTATACTATTGATACTAAACAAAGTATATGCGCTGCGTCTTCCGTGTTCTCTGTAGAAAAAAACAATAATCAATTAATCCTCTTCAATCTTTACGGCTGTGCCGTTAGCAGTCACCATCAGCATACTGCCACTACCTCCAACTGTCTCATAATCCAAATCAACACCTATCACGGCATTAGCTCCCATTTGAGCTGCTTGTGCCTCCATTTCCTTCAACGCTGTATCTTTTGCCATACGCAGCACTTCTTCATAAGAACCGGAACGACCACCCACAATATCCCGAATACTTGCAAACAAGTCGCGGAATACATTGGCACCTATGATTGTCTCTCCGGAAACTATTCCATAATATTTCACTATTCGTTTTCCCTCAATGATGGGAGTGGTTGTCATCAGCATAGTTTTTTCTTTATTAGTTATACGTATTTAGTTAGACGCAAGTCCCCCTAAAAAAGTTGCAGCTACACCGTAATTTCTTACGATATAGCTGCGATTAATGTTAAAGAGAGAGAATTTATATAATATGAGCATGGTCTCACGACCCTCCTAATATTCAATGAACATTTTGTTTCTTTACCTATTAGACGCACAAAAGCTCAAATCACTGCACTTGAAGGCATCTTTTTTTAGTTAAAGAATAAAAAAAGCCGCCATCCCACAGGAATAGCGGCTTATATTGTTAGAACATCTTGCTGACGCGTTCAATTCCCGCCACCAATGTATCTATTTCCGATTTCGTATTGTACATGGCAAACGAAGCCCGTACAGTTCCTTCTATACCAAGACGTTGCATGAGAGGTTGTGCACAATGATGTCCCGTCCTCACGGCAATACCCAAACGATCCAGCAACGTTCCGAGGTCGAAATGATGGATATCTCCTACCAGGAAGGAGATGACTGCTCCCCGTTCGGCTGCTTCACCGAATATACGCATCTGGGGAATCTCTTTCAGCCGTTGCAAAGCGTAAGTTGTCAGTTCATGCTCATGGGCGGCTATCTGCTCAAGTCCATGTCCATTCACGTAATCAAGGGCTTTTGCCAGTCCGGTAGTTCCGATATAGTCGGGCGTGCCGGCTTCAAACTTGAAAGGAAGTTCGTTGAAAGTGGTCTTCTCAAAAGAGACATGCTGAATCATCTCTCCTCCTCCCTGATAAGGCGGAAGGCGGTCTAACCACTCTTCTTTTCCATAAAGCACTCCGACACCTGTCGGACCGTATATTTTATGGGCAGAGAACACCAGAAAATCAGCATCCAACTCCTGTACGTCCACTTTCATGTGAGGGATAGACTGTGCAGCGTCTATCAGGCAAGGTACGCCGTACGCATGAGCCGTTGCAATCATTTCTTTCACCGGATTCACCGTACCCAGCACATTCGAAACATGAACCACGCTGACTATTTTCGTTCGTTCGGAAAATAGTTTTTCGTATTCATCCAGCAAGAGTTCGCCTTTGTCATTCATTGGAATCACTTTGATGGCAATTCCCTTTCGGGCAGCCAACAGTTGCCAGGGAACGATGTTACTATGATGTTCCATCACGGAAAGAATCACTTCATCCCCCTCTTCCATAAATTCGTCACCAAAGCTGGAAACAAGCAGGTTGATGCTTTCCGTTGTTCCGCGAGTAAAAACAACTTCGTTCGTGCTACGGGCGTTAATAAACTGACGCACCGTTTCACGGGAAGCCTCATGCAATTCCGTAGCTTGTTGCGAAAGATAATGCACACCGCGATGCACATTGGCATTAACGGAATAATATTCATCCACCAACGCATCAACTACCAGACGGGGTTTCTGCGTCGTCGCACCGTTGTCGAAATAAACCAAAGGTTTACCATAAACCGTACGGCTCAATATCGGAAAATCCTCACGTATCTTTTGAATATCCACGTTTATTAATTATTAGTGGTTACTTACAAATGGCACAGCCCTGACATCTATTCAGCTCGCCACGGAAACGTTTCTCTACCAACAGATGCAGGCGATCTTTCAGTGCCTCCAAACGAATGGTATCAATCACTTCATTGACAAATGCGAACATCAATAACAAACGGGCTTCTTTCTCTGCAATACCTCGTGAACGCATATAGAATAGTGCACCCTCATCCAACTGGCCTACCGTTGCTCCATGCGAACATTTCACATCATCCGCGTAAATCTCCAATTGAGGTTGTGTGTACATTCTCGCATCACGCGTAGCACAAAGATTCCGGTTAGTCTGCTGGGAGTTCGTATGTTGCGCATCGGGACGCACCAATACCAATCCGGCAAACGCGCCTACCGACTGATCGTCGAGTACGTACTTGAACAGCTCATTGCTTGTGCAGTTCGGTACGGCATGGTCGATGCTTGTATGATTGTCTACGTGCTGGTTCTTATCGGCAATTGCCATGCCACAGAGGTTTATCTCGGCTCCTTCTCCTGCCAACAATACTTCAGTGGTGTTGCGGGTAGTACCATTATGCAAAGTCATTCCATTCAACAATACATTGCTGTTTGCCTCCTGCTTTACATACAGGTTACTGATACGGACGGTGCTTGTATGTGTTTCTTCCAGTTCATACATATCGAATACCGTGTTCTCACCTGCAAAGACTTCAATCACTTGTGTTGCCAGGAAGTTCACGTTATCCATTGCATGGTCACAAATCAGCAGACGGGCTTGCGCGCCATCCTCCAGGATGATTAGTACGCGGCGGTTCACCATGAAGTTGACATCTGCACGCAGGATATTTACCAGCTGGATCGGTTTTTCTACCACTACATTCTTCGGCACATAAAATACAACGCCGTCTTGCGCAAAAGCTGTATTGAAAGCAGTCACCCCATCTTTGGAAGTATCTGCCAACTGGCCGTAATACTTCTTCACCAATTCCGGATGCTGTTCGGCCACTTCTTTCAAGCTGCCGAAAATCACACCTTCCGGCAGATTGACTTTAGGAAGTGCTCTATTATAAAATGCGTCATTTACCACAAAATACAGGGCGGTACTCATATTCGGCACATCGCACTTAAACACTTCATACGGATTGACCGGAATAGCCAGACGATTCAAGTTTAAACCATAATCCGGTTCAAAATACTTGCTCACATCCGTATATTTGTACTTCTCCATCTTACGGGTCGGAAATCCGAGGCGTTCAAAATCGGCAAATGCAGCTGCACGAGGCGCATTCAGCACTTCGGCGCTATGCTTGCAGATCATTGCTTCCGTCTGTGAGAAGAGGTCTATATATTGTTGTTCAACTATCATAACTTATTATTTGTTATTCCCCTACTTCTTTCTTGATCCAATCATATCCTTTTTCTTCCAGTTCCAGTGCAAGTTCCGGTCCGGCAGTTTTTACGATACGACCTTTATAAAGGACATGTACAATATCAGGTTTGATATAATCAAGCAAACGTTGGTAGTGGGTAATAACGATCGTGCTTGTTTCAGGAGTTTTCAGTTTGTTCACTCCTTCCGCAACAATACGGAGCGCATCAATATCCAAACCGGAGTCCGTTTCATCAAGGATACTCAACCGCGGTTCCAACATGGCCATCTGGAAAATCTCATTCCGTTTCTTTTCACCACCCGAAAAACCTTCATTCACCGAGCGGTTAGCCAACTTATTATCCAACTCTACTACCGCACGTTTCTCACGCATCAGTTTCAGAAACTCACTGGCTGTCAGCGCAGGCAGACCTTTATATTTGCGTTGCTCATTCACAGCAGCACGCATAAAGTTGACCATGCTCACACCCGGAATCTCTACCGGATACTGGAAACTAAGAAAGATTCCTTCATGGCTACGATCTTCAGGACTCAACTCCAACAGGTTCTTTCCATAAAACGTGACCGAACCTTTTGTTACCTCAAAAGCCGGATTTCCCACCAATACGGAAGAAAGCGTACTTTTACCGGAACCATTCGGCCCCATAATAGCGTGCACCTCACCGGGATTCACCGTCAGGTTAATACCCTTCAATATCTCTTTGCCATTAATGCTGGCATGCAGGTCTTTTATTTCTAACATGATTATATTTACTAATTAATCGTTTCTTTATATATTAATATTTACTTACTATAATAACCTTTTAGAAATTCACGTTTGATATGATACCAGGCTAATTTACAACCTTCAGCAATATATGCTGATATCAAAATTAACAATTTACCTAATGTTTTCATAAAGCAAGTATATTATGTATATTGTAATCTGATATAATGTAGTTTTCTACATTATATCACTATCCCACACTTCCTTCCAACGAGATAGTAAGCAATTTCTGTGCTTCTACCGCAAATTCCATCGGAAGTTTATTCAATACTTCTTTTGCATATCCGTTCACAATAAGTCCGATAGCATCTTCTGTCGGAATACCGCGCTGGTTGCAATAGAATATCTGGTCTTCACTGATCTTGCTCGTTGTGGCCTCATGTTCCACCACTGCCGTTTCATTGTGAATATCCATATAAGGGAAAGTATGCGCACCGCATTTATCTCCCAACAAGAGAGAGTCACACTGGCTATAATTACGGGCATTATCCGCTTTCTCGGCCACACGTACCAACCCACGATAGGAATTCTCACTATGTCCGGCGGAGATACCTTTACTTACAATCGTACTGCGAGTGTTCTTGCCCAGATGAATCATTTTCGTTCCGGTATCAGCTTGCTGATAGTTGTTCGTTACAGCTACGGAATAGAATTCAGCGGTCGAGTTATCGCCTGTCAGAATACAGGAAGGGTATTTCCAAGTGATTGCCGAACCAGTTTCCACTTGTGTCCAGGATAATTTACTATCCACTCCCTTGCAGTTACCGCGTTTAGTCACAAAGTTGTATACACCGCCCTTACCTTCCGCATCGCCCGGATACCAGTTCTGAACAGTACTATATTTTACCTCTGCACGGTCGTGCACGATTATCTCAACGATAGCGGCATGCAACTGATTTTCATCCCGCATCGGCGCCGTACATCCTTCCAGATAAGAAACGTATGAATCGTCGTCTGCCACAATCAGCGTACGTTCAAACTGCCCCGTGTTACGGGCATTGATACGGAAATAGGTGGAAAGTTCCATCGGACAACGTACACCTTTCGGAATATACACGAAAGAGCCGTCAGAAAAGACAGCGGAGTTCAACGCGGCAAAGAAATTATCCCGGTAACCTACCACCGAGCCCATATATTTCTTCACCAAATCGGGATGTTCCCGCACGGCTTCACTGAACGAGCAGAAGATAATTCCTTTCTCCATCAGCGTTTCCTTGAAGGTAGTCTTTACGGAAACGGAGTCCATAACGGCATCCACCGCCATTCCGCTAAGAGCCATCTGTTCCTCCAAAGGAATACCCAGTTTATTAAACGTCTTTATCAATTCGGGATCGACTTCCTCCATGCTCTTCGGTCCTTCTTTCTTCTTCGTCGGATCGGCATAATAAGAAATCGCCTGATAGTCAATTTCAGGGATACGGAGATGTGCCCAAGTCGGCATCTCCAGCGTCAGCCAGTGGCGGTACGCTTTCAGGCGAAACTCCAGCAACCACTCCGGTTCGTCTTTTTTCGATGAAATCAGACGAATGACATCTTCATTAAGTCCACGCTCAATGATATCTGTATGCACCTCTGTGGTGAAGCCGTATTTATATTTCTCCTCCGCAAATTTCCGGACAAACTCATTATCAGTCTTCTTTTCGAGTTCGTCTTTCTGATTGGGTTTCATTTTATTGGGTTCTTCTTGTTGCATCTTTATTCTCTAATATATATTGTTGCGTCATATTCTTCGCAGCAGGGAAAAAGATCCCCGCAAACGTTTCCATCGGATAATATAACAAAGATTCTTCCTTTTTTGTTGCACTAATTAACTTATTATCGCTGTCTACAAACTCTATCGCACCGATCACTACACTCGTTAACAACAAAAACTTAAGTGCTCCCAGCCCACTCCCTAACCAGCGGTTCAGCCAGTTCAGCGAAATTGCCTGCATTGCTTTTGTCAATAACGAAGCTATCAGTACAAAAATCAACGGCACGGCAATCCAAATCATGATAAAAGCCAACACCTGCGCAACTGTCATCGAATCCGTCACTGTCGGGCAAAGTTTCTCCGCCAAAGAGGCATACAAAGCTTTCGCCGCCAACAGCCCGACTATTAACCCCAAAATAGAGGCCAACTGACGGATAAAGCCTTTTACAAAGCCTACCACCGCTCCGGCGCCTATTACAATAAGGATAATGATATCAATCGTTGCCACGTTGTGATTTATGATTTGTGATTTATGATTTATGTTCCTGTGATTTATGATCGATGATTTATATTTCTGTCAGGTGATAAAACAATAAAGTGGTAAGGTGGTGTCCCATATAAAATAGTACCACATTACCACCCATCTATTGTTGCAACCATTACTTCGCGAATGGCCTTATACCCTTATAATTCATAAATCATAACTCATAAATCATAAAGTCTGTTTCACTTCTATTTCTTCGAATGTCTCGATCATATCGCCTACCTTCATGTCGTTGCAGTTCACCAGACTGATACCACACTCGAAGTTTGTACCTACTTCCTTCACATCGTCCTTGAAGCGCTTCAACGCGTTGATGTTTCCGGTAAAGATGACGATACCATCGCGGATCAAACGAGCCTTGTCGCTTCGTTTCACCTTTCCGGTCTTCACCATTGCACCGGCTACCAAACCCACCTTCGTGATGTTGAATACTTCGCGGATTTCGATAGTTGCCGTGATTTGTTCCTTCAGTTCCGGAGCCAACATACCTTCCATAGCAGCCTTCACCTCTTCGATTGCATCGTAGATGACAGAGTACTTACGGATGTCGACACCTTCCTGTTCAGCCATCTTAGCGGCAGCACCCGAAGGACGCACCTGGAATCCGACGATAATCGCATCCGAAGCGGCAGCCAGAGAAACATCCGACTCGGAAATTGCTCCCACACCCTTATGGATGACATTTACCTGGATTTGTTCCGTAGACAACTTGATTAACGAGTCGCTCAATGCTTCAACAGAACCGTCCACGTCACCCTTAACGATGATGTTCAATTCCTGGAAGTTACCCAAAGCAATACGACGGCCCAACTCATCCAACGTAAGGATCTTCTGCGTACGCAAGCCCTGTTCACGAGCTAACTGTTCACGTTTGTTGGTGATTTCACGAGCTTCCTGATCGCTTTCAACAACATGGAATGTATCACCTGCAGCAGGTGCACCATTCAATCCCAATACCAAAGCCGGTTCAGAAGGTCCTGCTTCTTTGATGCGTTGGTTACGTTCGTTGAACATAGCCTTCACACGTCCGTAGCTGGTTCCTGCCAGTACGATGTCTCCCACTTTCAGAGTACCGTTAGATACCAATACAGTAGCTACATATCCACGTCCCTTATCCAGTGAAGATTCGATGATGGAACCCGTAGCATTACGGTCCGGATTTGCTTTCAGGTCGAGCATTTCTGCTTCGAGCAATACTTTTTCCAGCAAATCTTCCACACCCATACCTTTCTTGGCAGAGATATCTTGTGACTGATACTTACCACCCCATTCTTCAACAAGGTAATTCATTGCAGCCAGTTCTTCTTTAATCTTATCCGGATTCGCAGTCGGTTTATCCACCTTATTGATTGCAAATACAATAGGTACACCGGCAGCCATCGCGTGATTGATTGCTTCCTTTGTCTGCGGCATCACGTTATCATCGGCAGCCACAATAATGATAGCAATATCCGTTACTTTCGCACCACGTGCACGCATAGCGGTAAACGCTTCGTGACCCGGAGTATCGAGGAACGTGATACGGCGACCGTCTTCCAGTTGCACGTTATATGCACCGATATGCTGTGTAATACCTCCGGCTTCACCGGCAATTACGTTCGCCTTACGGATATAGTCGAGCAAAGAGGTCTTACCGTGGTCAACGTGTCCCATCACTGTAACAATCGGAGCGCGCGGTTGCAAATCTTCCGGTGCATCTTCTTCTTCAACGATAGCTTGTGCCACTTCCGCACTTACATATTCTGTCTTGAATCCGAACTCTTCTGCCACCAGATTGATTGTTTCCGCATCCAGACGCTGGTTGATAGAAACCATGATACCAATACTCATACAAGTAGCGATAACCTGATTGACAGATACATCCATCATCGTTGCCAGTTCGTTAGCCGTAACAAACTCGGTCAACTTCAATACCTTGCTGTCTGCCATTTCCTGATCTTCCAATTCCTGCATACGGTTGGAAGCCATTTCACGCTTTTCTTTACGGTATTTGGACGTCTTGTTCTTACCTTTGGTTGTCAGACGTGCAAGAGTTTCTTTTACCTGTTTTGCTACGTCTTCCTCGCTCACTTCCTGTTTGATAACCGGCTTCTTGAAGCGATCCTTATTATTGTTGTTATTTCTTCTGTTATTATTTCCTTGTCCGCCCTGACCGTTGTTATTGCCATTACCATTGCCGCCTTTACCTTGTATATTAGGTCTCGGCGCAGCAAAGTTGGAAGTCGCAACGTTATTAACGTCTACCTTTTCTTTATTGATACGGTTACGTTTTTTCTTAGCAGCATCCGCGCTTTCTTTCGGACCGTTCTTCACCACTTTAGAATCATCCTTACGGATTTCTTTGATGATGGCTTCCTTCATCAGTTTCTTCTGATCCTGACGGATTTTCTCTTTCTCTTCACGTTCGCGACGCTTCTCCTCCTTCGATTTCTTCTTCGGACGAGTAGACTGGTTCAATGCAGCCAAGTCGATCTGACCGATCACATTGATCTTCGCGCCTAATTCCGGTTGACGGATTTTGAAAACACCATCATCCTCCGGAGCTTTTTCTGCTACCGGGGTTACTTCAGCCTGTGCAGTTTCCACCTTTTTTTCTTCTTTATGTTCTTCCGCCTTCACAGGTGCAGTTTCTACTACCTTCGGCTCTTCTTTTTTCACTTCTTCTACTACTTTTTCAACTTCTACCGGCTTCGTCTCCACTACAGGTTCCGGCACTACTACGGGCTCAACTACCACTGGAGTAGGCTCTACTACAGAAACAGGAGGTATCACCACCTCTTCTTTCTTCACCTCGGGTTCTCTTTTCTCGGGCTCCTTTTTTACTTCGGGTTTAACGACGGGCCGTTCTACAACAGGTTCTTCTTGTTTCTGTTCCGGTTCCTTCTCCACCTTTTCAGGTTTACGACCATTCAGTTTATCCAAATCAATTTTTCCGACAGGTTTAAACTTCGGACGTGCATCCTCAGGTACGACTGTCTTAATCACATCTTCCGACTTCTGTTTCTCCGGCTGCTTTTCGAAGCCTTCAATCGAAACAGACGCCTTATTACGTTCCTTATTCTGACGTTCCTGTATGAAACGCTCCGATTCAAGTCTAAGGTTCTTATCTGTACTAAACTCTTTTACGAGTATAGCGTATTGCTCCTCGCTAATTTTGGTATTAGGATTAGCCTCTACGGTATGCCCTTTCTTTTGCAGGAACTCAACTACCGTCGCGATTCCTACGTTCAAATCTCTTGTAACTTTGTTTAACCTTATCGTCATATTTTAAAATTAATGAATAAATGGAGCTTTAAGAAGTTGAGAGTGGAGAGTGGAGAGTTGAGAGTGAAATGAGTATGGATTTCTTTCACTCCCAACTCTCAATTCTCAATTCTCAATTTCTTCACCTTCTTCAAACTCCGATTTCAAAATGCGTATTACCTCGTCCACTGTCTCTTCTTCCAAGTCCGTCTTTTCAATCAACATCTCACGAGGAGCATTCAACACAGCCTTCGCTGTATCAATGCCGATAGCCTTGATGGCGTCGATCACCCATCCGTCGATTTCGTCTCTGAATTCGTCGAGATAGATATCTTCATCCGCTACATTCTCATCCAACTCACGGAACACGTCGATAGTGTACTCAGTTAACATACTGGCCAGTTTGATGTTCAAACCGCCTTTACCGATAGCCAGCGAAACTTCTTCCGGTTTGAGGAAAACCTCCGCTTTCTTCTCTTCCTCATTCAGACGGATAGAAGAAATCTTAGCCGGGCTTAAAGCGCGCTGTATAAACAATGAGATGTTCGATGTGTAATTGATTACGTCGATGTTCTCATTGCGAAGTTCACGAACAATGCCATGAATACGACTTCCCTTTACACCTACACAGGCTCCTACAGGGTCGATTCTGTCATCGTAAGATTCTACCGCGATCTTGGCACGTTCGCCAGGGATACGGGCAATCTTCTTGATGGTAATCAAACCATCATTAATTTCGGGTACTTCCATCTCGAACAAACGTTGCAGGAAAACGGGAGAAGTACGTGACAAGATAATCTTAGGATTATTATTCTTGTTATCCACGCGGGCAACTACTGCACGGGCCGTTTCACCTTTGCGATAGAAATCGCTCGGGATTTGTTCGGTCTTAGGCAACAGCAACTCGTTTCCTTCATCATCTAAGAGCAACATTTCTTTCTTCCAGATCTGATACACTTCTGCATTGATGATTGTACCTACCTTATCTATATATTTATTATAAATACTGTCTTTCTCGAGTTCTAGAATCTTGGAAGCCAATGTCTGGCGAAGATTCAGGATAGCACGACGTCCAAATTTGGCAAAGATCACTTCGTCAGTCACCTCTTCACCTTCTTCGTAGGAAGCATCAATTTTCTGTGCTTCGCTCAACGAAATCTGCATATTCGGGTTAGTCAAATCTTCATCGGCCACAACTTCACGGTTACGCCAGATCTCGAAGTCACCCTTATCCGGGTTCACGATCACGTCGTAATTCTCATCGGTGCCAAACATTTTCGCGATTACGCTACGGAACGACTCTTCGAGTACGCTAACCATCGTCGTTCTATCGATATTCTTCAGTTCCTTAAATTCCGAAAATGTATCAATCAAGCTGATTGTTTCTTCTTTTTTGGCCATAACTATTTAAAGCTAATTAAGTATTTAGTATATTTTATTTGCTCATAAGTAAAGGTTTCGTCCTCTTCTTGCAGTTTCGGACGTTTTGCTCCTTCTAGTTTTACTTTCTTTTGTACGGCTACCGTAAACTTCTCTTCATCGGCATCTTTCAGTATGCCGGCCAGTTTGCGTCCGTCTTTAGTCAATACCTCCACTTCTTGTCCGATGTGGATATAATACTGTTGCAGTACTTTAAAGGGCTGTCCGATACCGGCCGACCCTACTTCCAGTTCATAATCTTCCTCTTCACGGTTCAGTTTTGACTCTATGTAGCGGCTAAGCTCCACACAATCTTCGATCCAAACACCTTCTGCATGGTCAATTTCGACCACAATTTTGTCATCCGGGCTCACAGTTACTTCTACTAAAAAGTAGTCTTTTCCTTCCAGCCACTCATCTACAATCTGACAAACAGTTTTCTTTTCTATCATTTATTAACTATATAAGAACAAAAAAAGGAGCTTAATTGCCCCTCCACCTTTCATCCGTTTCCGGTTGCAAAGATATAAATAATCTATTCGACTACAAAAGATTAAAGAAAAAAAGTATGAATTAACAGTGCTATATTCGTATCTTTACGCCACAATTCAAAAAATAACGACTATGGCACATCGTCTCAACACAAATAAACAGTTTATGGTAGGTAACGGAATTCTTGCTTTTGCCGTCATTTTTGTCGTGGTTATTTTCGTATACATGAGTATGCGGCTACAACGGGAAAAGCAGGAAGAACGTCATTTCATCGAAAGCTACACAATCAGTCTGGTAAAAGGTTTTGCCGGAGATTCTATCTCTTTGTTTGTCAACGACAGTCTTATCTCCAATAAAACCATATCGGAAGAGCCTTACACGGTAGAAGTAGGACGTTTTGCAGAACAAAGCGCTTTATTGATCGTAGATAATAACACAGAATTAGTCTCTACGTTTGATCTTAGCGAAAAAGGAGGGACTTATCAGTTTGAAAAAGAATCGGACGGAATTAAACAATTAGCCAAATAATAAAGGCATATCCCCCTATTACGTATCATAACGAACCATTATCAGGAATGTATAAGATTTAGAAAACAGCCAGAAATAGGAGCTTACAAGGCTTTACCCAAGATAGAATAAACTAAGTTCGTGACAATGCGAGAATATTATCTTGGCTGTAAAGCATTTTATATTTCCGTACGGTACTTTCTCAATTCTCCCCGCAAGGCCAATGCTTTTCCTTCTGTAAATTGATTCAGCAATGCCCAGAATCGTTCGCTATGATTCATCTCGCGGGTATGGCATAATTCGTGCAACAACACGTAGTCTATCAAATGAGAAGGCAGCAAAACCAGGTAATAGGATAAATTAATAGCTTTTCGAGCCGAACAACTCCCCCATCTGCCCTGACTGGAGTTTATTTTCACACTCGAATAGGGCAATCCGCATTGCTTGGACAAAAAGGCCAAACGTGAAGGCAGAATACTTTTGGCATTTCGTCTCAATGATTCTTCAATAACCTTATGCAACCAGCTTTGCAGTTTCTCATCTGTAAAATCGGCATGAGGCGGACAAACGATCTCCATTACACCCAACCGGGAATTAGCCAGAAACTGATCTTTCTCGCCCGACACCAAAGATAGTTTAAAATGCTCCGCATCAATCTTATAATTCAAATCAATCAACGGACGAGCGATTTTTTGCCGGGAGGCCAGAAGTTTTCCACGCAAATTCTCGATGGCCTGTTTCACTTCTTTCAGGGTAGTACCGGGAGGAACTGAAACATAAACAGCATCACTCTTGGTACGAAACACAAGACTTCTCGCACGTGAATTGACGCGTATCACCAGACGCCCTAACTCATCATCTTCTATAATCTTATCCATTATAATCCTCCTATCAACAGCCACAAAAGTAATAAAAAAGAAGATGCTAACGAAAAACTTTATGGAAGATGCAACTTTAGATCAAGTTCTTACGTCTAACCATTATATCAATCATAGAAAAGCGTAATTATGAAAACAAGTTTATTGCTCGTATTAGTCACGGGAATGTTTCTAGTACTTACTGCCGGCTCTTGCTTGCAGGGAAAACACATCGTAGGCAGCAAGAATTACATCTCCAAAGAAGTGAAAGCCGACCACTTCAATGAAATCAAACTAGTGGGAAGTGCCAACATCAGTTATTGGCAAGACACATGCAGCCATGTCGAAATTCATGGTTCCGACAACATCATACCACTTATAGAAACGTATGTGGAGGGTAGTACATTCATTATAAAATTCAAGAAGAATGTCACTATCTGGAAAGGAAAACTGGAAATAAAAGTTTTTGCTCCGGAACTGAATAAGCTGTCGGTCAACGGTTCAGGAAATATAAGATTAATCAATGGGATACAAACCTCTAAAGATATTGAATTCCACATCAACGGTTCGGGCAACATTCAGGGAGAAGGATTCAATTGCCAAAAAATGGCCGTTTCAATTAATGGTTCGGGAGATGTAAGACTACAACAAATAGAGAGCCAGGAATGTCAGGCAAGTATTTCCGGTTCGGGCAATATCAATCTGAACGGCAAAGCCATTCAAGCGAGCTATTCTATTGCCGGATCAGGAAATATTCAAGCTGCCGATTTGCAAGCAGAAAACACAGATGCAAGCATTAGCGGCTCCGGCAACATCAGCTGCTATGCCAGTCAGAAGCTGATTGCCCGCGTCAAAGGAAGCGGTGATATTGCCTATAAAGGAGATCCTCAAGAAGTGGATGCTCCAAGAAAAAATATACGGCAGATCAAATAAAGACAGTTTAAATAAAGACAGTTTAAAAACATAAAAGGGCTACTGCATCGCGCGGTAGCCCATTTATTTAGTTAGTTTCATTATAAAAATTTGAGAGAATTGAAAACTTCACAGTTTCGCCTTCGTTGTTGTTTTAATTAAGCACACTAACTATATTATATGTTTAAAGCAAATGAAAATGTCTATTCGTTTATAACTTGCACCTTGTGGTTGATCTTCGCCAGGCTATCCGCCAGGACCTGTTCCGCTTTCACATCATTTGAGATAGCGACCGACGGTGCAGTTACTTGTTTACCAATGGTATCCGTAGCCAATACACTTCCATCATCTCCGGAGAAAGAATGTTGTGCCACATTCCCCAAAGAAAGGATGATTGCAATTACGGCAGCAGCCTTGAACAGAGGAATAAAACGACCGGTCAGTGTCAAACGTTTCGCTTTTACTACCGTAGGCTCCACCTCTGCCAGAATACGTGCATCAAAGTCTTCGCCCAGTCCTACTTCCTGCTGAACCTGCTGATAAACAAACAGATTCTTATAGCGAAGCAAATGAGCCGGAACTTCTTCCTTTGCGAAGAAGTCGCGCAATGTTGCTTCCTCCTCAACGGAAGTTTCGCATTGCCAGTATCGCTCGAGGAGCTGTTCTATATCCTTATAATCCATATTCGTCAATTTCTAAATACCTTTGTTTTACTTTTTGCCTGGCTCTGAAGAGATTCACTTTGACTTGTTCCTCTGTCAGATTCAGCAAGGTTGCAATTTTTTTATAGCTTTCACCTTCAATGTCCCTCAGTTGCATGATAAGCCGCTGTTTTTCGGGAAGTTCGTTTACCAGTTTATTAATGATGTTCATTCTTTCATCATGAATCATCTGGTCATACGGACTGTTTGCATCAGGTTCTTCCTCCATTTCGGGGGTGAGTTCCACGTTTTGAGCTTCTTTCTTTTGACTCCGGTCTATCGCCAGGTTCTTTGCCACTGTCAGGCAATAGGCTTCGACCGATTCAAATTGAGACCACTCATCACGCTTGTTCCACACTCTTATCATGGTGTCCTGAACGACATCCTCGGCTTCGGCCCTATCCAGGGTGATTCTGAGAGCCAATCGAAAGAGTTTATCCTTCAACGGCAAAATATCGTTTCGGAAGCTGATTTCTTGCATCTCTATAATAATGACGGGCTAGGATATGAAAAGTTACAGTCGCCCACTACTTTTTTTTGAATTATTTTTTTATTCTCGTTCCTCCAGAGTCATTAATCGCTGACGCTAAGGTGATTACCACTTCAGAAACTCCTGCATTTATTGCTTCAAAAGAATTTTCCAACTTAGGAATCATACCTCCTTGAATAACGCCATCGGCTACATATTGTTCAAATTCGGCACGGGTGATTTGAGGAATCACACTGTCGTCATCATTCTCGTCACGCAACACGCCTTTCTTCTCGAAACAATACACCAATGTCACATCAAACAGAGCCGACAACGCTTTCGCTGTCTCCCCGGCAATGGTATCTGCATTCGTATTCAACATATTGCCGTGACCGTCGTGCGTCAATGGAGCCATCACGGGAACAACGCCTTTATGTATCAAATCCGACAATAAAGTAGCATCCACCTGTTCCACATCTCCCACAAACCCGTAGTCTACTTCTTTCACCGGACGTTTCACCGAACGGATTACATTCATATCCGCTCCGGTCAATCCGAGTGCATTGACTCCGCGTGCTTGCAGACCTGCCACAATGTTTTTATTCACCAATCCGCCGTACACCATCGTTACGACTTTCAACGTTTCGGCATCGGTAATCCGACGACCATTTACCATTTTGCTTTCAATACCCAGTTGCGCGGCAATCTTTGTTGCCGAACGACCGCCACCATGAACCAACACTTTATGTCCGTCGATAGCGGCAAAGTCATTTAACAACTGACGAAGGGTGGCTTCCTCTTCTACGATTTTGCCACCCACCTTAATAACTGTTAGTTTTTCTCTCATTTCCTGATTTCTAATAAGTTCACCGAATGGAGAATCCGGCTCCGGCACCCTGCCGGTTATTCCAAATAAGTATATCCGTAAAGCCCCGAACGATAGTTGGAAAGGAATTCTTTTCCTTCTTCCAAGGAGATTTTTCCTTCTTTCACTGATTTCGTCACCCAAGTTTCGAGTGTACGTACCAGCTTCTTCGGATTGTACTGCACATAGTCCAACACCTCCGCTACCGTTTCTCCGTCGATAATCTGTTCGATATTATATCCTTTCTCGTTCACCGAAACATGCACGGCGTTCGTATCACCGAACAAATTATGCATATCTCCCAAAATCTCCTGATAAGCCCCCACCAGGAACACAGCCACATAATAAGGTTCTGTTTTCTTCAGTGCATGTACAGGCAGGTAATGAGCCACGTTACGGGTAGAGATAAAGTTGGCAATTTTGCCGTCCGAATCACAGGTTATATCTTGCAAGGTAGCCGAACGCTCCGGTTTTTCATCCAATCGCTGAATAGGCATGATCGGGAATATCTGGTCAATTGCCCAAGAGTCAGGAAGTGACTGAAACAGTGAGAAGTTACAGAAATATTTATCGGCAAGCAGTTTGGACAATCCACGGAATTCATCGGGCGCATGCTTCAAACCGGCGGCAATCTGATTAATCTCACGTGTAATAGACCAATACAGACGCTCGATTTGTGCGCGGGTTTTCAGATCCACGATTCCATGACTGAACAAGTCCAATGCTTCCTCCCTGATCTGCTGCGCATCGTGCCATGCTTCCAACATCTTGTTCTGATTCAGCGAATCCCAGATTCCATATAACTCCTGCACCAATTCGTGTGCATCCGGAGCAATTTCCTCCTCGTCATCCCATTCGGGTAAAGTAGCGGTTTCAAGAACTTCAAAGATGAGAACAGAATGGTGTGCCGTCAATGCACGTCCACTTTCCGTTATGATATTCGGGTGCGGGATGCCATTTTTATCGCTCACGTCTACCAGCGTAGAGATAGAGTCGTTTACATATTCCTGAATGGAATAGTTTACGCTACCTTCGCTATTGGACGAACGGGTTCCGTCATAATCCACTCCCAATCCACCGCCAATATCAACAAACTCCACCTTAAAGCCCATTGAATGGAGCTGCACGTAAAATTGTGAAGCCTCGCGCAAAGCCGTTTTGATACGACGGATCTTCGTCACCTGACTACCGATATGGAAATGAATCAGCTTCAGACAATCTTTCAAGCCTTTGCTCTCCAGAAAATCGAGCGCTTCGAGAAGCTCGCTGGAAGTCAAGCCAAACTTGCTGGCATCTCCTCCCGACTCTTCCCACTTTCCGCTACCGGAAGAAGCGAGTTTGATACGTATACCGATATTAGGCTGCACATTCAGCTGCTTTGCCATTTTTGCAATCAGCTTCAATTCGTTCATCTTCTCCACAACGAGATAGATACGTTTACCCATCTTTTGAGCAAGCAGAGCCAGTTCAATATAACTTTCGTCTTTATATCCGTTGCAAACAATCAATGAGTCAGAGTCCGTATTGACCGCAATCACCGCATGGAGTTCCGGTTTAGAACCGGCTTCCAGTCCGAGATTGAACTTCTTTCCGTGGCTGATAATTTCTTCCACCACAGGGCGCATTTGGTTGACCTTAATCGGATAAATAATAAAGTTCTGGGCTTTATAACCATACTCCTCGGCTGCCTGTTTAAAGCAGGATGACATCTTTTCAATACGGTTGTCCAAAATATCCGGGAAACGCACCAACATGGGAGATGCCACATCACGCAATTGTAACTCATCGACCAGTTCTTTCAGATCAACAGTCACTCCGTCTCTACGAGGTGTAACAACGACATGACCTTTGTCATTAATACCAAAGTACGAGGTACCCCAACCTGTGATGTTGTAGAGTTCCTCAGAATCTTCAATACGCCACTTTCTCATTTTCTGTTATTCAGTGTTTTTAGTAAATAATTGGACGGCAAAAATACGGATTAATCTACATGTTGGCAATTAATTAGACATTAATTGTTTCAAACGGTCCATATAACCACTATTTCCGTTGCGGGCGTCATAGCGAAGTGCCAGCTCTTCTGCCTGCTGATAGAAATAATTGCGAAGCTCGCTGACCTGATAAATTCCGTCCGGACGGTAAAGAGGGAATTCCTCCGGCAACGATAAGGAGACTTCCGGACGGGTCTCATACTTCAAGGCCTCTACCATATCGCAAGAGAAGCGATATTTCTTCAACGTATTCGTACGCAAACTCCAACCGATGCACCGCTCGGCATACTCCCAGCCTCTTTCCGGCTTCGTCATTATATTATAAGCAATAAACAATCCCAAGTAAAGCAAAAGATATTCATCCTTTTCTCTTCCCAGCAATGCTTCTTCGGCACGTGCACACATATCGGCGGCAACCTCCGGTTTACCAGCTTTCTGTGCATAATAAGAAAGCTTCAAGTAAGCCCGCAAATTGGCTTCATAACAGGTGACCTGTTTATTAATCAATGGCTGCGCCCGACTGTAAGCCTCATCAAACTGCCCTGTTTCCAGATAATAATCCAACATAAAATTCAGTTCGCAAGCCTCACACGACTGATCGTCTATCTTTTCATTCAGCATCTTGTCAATATATTCTTTCGCCTTGTCATACTGGCGCATCCAAATACATTCCACAGACCAGCGATGATAATAACTCCGCAAAGAATATCCATTCCGGAGAATACGGGTTTTATAATCCTCACCGATCGCTTTCACCTGTTCCATCGGAATTTCCGGCAGATCGAACGTACAAGCCCAGATCCATTTATATTTCCACAACAAATCCTCTTCTTTGATTACATCCTTGTGATTCTCGTAATCATCCAGGATTTTAGAGAACACTGTAATCTCTTCCGCATCTGCCGAAAGAAGATTCAGTTCATAGATAAGATCCAGTCTCAACTCCGTAGCCCATTCCACATCTTCGTTCTCATCAGCGATGCGGATAGCTTCTTTCAATAGATTGGCTTTTTCACGGGGATGCAGGCTGTCATTCTGTGTCTGCAACAGCAGTTTTTGTATTTCAAGTGTGTATCTCATACTCTTTTTTTAATTCAGGAAATTTATAAAATCATTCATTTTCGAAGTCATCAGTTCGCTAAGCGAACGGTTGAAAAGCTCCATTTCTTCACTGTTCACCGGATATTTACCTTGCAAAAGCGACTGTACATACAATATATGCACCACATGCTGAAACAGTTTATTGTCTCCCTGTATTTGCAATAAAGTCTGCACCATTTCGTTATCCGCATTAAAAGTGAGTGTCGGTGGAATCTGCTTGGCAGTATTCACAGCCCCCAATACAGCCGCCAACGGATTATTGGCACTTTTAGCTACATTCTCCTTTTCCTCCGCCACAAAGATTACCGGAATATCCACCGGAGTAAAATGCTTCAGACGGCAGACACAGCCAAACCGCTTCAACAACTCGTTCGCTTTCATTTCAAAAGCCTGAAACTCTTTATTCGCCTCCACTTCTCCAAACTGTTCCAGCAACCGTGAAGGAGATATTTCATCCAACGTAAGTTCCGGATTCAGACGGACATACTTTTTCAACAAAGTCTCATCAAAAGTGTAAGCAGCATTCACCACCAGCCATCCTTGTGCTCCGGCTATACGGCGCACCTGACGGAAATCTTCCAGATTCTTGGTATAGCATATCACATTGCTTGCCGAGCGAATACTTCCAAAACCACGCAGCCCCTTATTTGTTTCAAAAGGAAGGTAATCCATAAACAAACGGAGCAGTTCATTGTCTTCCGAAGCAATCGCCTTGATATGGAAGTGATGAACATCCAAGATCCGGTTGAACATGGCTCGGTCATTCTGCACCAATCCCCGCAAATAATCCTTGATAGCTATCCCGATCTCTTTCCGCGCATCCTTCAACTGGTCATTGCTCACCAAAGACTCGCGGGAAGCAGTAGACAGCAATCCGTCCGCATTCACCAGACAACGGATAAAGAAAGCCCACGGCGGCAACAGATTACAATCGTCCTCACTCAACAGCATACGTTTAAGGTAGACCTTATGGGAATTGCGTACTGAAAATTGTGTGCGGAAAGGCAAAACATAAAGCACCCCTTCTACCTTACCACTTTCAGTATAAATCCGGAAAGCATCAAGAGCAGACGACTGGAATACTTTTGCCCCATAATCCAGCAGTTCTTTGCGAGTCGCCTTCGGGTCAAGCCATACAGGTGAAGGCGTATTTACCAATTCTTCTTCCCCCTGATAATGCAGATAGATAGGATACGGCAACACTTCCCCGTAACTCACCAGTATCTTCTTAAATGTTTCATATTCAAAAAGATGCATCCAGTCTCCTTTCGGGTGCAATACTACCTGCGACCCGATAGGCCGTTCTTCATCTGATAAAGTCAGCTGATACGTCCCATCCACTTTGCCACACCAGCAAACAGGCTGTCCGCCCATTGCCGAACGACTCTCCACGGTGATTTCATTAGTCACCACAAAACAAGATAACAATCCGATACCGAACCTTCCGATAAAATCGTCCGCATCGGGAGTATCCCGTTTTGAACTCTCTCCGATAACCGTCAGAAAACGATAAACTTCCTCCTCTTTCAGTCCGATTCCATTATCCCTGAACACCACCGTTTTGTCCTCATTCAGAAAGACATCAATGCGTCCGTTGTAATTCTCATCGATATTGCGTAGTGCCGTGATAGCATCTACGCAATTCTGCAACAGTTCGCGAACAAAAGTATTCGGGTTACTATAAATATGCTCTGATAACAGAGCAATCATACCTTTAAGATTGACCTGAAACAGATTATTCCCTTCTTTTTCCATGTTCCTCTTTTACTTTCTCCTCCTTCCGGTAATTTTAAGAGCTTTCTCATTGCCATTCTCTGCGGCCTTTTCGAACCACTCCATTGCAATTTCATCGTTTTCTTCCACGCCTTTGCCCGTCAGATAGGCATTTCCAAGTTCAAATTGCGCTTTGTCGCTATTCTTTTCGGCAGCTTTCAGCAACCATTGCACCGCAGTTTCCGGATCAGGAGTACAACCTTCACCATACATCATCATCTTACCAAGATAATAAGTCGCAGCAATATTTCCATTCCCTGCCGCATCCGTAAACCATCGGTAAGCTTCGGCATAGTTCTGTTTCACGCCTACTCCGTTGTAATAGCAAAGTCCGGTACGATACATACTCGTCGTATTTCCATTATCCGCAGCCAGCGTATAATATTTAAAAGCTTCCGTTTCATTATCTTCCACTCCGATACCCATTTCATAACAGATACCCAATCCTTCGCTATACCACTCGTATTCGGCAGCTTTCTTGAAATAGGCAAAAGCCTTTTCCGATTCGTTCAGACTGTCATAATCATACAGGTAATACTCACCCATACGCAACATTGCCATTGGAATTTCGTTGGCCACAGCCTTCTCATACCATTCCATAGCCGTTTTATTGTCTTCCAGACAGGGACCGCAACCAAAGAAATAATAGTCTCCCATCTTAAACTGGGCATAACCATAGTCCTGCTCTGCAGCTTTCATCATATACTCCACAGCCTTTTGCGGATTTTCTTCCACGCCATTGCCATTTTCATAAGCCAAGCCCAGCTCTGTCAGACAACGGGACTCTTCCTTCTCCGCCCCTTTGCCGAACCATTCGAGTGCCTTATCCCAGTCTTCTGCCGTTCCGATTCCTTCTTTATAGCAGCGTCCCAGAGCAAAAATCGCATCATTATCGTCCGCTTCAGCCGCCTTTGTATACCAAGCGAACGCCTCTTCCGGTTTTGCTTCACCAATAACGCCCTTTTCCATATAAAGACCAGAACGGAACATTGCATAAGGATAACCCTGTCCGGCAGCCCTACTAATCAGTTCAAATGCCTTTTCATAGTTCTTCTCCACTCCATCGCCATTCTCATACAAGAACGCCAGTTCTACAAGAGCAAAACAAGAATCCAGTTCGGCTGCTTTTTCATAACATTCTCTTGACTTATCGGCATCTTTTACACCGCTATATCCATTAGCCAGATAAAGCGCCATCCGACAATATCCGTCGGCATTGTTCAGCGAAGCTGCCTTTTCATAATACTCAAACGCCTTCACATAATCCGGTTGTTCAGACAAGAAGCCACGCTCATACATCCAGCCTAGACGATAAGCAGCATTTCCCGAACCCAGCTCAATAGCCTTCTCCAACAATTCTTTCGCACGATTCATGTCCTCTTCCACCAAATCACCGTTGAAATAGACATTAGCCAATCCTTCAATACCTTGTATATAGTTATCTTCCACGCAACGGTTCAGACACATCAGTCCACGTTCCACGTTCTTATATTCATCATTATACAGGTAGATCAATGCTAATTCATACGCACTGTAAGATTCACAATAAAGCATCCCCTTTTCCAGCCATTCAATAGCTTTCGGCATATCCAGCCATTCTTCTTCCTGATAATTATATCCCAGGAAGTTGGCGGCAGACCACACACCTGCATGCCAGGCCTTTTCCCAAAGTTCGAAGCCCAATTCTTTCGGTTTATTCAGTTCCGGATAACGGAAATAAAGCGTAGCCAGATTTTTAAGACTATAAAGATTGGGAACTACCTCCAAAGACTTTTCGTAGTAAGCAGCTTCCTCTGCCACACTACCTTCCGCCCTATCGAGTGCGTCTCCCAGTGCTGCATATACATGAGCACGCAAACGTTCTCCTGCAGGCAGTTCGGCAAGCAGGTCATGACGCATCTGCAACGCCTTCGCTTTATCGCCTGTAAATTCTTCGACAAAAGCACGATAATGTTTTCCCCATAAAATAGCTTCGGGAGAAGTGAGAGCAGCAAAACGTCGTTCGCCCTCTTCTTTATTTTGCTCGCAATAGAATCCCATGTATCGCCAATAGGCAACAGTTGCTTCCGCTTCAGCCCAACCCATATCGGCAGCCTTTTCGTAATACGGAAACAAATAACTCATATCCCGCTTTCCATAACGAGCTTCAGAATATTGCGCACCCTTCTGTGCCCATCCCGCACCGCTAAACACAGCTACACGGTCACATACCTGTATCACCTTCTCCCACCAGAATTCATATTCTTCTGCATTGAGATCGACCTCTACGTTACAGTCAAAAGCACTGAATATCAGTTCAAAAAAATCTTCTGTCAGTTTCTCGTCTTCTTTTGTGTCCAAAGCATATTCACATACAGCCAATGCTTCCCACCAGTTTTCCGCATTTAATAATGAGGTCGGTGTATACTGTGGAAACCATACTCTTGCAGGCTGTCCGGATGCTTTAATTCTAGCAGATAACTCTCCAAATTTCTCTTTTAAAATTTTCATGATATAGACTTTACCTTAATTTTGTGTTATTAGTCAATAAAAAAATCTCATAACGAGTGCAAGGTACTAATATTGACTGAATGAACAATAAAGAGTATCAAAAAAATAAAGTCTGATATACAATTTAGGCACAGATTATAATCCGAGAAGTTGTTGCAAACGTTGCACCGATGTTTCAATCTGCCAACGGTCTTCCAATTCGTCTGCATTAAAGATATATTGTGCCTGGTGATAAAAAGGCGCGCGTTTCTCAAGCGCCTGAACGATGAACGCTTTCAGTTCGTCATCCTCTTTCCCCTGAAGAATAGGGCGTTGCTGTTTAGCCACACGCAAGCGTCTGAACAGCACATCCGGATGCACATCGAGAAAAACCGTCTTTCCGGTCCGGTTCATAAAGTCCATATTATCAAAAAAACAAGGCGCTCCACCTCCCGTCGAGATGACCACATTCTCAAACTCGGCTACTTCATGAAGCATATTCCGCTCCAGTTCCCTGAATCCTGTTTCGCCTCGTTCAGTGAATAATTCTCCAACGGTTTTGTGAAAACGCTCTTCGATATACCAGTCCAGATCAACGAACGGTATATCCATCTGCCGGGCAAATGCTTTACCCAGCGTCGTTTTTCCGGCACCCATATAGCCGGTAAGGAAGATACGAACCATAAATGACTAATTTTGTGAGCAAAATTAATCATTTAATGAAGAATGAAGAATGAAGAATGAAGAATTTTAGCCATTATGCCATCCAATTCTTCATTATTCATTCTTCATTCCCGATTTATTTAAAGATTCTCACCCGTTCTTCAAGCGGCTGAAATTCTTTTTCACCCGGTTTGCCAATAGGAAGTCCGAACGGCATTTCCGCAATCAGATGCCAATGTTCCGGCAAGTTCCATGTACGGCGCACTTCTTCATCAATCAACGGGTTATAGTGTTGCAGCGATGCTCCGAAACCTACATCCTCAAGCATCACCCAGATAGCCAGCTGGTGCATGGCAGAAGTCTGCAATGACCATCCCGGGAAGTTCTCCTGATAAGACGGGAAAGCCTCCTGAAGTCCTTTCACTACTTTTTGATCCTCAAAGAACAGTACAGTTCCGTAGCCACAGGCAAAGGAATGATCTATCTTCTCTTCTGTCTTTACAAAAGCTTCAGCCGGTACAATCTTCTTCAATGCATCTTTCACGATCTGCCACAGTTTCTTATGAGATTCTCCCAACAGGAGCACCACACGTGTAGTCTGTGAATTGAATGCTGACGGTACGTGGCGCACGGTCATATTAACGATACATTCGATCTCCTGATCGGATATAGGTGACTGATTAGTAATTGAATAGTAAGTCCGACGTTGTTTCAAAGCTTCACTAAAAGATCTTTCCATTATAGTTCCTTTCTTATTTTATATTCTTAAAACTCTCTTTTTTTTATAACAAGTATCCCCCCTAACTTGTTCAGTTAGAGAATATATTTGTACCTTCGCAGCGTCAATTCATTGACTATCTAAATTTATCGTCAGAAAAATGGCAAAACAAAAATTTTATGTCGTATGGGAAGGCGTCACACCCGGGATTTACACTTCCTGGACAGACTGCCAGCTTCAAATCAAAGGATACGAAGCTGCCAAATACAAATCATTCGATACGCGCGAAGAAGCGGAACGCGCGCTGACAATGTCTCCATACGCTTATATCGGCAAAAATGCAAAGTCTAAAGCAGGAGGTTCCAAACCTTCGTCAGATGCTTTACCCTCTTGCGTGATCGACAACAGCCTGGCAGTCGACGCAGCCTGTAGCGGCAATCCGGGACCGATGGAGTATCGTGGAGTACACATTGCCAGCCGGCAGGAAATTTTTCATTTCGGCCCGATGAAAGGCACGAATAATATCGGTGAGTTTCTAGCCATCGTACACGGGTTGGCGTTGTTGAAGAACAAAGGTTTCGACATGCCTATTTACAGCGACAGCGCCAATGCGATCAGCTGGGTACGACAGAAGAAGTGCAAAACCAAGCTCCCCCGCACTCCGGAGACGGAAGAACTGTTTTTATTGATCGAACGGGCAGAAAAATGGTTGCGGGAAAATACATATACCACTCGTATCCTGAAATGGGAAACGAAAGAATGGGGAGAAATTCCGGCCGACTTCGGCAGAAAATAAAAGAACATAAATTTCAATCATAAGAAAAGATGAAAACATTGACTTCAAACAAAGCTTTCTGGCTGTTATTAGTCATTTGCGTAGTTACTATCCTGCCTTTCCTCGGCTTGTCGGAATACCACACGAAAGGTGAGCCTCGCGAAGCTATTGTTTCCTATTCCATGCTGGATAGCGGAAACTGGATCTTACCCAGAAACAACGGAGGAGAAATGGCTTACAAACCGCCTTTCTTCCATTGGAGCATCGCTGCTGTATCAGCAGTAGTGAACGGAGGGCAAGTCACAGAAATGACCTCCCGCCTGCCGTCCGCCATCGCCTTGATTGCCATGACTCTCTGCGGCTTTCTGTTCTTTGCCAAAAGAAAAGGAGTGCAACTGGCGTTATTGGCCGCCTTTATTACCCTGACTAATTTCGAATTACACCGGGCCGGAGCCAACTGCCGGGTGGACATGGTATTGACAGCGCTCACCGTTGGCGCTCTATATTGTCTCTACAGATGGTATGAGAAGGGGCTTAAAGGTATTCCCTGGCTGGCCATTCTCCTGATGAGTTGCGGAACACTGACTAAAGGACCGGTAGGTACTATCATTCCATGCTTAGTTGTAGGCATATTCTTGTTACTCCGGGGTGTCAACTTCTTCAAGGCATTCCTGCTACTTTCCGCCTGGGCTATCCTTTCTCTCATCCTGCCTATCTGCTGGTACGTAGCTGCTTACCAACAAGGTGGAGAAGAATTCATCGCATTAGTGATGGAGGAAAACCTCGGTCGCATGACCAATACCATGAGCTATAATTCATGCGTGAACCCCTGGCACTATAATTTCGTGACCTTGTTTGCCGGATATGTTCCCTGGACACTGTTAGTCGTACTTTCCCTGTTCAGCCTGACTTACCATAAATTCAATATCCAGCCTGCCGCTTGGTGGAAACGTTTCACTGCTTGGATAAAGAATATGGATCCGGTGGATTTATTCTCTTTCACCAGTATTGTCGTCATCTTCGTTTTCTACTGCATTCCGCAGAGCAAACGCAGCGTCTATCTGATGCCTATCTATCCTTTCATTGCTTATTTCCTTGCCAAATATCTATTTTATCTGGTCAAGAAGCAATCCAAAGTCATCAAAGTATATGGAAGTATTCTTGCGGTAATCAGCCTGTTGCTGTTCACTTGCTTCATTGTATTAAAATGCGGGCTCATCCCTGAAACAATCTTCCACGGCCGTCACGCACAGGACAACATTAATTTCATGCGCGCCATACAAAATATCAGCGGTGCAGGAGCCTTGTTGCTGATTGCCGTTCCTACCGTCCTCGGTATCTACTGGTGGTTCTATCAACGGAAACATGCATTGAGCAACCGCTTCCTGTATGCCCTCGTCGTACTTACCATGGGATTATACCTTGCATTAGACGGTGCTTATCAGCCGGCAGCATTAAATTCGAAATCCGTCAAATTCGTCGCTGCAGAGATCGAAAAGATTGCGCCGGAAAGCGAAGGGACTATGTACGAATTCATTGAAGAAAGTCTGCATGCAGCAGGTGACCCTGTACATTACTTCGAGATTAACTTCTACCTGAATAACCGTCTCGAAAACTTCTACCAAAAACGTCCTGCCAAAGGTTTCTTGTTGATCGGCACCAATGACGCAGAGAAATATCTTCCTGAATTTGAGAAAGAGGGGTATCAGTTCGAACAGGTTTACGAATCTCCTAAACGAGTGCTCCGGCAAATAGCCAAAGTATACAAGTTCATTAAAAACGAACAGCCTGAAAAAACCGAAACTACTCCTATTGTTGAGTAAAAGGGACAGAATTTACCGTTTTTCCATGCTTCACAAGGAACTCTGCCGATTGGAGCATGGAAAAACTATATTCTTTTAAAGGCAAAAAGCGATCATCCATCGGAACGGCTTTCAATTTGCCATTGTCTATATGATAAGTAAATTCCTGCTGCGTCTCGTAATTATAAAGATACAATAACGTATCATTGCGTCCCACAATCATATTGTCGGCAGTATAAAACATACAAGGACGTTCTTCTTTCAGCAAATCCACTCCAAAATTATTCTGTAGATAATCAATATTCAACAGCCCCAATATCGTAGGCTGTATATCTACCTGACCTCCAAAAGTGTTTTTCTCTTCCGGATGAATACGGCTGGAGTAAATCATCAGCGGGATATGGTTATAAGATTCCGGCAGCTCACATTCGGCGTCTCCCACCAATTTGCCATGATCTCCTTCCAACACAAATATCGTATTATCAAACCAGGGCTGTTTACGTGCCTCTTCAAAAAACTTACGCAAAGCCCAATCCGCGTACTCAACAATCTGCGTCTCGGGTTCACTCGTTTTCGGATGGAAGAAAGGAGGTATCACATACGGCGGATGATTGCTGATGGACAGCAAAGTAGCAAAGAAAGGCTCTCCGGTGGCAGCCCGCTGATTCAATACCGGAATTGCATAATCATACAGGAAATCATCCTGTACTCCGAAGCTATTCACAACCTTATCAGCCGGATAATTTTCTTGTGAGAACACTTCATCATAGCCGTTTGTCCGGAAAAAAGCGTTCATATTATCATACTGCCCTTCGTGCGTCATAAAGAAAAGGTTATAATAACCGTTTTCTTTCAGGACAGTAGGCAGTCCCGAATAGCGGGGAATGACAGAGCCTTTCATGAGGTTTCGTTTCATCATCGCCGGGAAAGAATATAAGGTGGCATACAAACCATGATTCGTATGGATTCCTGCCGAATAGAAATTACGGAAGCTAATAGAACGGGTATACAGACTATCCAGGAAAGGAGTCAGCGTTTCTGATTGCCCGAAATGCTTCATCAGTTTACTGGACATGGATTCCATCATAATCAGTACAACATTGGGGCGACCTTGCTGCACACTATCTGCTTTTGAAGCATGTCTGTACACAGCCAACGGTGAGACGGCTACCTCTCCCTGACGGTTGAGCAGAGCTTGCGCCTTAGTTATGGCTTCCTGCTCATCCATCAGATGCAAGTATTTATTTTCAGGACGCATATCATCCATCACACTCGTCAACAGATTAAAAGTCGGACTTACTCCCAATTGATTCAGAAAAGCATCCTGACAGAAATATGCCGCACTCACTTTGATCGGATTATAACCTGTACGCCCCCGAATTCCAAAGATGCAGAGACCGATCAGACAAGCTCCGACCAGAACCACAACTCCTCTCTTCCAAAATGGGAACGAAGCGGAAATGGTAAGGCTACGACGATGGAAATAACGCGACAGACAGACAAGCCATACTATGAACCCGGCCAAGAAGAGCAGGAATAATCCGATGGACAAGTAATAGGCACTTTCTCCCAATATCATTCCGGCGGTAGTTCCTGCATAACCGAACCATTCGAATATAGAAGAATTGATATGCTTAAAGAAATAGGCAAAGTAGGGTATGTCCGACGCACTGATTAAATAGACCAGTCCATAAAACACACTGAAAAAGATTGTGAAGAAACGGAACAATGCTTTCCCATAGTAGTTGCAGACTCCACACACCACCGCAATTGTCAGCGGCAACAAAAGTATGTAACAACCGATCACATTATCAAACCAGACACCATGCACAAAAGCAAGCATTGAAAGGCTCTTATCCGACAAGGCTTCAGAAGTCAATTGATGATAGGATGAGATAAAAAGTACCAGGCGAAACAGTCCTGCGATCAGCAAAGCCGAAACATGTATCGTAAATATATATACAATAAGATTTAGAAAACGTTTCATAATAGCCTTTTCTTTTTATGAATTAAATGAAAGAGATTTAATAAAATTATTTTCTCCCTTTGTAGATATAAACGAAATGAAGAATTAGGAAATTGATAGGTACTACAATTATCATCACCAGTATCGGCGTCAGAAGTTCGCCTGCCCCTATCCAAAGGAAGAGATTCAATAAACCAATCTCAAGCAGATAATTAATCAGATGACTAAAGCCAAACCCAACCGCATTGCGAGACGAGGGCTTGGAACGAAAAGTAAAAAAGGTAGTCAGGAAATAATTGCAAATAAATCCGACGGCATAACCTGCCGTAAAAGAGATATTAGCGTTTGCAACCAGTAAAACCAGACAATACACTCCGTAATGAATAGCCGAGGATACAGTACCGACAACTCCGAAACGAACGAATTGCCAGAACTTATCCCGCCAGTCCGGATGCCTGTCAAATATAGCTTTACTTATCTTGGTCATCGTATAGTACTTCTTCCACATTATAGAGCGGACGACGTTTTACTTCTTTATAGATTTTCCCAATATACAACCCGACAGCTCCTATTGACATTAGAACAATTCCACCAACAAACCAGACAGACAACATCAAAGACGCCCAGCCATGCTCAGCCGTACCCGAAATTAAAGAATACAAAACATAAATTCCTATCAGTATACTGATAAAAACAAATATAATTCCCAGATAAACAATACCGTAAATCGGCTTCACCGAGAAAGAGGTTATTCCGTCCAAGGCCAGGCTGAACATCTTTCTCACTGTATATTTGGAGGTTCCGGCTGTCCGTTCCCGGATTACATCATCTACCGTAGTAGAAGGGAAACCCAGTAATGGGATAATACCACGCAAATAGACATTGCGCTCTTGATAATAAGACAACTGTTCCAGTACTCTCCTACTCAAAAAACGAAAATCCGCATGATTGTAGATTGTCTCTACTCCCATCCGGTGCTGTAATTTATAAAAAGCGGTTGCGGAAAGACGTTTCAGCATCGGATCTGCCTGGCGGGATACTTTCACCCCGTATACAACATCATATCCTTGTGTATAAGCATCGATCATCTCCTCAATCGCATTCAGGTCATCCTGCAAATCGGCATCAATGGTGATGACGGCATCGCTCCAATCTTTAGCGGTCATCATACCGGCCATGATAGCATACTGATGTCCTACGTTGCGAGCCAGGTTCATTCCTTTTATATATGGATTCGTCCGGTGCAATTGTTTAATAATGCTCCATGTACGATCTTTACTGCCATCATTCACAAAGAGCACAAAACTGTCGGCGCTGATCTTTTTTTTCGCCACCAAGTCATCAAACAAAGCTGTCAAACGGGTGGTTGACTCTTCCAACACTTCCTCCTCATTATAGCAGGGGGATACAATAGCCAATTTAATCATTTTTCGTCCGGTTTATTTAGTTCAGCCAGTTTTATCTGCGCAAACTCCGAGTAAGTCATAAAAGGGTAGCCTTTCTCTTTCAGGTTGCGGATAAGCATATCCAAACGTTCCTCCATTCCTTTGCCGGAATGGTTGCGGATGATAAAAGGCATTTTAAATTCAGGGTGTTCACCCAACGGATAGAACTCCCATGGGTGGAAATAGGTCACAAAATATCCGTCATGTTTCAACACCCGGTTTACCAGGTTTTGATAAAGCCACATCGGCAGATTATGACAAGACAACCAAAATAGCGGGAAACGAATCCATGGAGTTACAGAAGCCGGAATTTGAAGTAGTTTGCCTGTCATAAAGCAGGTACGCGGCTCTGATAAATGCATATATCTTCCGGGGATAAATGCGGGATTCAATGAGGAGTTGTACACATACCCCATTCGTTCAAGTTCCGTATCTGATACGGGAAACATACGCGGTTGGCGATAGCCTTCTATCGTTCTGCTGGTAAGACGTTCCAGAATTTCTTTTGAACGGCTGACATCAGAAGTCTGCGGTTGCCAATGGTCACATCCATGCGCAGCCACTTCATGTCCTTCGTCCATAATGCGCCGCATCACCTCCGACGCATTTTCTGCAAAATTGCTTGTACAGAAGAAAGTGGCTTTCACCTCGTTTTTTTTCAGGCAGTCCAGTATCCGGTTCGTACCATAGACTGATACTTTCATCGCTTCATCCAGCGGAAAGTCTACACCATGTTCACGAGGTACATCAAATTCTTCTGTATCAAAACTTAATAATATCATTGCATTATCAAAAAATTACAATTGCTGCATTACAGTTGTTGCATATCATGCAGGCGTTTGTAATAGCCGTTTAATTCTATAAGTTCCTCATGCTTACCACGTTCTACAATTTCTCCTTCATATAACACGCAGATTTCATCTGCATTCTTAATAGTAGAAAGACGGTGGGCAATAGCAATCGTTGTACGTGTTTTCATCAAACGTTCCAACGCTTCCTGCACGAGACGTTCTGATTCGGTATCCAATGCAGAAGTAGCCTCATCGAGAATCAGAATCGGAGGGTTCTTCAGGATGGCACGGGCGATACTGATACGCTGGCGCTGACCACCGGACAATTTACCACCACGGTCACCGATATTCATGTTATATCCTTCCGGTTTCTCCATGATGAAATCATGTGCATTGGCAATCTTTGCTGCCTCTACCACTTGTTCCATTGTCGCATTCTCCACACCAAAAGCAATGTTATTGAAGAATGTATCATTAAACAAAATAGCTTCCTGGTTTACATTACCAATCAGACTACGCAAATCAGCAATACGCACGTCGCGGATGCTCGTTCCGTCAATGGTAATATCACCTTCCTGTACATCATGGTAACGTGGCAACAAATCGACTAAGGTAGATTTACCGGAACCTGACTGTCCAACCAGTGCAATTGTTTTTCCTTTGGGAACTGTCAAATTTACATGTTTCAGTACCTCTCTCTTACCATCGTAGCTGAAAGAGATATCTTTAAATTCAATCTTGTCATTCAAACCTTTCAACGGTTTCGGATTCGGAATCTCCTTAATCTTATTCTCTGCTTTCAGGATTTTATCAACACGTTCCATAGAAGCCAAACCTTTTGGAATGTTGTATCCTGCTTTAGCAAAGTCTTTCAACGGATTGATTACACTATACAAGATAACCATATAGAAGATGAATGTAGGAGCATCGATGGTTGCATTCTGTCCCAAAATCAATGTACCACCAAACCACAGTACGGCTACAATCAGAATGGTTCCCAAAAACTCACTCATCGGATGTGCCATAGCCTGACGTATAGCAACCTTGTTTGTTGCATCCCGAAGTTCGTTACTACATTTAGTGAAGCGGTTAATCATTTTATCTTCCGCAATAAAAGCCTTGATGATGCGCAAACCTCCCAGTGTTTCTTCCAATTGCGACATCGTATCACTCCACTTTGCCTGTGCTTCCAGTGACTGGCGTTTCAGTTTTCTTCCGACCACTCCCATCAACCAACCCATTCCCGGCAATACAATAATAGTAAAAAGAGTCAACTGCCAACTAACGGTGACCAATGTCACGAAATATATAATAATCAGGATTGGACTCTTCATCAACATATCCAAAGAACTAGTAATGGAGTTTTCAACCTCTCCCACGTCACCACTCATACGGGCTATGATATCCCCCTTTCTTTCTTCAGAGAAAAAAGACATTGGCAGACGCATAACCTTAGCATATACCATAATACGAATATCACGTACCACTCCTGTACGCAATGGAATCATCACAGCTGAAGAAGCAAAGTAACAACCGGTTTTAAACAATGTCATCACCATCAGGAACAATCCCAAGAAAATAAGAGCCACAGTGGGACCATTATCCACTATCATTTGAGATATGTAATAATAGAAGTTATTCTTGGCAACATCTGCTAAATCACCACTACCCCATTCCATAAAATGGTATACTTTATCCGCTCCTTCTGTTTTAAACAGAATACTCAAAATAGGAATCAAAAAAGTAAATGAGAACACGTTGAATACAGCAGACAAAATATTCAGCAAAATAGCCCAGCCGATATACTTCTTATAAGGCGACACGAAACGTCGCATTAGTTGTAGAAATTCCTTCATTATTTACCATTAAAAAAGTTAAGACCGCAAAGATACAATAAAACTGATTAACAGGCAGTAGTTTCAGCTAATTATTAACGCGATTTATCGAAAAGCACGTTTCAACAAACGAAAAATGACTCAATAATTCTCTTTCAACCAAATACCCAAGAAACGATCATATATTTGATACACTCCCTTTTCCTGGGTCACAAAATCCTTTTCCAGTAACCCTTTCAATGCTGCCTGCACAGAACTGGCTGAAGCCAGTCTGTATTTCTTTATGAAAGCACCGGAAGTGATAGCTTTCGCTTTTCCCTCTTTAGTGATAGCAATCAGTAACTCCTTTTGCTTTTCCGGCAAACGAAAAAGAATTTCCGAATAAGTATATCTGAATGAATCAATAATCTGCCGAATAGCCTCTGACACCATTTCCACTTTACAGACTCCGTGCTCCGGGGTCATATCATAAAGTGTATTCAATACTTTTTGTATATACCATGTGACTCCTTCAAACTGTTGATAAACTGTGGTAACAGCACTTTCTTCCATTTCTTTGCCTGCACGTTTGAAATGCATACATGCAAAACGAACGTATTCTTCTAAAGGAATACTTTCCAAATGCATCATTGACACACTTTGATAAAAAGGTCTGGAAGGCGTCAAAAACATATTCCCCATCACATGTCGCTGGCTCCCGGCAAAAATGAAACGCGCATTATTACAATGCTGCACATAAGTCCGGAGAGTAGCCTCTACATTTTTCTCTGCATACCC
Organism: Bacteroides sp. AM16-13; assembly: GCF_003602705.1. Taxonomy (NCBI): domain Bacteria; kingdom Pseudomonadati; phylum Bacteroidota; class Bacteroidia; order Bacteroidales; family Bacteroidaceae; genus Bacteroides; species Bacteroides sp. AM16-13. The sequence continues at coordinate 122,975 of NZ_QTLK01000020.1, forward strand.
GGTAATCTGCTGAAATTCATCAATGGCAATCAAACAAGGCTTATCCGCTTGCTCTAAATACCGGAAGATTTCATCGAGCGTAGTAGCCGGAGCTTGTATATCTCCTAATCCCAAATTCAAAGAAGGCATACCATTCACATCAAAAGAGATACTGGCCTGCAAAGATTTCACACATTCCCAAAAACCATGCAAAGCTTTCTTCCCTATAGGTTTCAGTACTTCCAAAATCTCTTTACTAAGTGCAAATACCAAGTCGCGCAATGACCGGCTGTCATATATATCAATAAAGAAAGTGTAATAGTCCTGCTTAATTTCAGGAAACTGAAAGCAATGACGGATCAGCCCCGTCTTTCCCATTCGTCGGGTAGAGACAAGAGCCAGATTATTCCCATTCATCACTTCGCGTACCAACTGTTCGCTTTCTTGCTGACGGTCACAAAAATAATCAGCAGACACATATCCACTTGTTATAAAAGGATTTCTTATCATAGCCTTCATATATCTCACGTTATTACGCAAAGATAATTATTATAAAATAATAAAATGCACATCTCGTGCATTATTTCATCATCACCCTTGCCCAACAGCCACCACATGATAATAAACTCCGCGTGTTTTCCTGAATGACTTTACTCCCAGCTTCTGCAAAATACGCCCGAAATAATTAACCTGTCCGGAAGAAATCTTCATTTTACTTGCCTTTTGTATCCGCTGAAGTATATCTGCAGCAAGTAACCATTCTCCCTCTTCTTCCTCTTCCGCTACCCGGTAATACACCTGGAACAACTGCTCGATTGCCGGCGACTGCTCAAACTCCCGGTTCGCCTCCGTCATAATAGCCTCTTCCTTCTCATCAAACCAGTAGCGTTCATTACTACGCAGCAGTGCCATTGCCTGCGCATACAATTGCTCATAATCAATAGGACGGACCACATCAATCACTCCAGTCACCTCAACACCGATAAAACGGCGACTACCGGAAGTATCCGTCAACAAATCTTTATGATTACTCGTTCCTATAAAAGAGGCATACCGACGCAATTCCTCCACAGCCGAAGCATTCGGTCGCCGTGTGTTGACAACAGGCTTCTGCAGAATATGCTTGAGGAAAGACTGCTGATTGATGCCAATCTGATCGAACTCATCCATATTAATCAATAAAAAACGATTCAAGTATAACTCGGCATCCCGCTTCCGGCTGAAATCAATGCTATCCGTATAATAAGCCTGCAAGCATGGAGGCAAAATCAACCGGCAAAATGTAGACTTACGATAAGCCTGTGGACCTATCAATATAGGAGAAGTGCTATTTGCATGATTCTTTCCCATTCCACGCCAATGCGCTATCATACTAAGAAACCAACGACGAAACAATTGCGCCCAATGAGGATGATCGCAAGGAACTCGCTTGGCAAGATCGCCGATATGATCCTTACCATCCCAATGAGGAAGGTCATAAAGAAATTCCTCGATAGGCTGATAAACCGGCACATGATCCGAATTCAGGTAACGTACCACGTCTTTATCCCACAGCTTAAGCCCTTCATAATGTGCATTCATTGCAATACTTGCCATCAACCGTTTATCCACCGGATGAAAATAAAAATTAAAGCTGTTCCGTTCACGACATTCCACTTGTGATGTCAACTGGTTGAAACGAAAATCATAACGCCGTTTCATAAACTCATCCATCTGCATGACAAATAATTGTTCCGGCAACAGACTACTTTTACTCGCAAACCCTTCACAAGTGCGGTATACATTTCGCACGGTTCCCCGAACCAATGTATCGTCCTTCGGCAAGCGATAATGAGCGCGAGACCATCGCACTGTATCTTCCTCCGGAATACCGGCACGGAAACAATGTCCTGCGAGGTTAATCAGCAGCGATTGTTTGTCTCCTTCCGGTTGATAATCAGTCTCTTCATCCAACGCACGTGCAAAAGCAGCTTCGAAAAGGACAGAAAGCGCATTACACTTTTCATATCCCGGTGCAAGCCGTTGCAACGGTGAAGTTTCCGTTTGCACCCGTTCGCGATAAGTCACCTCACCCGGCATAGCGGCAGGCTGCTTCATATAAATAGGCATTGCTTCGGGATTAAAATACAAGTGCGGGTCAAAAGTTAAACGACAATATTGCTCCAACGAAGGTACTTTCAGTTCAATATCATAAGGAAGTTGTGGCTGATAAAATTTCACTGCCAACCGATAGGCATGCGCATGAAAAAGCTCCGCTTCTTCACTAGTTGTCGGCAAACGATCATTGGGATAAGTAAAGCGCACCCATACTTTCACAGACTTTCCGGAAGAACCGGTGAAAGCTAAGTAAGTCTGCGGAAGCTCCTTTACCCGTTCTTTCACCTCATCCGCCTCCATGTTTCCGGACAAGTTGTTGACCTGAATCATCACAATTCCATTGTATTCACTCATCGTCGTTATGCCGCCTTTACGAAAAAAGGCGGCTGCAGGTATCAGCTTCGGTACTTTCTGTACATAGTCATTTTTATCACCCGGAAGCATAAAAGGCAGGACTTCTCTCATTTTTGAGACAGGCTGTGTTTTGGTTTCCACTTTCATTTGCTCCACGAGCTGTTCAATTCTTAACGTACGCATAGTGTTCACCTTGCCATCGTCTCTTACCAGTGTTATTCTCATTACTTCATTTATTTGTCCTGCATGTGTTTTGTAGGGCGATTATTACGACACAAATATACTGTAAATATTCCACACAAACAACTTTTCAGAGAATACTTATTTCATCTTTCTACTAGAAAAGATTTTTCAATTCTATTTCTCATGTTCTCATAGATTTCAGATAAAGCACATATAATCAAAGAAGTACATTATGAGAAACGTTTTTAAAACAGGTGTTTCTCATACTATCCTCATCGATTTTCTTCAAAAAACCGCTATTTCTCATACTCTTTCAGGGTATTTCTCATAGTCAGACACAACTATTCTCCTGTTTATCCGCCAAGCTTATTTTAGAAAACAGCTAGCTATTTCTTTCATGAAAACAACTAGTTAATTACTTGTTTTTCACCTAATAATGTCGTATCTTTGAAAGAGCATCCCAATCGTTCCACTACAGTGCACAGGCCTGTTCACTACAGTAAAAAGTTCTGTCTACTAGAGTGAAAAGAACCGTTCACTCTAGTGGAACAATCAGGATGGCGGTTGAATAATAAAAGAATAAAAGCGAGATACACTAAGAGCATCAGTACATAACATATAAACAACCATTAAATTAAAACAAAGATGGCAATACAATTCGAGTTTTATAAGAATCCCCAACCGGAAAAAGAAGGGGAAGAACCTAGTTATCACCCACGGGTGGTTAATTTTCAACATGTGACCACTCAAAAGCTGGCAAGAGAAATCCACATGGCAACTACTTTCGGGAAAGCAGAAGTAGAAGCCATGTTAATGGAATTGAGCAGATGCATGGGAAACCACCTATGCGAGGGAGAACGAGTACATCTGGATGGAATTGGCTATTTCCAGATTACATTACAAGCTACCGAACCCGTGCACTCGCTTACCACTCGTGCTGACAAAGTGAAACTTAAGTCCATTAACTTCCAAGCTGATAGAGATTTAAAAGGTTTGTGCATGAGCACTCATCTACGACGTTCAAAATACAAGCCACATTCCGCTTCTCTTTCTGAAGAAGAGATCGACAAGAAACTTACTGCCTATTTTGCAACTCATCCTGTATTAACCCGTAGTAATATGCAGTCGCTCTGCAGTTTCACTCAAAGTATGGCCAGTAGGCAAATCCGTCGCCTAAAAGCAAAAGGCAACTTACAGAATATAGGTAAGCCCACACAGCCTATTTATATACCAACACCGGGCCATTATGAGAAATGAGTTCAACAGGTATGAGAAATAAGCCAAATCAAGGTCTATTTGCGAATAAAACTATGAGAAATACCAATTTTTAAAGTATTTCTCATAGCTTACTTTATTAATTATCTGCTATTTAAATCAAATCTATGAGAATATGAGAAATGAATATCTTATTTCCGGCGCAGGCAATTCAATTTTCGACCAACCACTTTTCTATATTTCTCGTTTCAGCACTGAAATTCACACCAATCTTAAAAAGTTTTCGTGAATCCGTTTCAAATGGTCGGGCATAGTGTTTGTCATTTATCTGTTGCAGAGCTTCTTCCGCAGTACCATTCAGTTTAAATTCCATAATGTAAATGAACTTGTCAGTCTGCAATACCATATCCACACGGCCTTCACTCGTATGATATTCCGCTTTTACATAAAAACCGACCAGTTTACATACAATATAAAGTACATTCTGATAATGTAACTCCAATTCGCGGGCAAGCTCGTATGGAATATCAGAAAAGAAACTTTGCAGACGACGGAAAAAAGATTCGTAATCACCAGCCTCCACTTTACGAACAAGTTTCTGAGTTTCAAAGGGAGATTCCACTTTATCTACGTTCGCATAATAAGGAAGCAGAAAACGGACAAACCCTTCTTCCACTTCACGATTAGGAAAACCTAAACGGTAAATACCAAATTCTTCATCATACCCTTTAATGGTAAGGTACCCGCTCTGATAGATTACCGGAATAGGATTGGTAGATTCAGAATCTATACTGTTCAGTACCTGTTCATCAGTTTCTTCATGAGCCATCCGATGAAGGTCGTAATGGTGTTTCTTCAGCAATTCCACCAAATAAGTGGGAGTACCCGTTTCAAACCAATAACTCCCAAACTCATTCCGATTAAAAGCATGAAGCAGGCTGAAAGGATTGTACATTCCCTTGGAATTGTGCGTAAAATGATAACCATCATACATCTCTTTCAGCCGGACACATATCTCCTCATACGTCACTCCCTGCACATTGGCAAACTCATGAAGCTCGGCATCCAGATTATCGTATAATTCCTGTTCGCTCACACCACAAATATCTATATACTTATTCCACATTGAAATGTCATTCAGGTTATTCAAATCACTGAACACACTAAATTTACCGAACTTGGCAACTCCCGTCAACATAGCAAACTTAATACAGCCATCCTGACTTTTCAATGCACCATAGAAAGCTTTCAATGTATTGCGAAAGCTCTTTTGCAAGGCATCATTACCAATGGCCTGCAACATCGGCTTGTCATACTCATCCACAAGAATAGCCACACGCTGTCCTTCCTGCCGGCAGGCACGTTTAATAATCCCCTCAAAACGCATCGCTAAGGATTTCTCCGAGGGCTCCGCACCATATATCTTCTCCCATTCCACCAACGCCCCATTGAGTTTGTTCTCCAGACTTTCCGGAGTATCATATTTTTCCGTATTAAGATCAAGATATAAAACGGGATATTTTACCCAATCTTTTTCCAGTTTCTCCATAGCCAGCCCTTCAAAGAGTTCCTGCTTTCCTTGAAAGTAAGCTTCAAGCGTAGAAATAAGCAGACTTTTGCCAAAACGGCGCGGCCGACTCAAAAAATAGTAGCTTCCGGTTTTCACCAGTTGATAAACCAATGCTGTTTTATCTATATAAAAATAGCCACCTTTACGAATTTTTTCAAAATTCTGTATACCGATAGGGTAAATCTTGCCACTCATATTTCAACCTGTTTAAGTTCACATCGTACAAATATACATAGAAATATCTGCATCGCAACAAGTCCAACAAGGAAAGAATTGCAAAAAGCAAGATATAATGGCAGAGATAGATAATAGACTTTGAATAAAAAGAGAACCATTTACCGCTTAAGACAGCAAAAGCAAATATCACATCCACAAAATACTTTCCAATTTCCTACAACTAGGAAAACATTAATTCTTCGCCAGCCACTTTTCACATTCCTTTTTGAATATTGAAATAGAATAGTGCATAACTTTTTATAGATATTTATTTAGGAGTTATGCCAAATATAACTATCTTTGTAAGGATAAGCAAAAAGAATACTTACACACAATAAATTGCAAACAAATATAAAGATGATTCAGCTATCAGACATTATTGAATATATCAAAGAATACGTTATTAATGTATCACATGATGTAGAGGACTTAGTTGTTAAAAATATCTCGACATTAGATTCTTCATTACCCGAATGTATGGGATGGATAGCAACATACAAAAAAGAGAAACAAAAGTTAGCTGAGCAATCAAATGTAAAATATCTAATAACTGACACAGAGGTTTTAATCACTCCGAAACTTTTCAACAAAGTCATCATCCATGTCAGCAATCCGCGTCTTGTTTTCATTCTCATTGCAGAGAGATTTTTCCATCCCAATTATTATAAGCCTATTGACATTCAAAAATCTATCGGCAAAAACGCACAGATAAGCCCATCTGCAACAATTATGAATGCTTCCATTGGAAATAATTGCATCATTCACTCAAATGTTGTCATTTATGATGGCGTTGAAATAGGAGACGATGTAATCATTCACGCTGGAACAGTCATAGGTCATTCCGGATTAGGCTGCGAAAGAGATCAATATGGAAGCTTACACAAATTCCCGCATTACTCAAACGTCATTATAGGCTCCAAGGTTGATATTGGCCCTAATTGTCAAATTACCAAAGGCACATTATCACCTACAACAATAGGAGATGGAACTAAAATAGATGGTTTGTGTTCTATTGGGCACAATACAGTTATTGGTAAAAATAACTGGATAGCAAGTTCCGTCACAATAGCCGGTTCCGTCAAAGTCGGGAATGAGTGTATTATTTATGCATCCAGCAATATCAAAGATCAAATTCGTATAGGGAATAATGTTATTATTGGTATGGGATCATTAATACTCCAAAATATACCTGATAATCAGATGTGGTATGGCGCACCGGCAAAACAAATTAAACAACTATGAAACAGTTTGATATAGTCGTATTAGGCGGAGGCATATATGGTTTATATACTGCCTTTTTTTTGTCGCAACGTGAAGTTACCGTTGCTGTTATTGATATAGATCAAAATTTCTTCTCTCGAGCATCAATGGTCAATCAAGCCCGCCTCCACAATGGCTTACATTACCCAAGAGGTCAAAAAACAGTAAACACAATACTAAAATATAAAGAGCGCTTTATACATGACTTTGGTGAAAGTATTAATTCTCAATTTAAGGCCTATTATGCTATCGCAAATAATGAGTCGTTAACCAACAAATCTGAATATGAAGATTTTATGAATAGAAATAATATACCATATTCTGAAGTTGATCCTAATACACTATTTAACTCAAATAAAGTTGAAGCACTATATCTTACTAAAGAATACTCATATAGTTATAAGATTGTTCTAAATAAACTACTAAACCACATTAGTGATGTTAAAAATGTAGATACGTTTTCGGGAACGAAGGTTATTTCAATTACAGATAAGAATGAACGCTATCAAATAGAAATAGAAAACGGCGAGTATATTGAATGTAAAGGAGTGGTAAATGCAACTTATGCTTCTACCAATATAGTAAGCCAGTTATTCAACAAACCGGGATTCAACTTAAAGTACGAACTTTGTGAAGTTATTTTATGCAAAGTACCAGACACTTTGAAAGATATCGGCATTACTGTTATGGACGGCGAATTCTTTTCAATCATGCCATTCGGCTTTAGTAAATATCATACACTAACTTCTGTCCACTACACCCCACATACCGTTTCATCCCCAGAGCCATCATTTCCATGTATGAAAAATGGTAGTTGCAGTCCTCACAATATCGGGAACTGCAACCTATGCCTACATAAACCACTAACTGCATATGAAGCAATGAAAACACAATATGAGGAATTTATACACCCCCAATTACATGGTATTGAATACATCTCTTCCATGTTTGCAATTAAGCCCATTCAGATTTCATCAGAAAAAACAGATGAAAGAAATACCCTTATTCAAATGGCAAAGCAACCGCCATTCTATATTTCTGTCCTCTCTGGTAAAATATCGACATTTTATGAGCTTGATAGCTAGGGATATTCAGTAAATGTTCCTCTTTCTAAAAAATCAAGAGAAAAGCTTTGCTTTACGTGAGCTTTTCTCTTGATTTTTTCGTTCAACTCTCCCAGTCTT